>URBM01000202.1 GCA_900545995.1 uncultured Collinsella sp. | reverse complement strand
TAAGAGACAGAAGGTTCTGATCGCGCGAACTCACCCGCGCATAACCGTACACCGTCGCCATCTCATCCCCGCTTTCTTGTAAACCTGCCAAAAGGGACAGGTTTATTTTGGTAGGTTTTACCTCTCAAATAGCAGGTAAGCGGGCGGCCGAGCAGACGGCAAGGTAGCCACGATTCAAATGCGGAGGGCGGTCCCGAAAGGCCGCCCTCCGCTCCCCCACCATCAGTCGGGATTTGGCTAATGGATAAGCTTGAAGTCCAAGTGCCCACGCGTGGTATTGACGCGCGAGACCTCGATGATCACGCGCTGCCCCAGCTCGTAACGGGTGCCCGTGTCGGCACCCGTGAGCGTTAGCGCGTCCTCGTCGAACTCGAACCACTCGTTGCCCAGGCTCTTGATCGAAACCAAGCCTTCGACCTGCGTTAGATCCAAGCGCACAAAGAGGCCCATGCTGCTAACCCACGAGACGGTTCCGGCATAGCGCTCGCCTAGACGGTCCTCATAGTACTGGGCAATCTTGATCTTTTGTGTCACATGGCTGGCGGCATCTGCCGCGCGCTCGGCATCGCTACATGCGCGGCAGATCTGCGGCAGAATGCGCGGCAGCGACTCGCGCCCCTTGCCGATCAGCCACGGCGTACGGACCAAGGCGTCCTTGCCGCCGAGCTGCTCATAGGCCAACTGCAGTTTGAGCACGCGGTGCACCACCAGATCGGGGTAGCGACGGATGGGACTCGTAAAGTGACAGTAGCACGGCGCGGCGAGCGCAAAGTGGCCCTCGTTGCGCGGCTTGTACAGCGCGCGCTGCATGCTGCGCAGAAGCAGCGTGTTAACGAGCGGTGCGTTGGCCGTACCGGCGGCAGCATCAACTGCAGCCTGCAGCTCATCGGGGCTCCCCAGGGCAATACCGGCAGCACGGCGATCGTCGATGATGCCTAGCTGCGCCAACGCAACGGCAGCACCGTGCAGGCTATCGGGGCTCGGATCCTCATGCACGCGATAGCAGGCCTCGATATCACGGTCTGCCAGCCACTCTGCAACGCACTCGTTGGCGAGCAGCATGGCTTCCTCGATAAGCGACGTGGCACACGAACGCTCACGCGCCACAATCTGCACGGGCACTCCGTCCTCATCCAATAGAGCGCGAATCTCGGCCGTGTCAAAATCGACTGAGCCGCGGGCGCGACGAATACGACGGCGAAGTTCGGCGAGTTCGTTAGCGGCGACAAGGAAATCGCCGAGGTCGATGTTGTAGCCGCGGGCAGTCTCCTCGCACGCAAGACCGCGCTCAAGCGCTTCCTCGCGCGAGGTCTCGGCAGCCGCAACATCCTCGGCTGCACCCTCCAGCACCGAATACTCAACCGCGCCGGCACGCACCAGCAGCGCCTCGGCGCCGTCATAGTCCATACGCACACGCGAGCGAATCACGCTGGGATACGGATCGTAATGCCGCACGCGACCCTGCGCATCGAGCTCGATATCGACGGTAAACGCAAGACGGTCCTCGTCAGGGCGAAGCGAGCACAGGTCATTGGACAGGCGTTCGGGCAGCATGGGAAGCACGCGATCGGCCAGATACACCGATGTCGTACGATGGCGAGCCTCAAGATCGATATGCCCGTCCCAAGCCACATAGTGTGAAACGTCGGCGATATGCACATCCAGCTTGTAGCCACCCTCGGGCGTGCGCTCCAACGAAATGGCATCGTCAAAGTCGCGCGCGTCGACCGGGTCGATCGTGATGACAAAGCGGTCGCGCAGATCGCGGCGGAGCGGGTCCTTAAGCGCCGCGGACACATCGAGCGAAAGCCCCTCGGCCTCGTCCAGCGCGGCCTCGGGATAGCTATCGGTATAGCCGTAGCGCGCCATCACATATTGAACGCCCAAATCGGGCGCGTCATCTCCGCCAATGCGGCGTTCGATCGTCACAGCGCCCGATTCCAGGCGCGTCGGGTAGGTCAAAATGCGCGCGACAACAGCATCACCCGGGTGAACGCCCAGACGATCCGCC
>URBM01000201.1 GCA_900545995.1 uncultured Collinsella sp. | reverse complement strand
TCGCGGTCGCGACCGCGAGGACCTGCCCGACTACAACGTTAAAATCACCGCGTGCATGTGCTTCTCGCGCACCTTCACGATGCAGGAGTACTACCACAACTCCTCTTGGCTCGAGAACGGCGGCTCGCCCGAAAAGGCCGCCCGCAGCGCTCTGACCAGCGCAATCGACGCCTACATCAAGCAACAGGGCAAGTACAACAAAAACGAGAGCGGCATTAAGTGGCAAGACGTACAGGACTGCCTGGTGCTGGTGACCAACTGTTTCTCCACCCAGACGTCCTACGAGAACCAGACCAAGAAGGCCATCAACAACCGCTTTATCCAGCAGGCCATGACGGCATTCTTTAAGGAGCGCCTCTCGACCTACCTGATCGAGAACAAAGACGCCGCCAACAAGATTCTGGAGCAGGTGCTCATCAACAAGCGCTCGCGCGAGAACGCCGAGAAAACGCGTCAGAGCATCAAGACCAACCTGCAGCAGAAGACCGACATGGCCAACCGCGTGCAGAAGTTCATCGACTGCCGCTCCAAGGACAAGAACCGCCGCGAAATCTACATCGTAGAGGGCGACTCGGCAGCAGGCGCCATTCGCACGTCGCGCGACGCCGAGTTCCAAGGCGTTATGCCCGTCCGCGGTAAGATCCTCAACTGCCTGAAGGAGGACTACCCGCGCATCTTTAAGTCCGACATCATCATGGACCTCATGCGCGTGCTGGGCTGCGGCGTGGAGATCAAGGACAAGCGCATCAAGAACCTTGGCGCCTTTGACCTGGACAACCTCAACTGGAACAAGGTCATCATCTGTACGGACGCCGACGTCGACGGTTATCACATCCGCACGCTCGTGCTCACCATGCTCTACCGCTTGGTGCCCACACTTATCGACGAGGGTTACGTGTATATCGCCGAGTCGCCGCTCTACGAGATCAACTGCAAAGAAAAGACTTACTTCGCCTACACCGAGCTCGAGAAGAACGGCATCCTCAAGGAGATTGGCGACCAAAAGTGCTCCATCAACCGCTCCAAGGGTCTTGGTGAGAACGACCCGGACATGATGTGGCTCACCACCATGAACCCCGAGACGCGTCGCCTGATCAAGGTGGAGCCCGAGGACGTCACCAAGATGGAGACCATGTTCAATCTGTTGCTGGGCAACGACGAGGCGGGCCGCAAGCGCCATATCTCCGAGCACGGCAAGGAGTACCTGGACCAGCTGGACCTGCAGTAGCAGCAAATCGATAACGACGGCCCTTAAGAAGTTCAAGAGGATATCGTGGCAAAGAAGAAGACGAAGAACCAGCCAAAGAAAAAGCAGGTCAACGCCGAGAACGTCATCGGCCTGCACTCCGAGGTCACCGACCAGCCGATCACGCAGACGCTCGAGGTCAACTACATGCCCTACGCCATGAGCGTCAACGTCTCGCGTGCGTTCCCCGAGATTGACGGCTTTAAGCCCTCGCACCGCAAGCTGCTCTACACCATGTACAAGATGGGTCTGCTCAAGGGCGAGCGCCAGAAGAGCGCCAACATCGTGGGCCAGACCATGAAGCTCAACCCGCACGGCGACGCCGCGATTTACGAGACGATGGTGCGCCTGGCCACCGGCAACGAGGCACTGCTCGCGCCGTTCGTTGAGTCGAAAGGCAACTTTGGCAAGTACTATTCGGGCGACCTGAGCTACGCCGCCTCGCGTTATACCGAGGCCAAGCTCTCCCCCATCAGCGCCGAGATCTTCAAGGACATCGACAAGGACCCGGTCGACTTCGTCGATAGCTACGACGGCGCCATGAAGGAGCCGCGCCTGCTGCCCACCACGTTCCCCAACATCCTTGTCTCGGCCAACAAGGGCATCGGCGTCGCCATGGCGTCCGACATCTGCGGTTTCAACCTCAACGAGGTCTGCACCGCCACCATGCACTACCTGCAGGATCCCGACTGCGACCTGCTTGAGTATATGCCCATGCCCGACTTCTCGACCGGCGGCGAGATCATCTACCGCCGCGAGGAGATGGAAAAGATTGTCGAGACCGGACTGGGTAGCT
>URBM01000200.1 GCA_900545995.1 uncultured Collinsella sp. | reverse complement strand
AGCAAAGTATAGCGACGTTCAGCAAAGTATAGTGAGATATAGCAAGCCGTATAGCGCGCCTTGATTATCAACCGTCCGTATTTCACAGCAACTTATAACAGGCTCGAGGTACCAATTTGGGGTGCAGTAGTGCTGCGCCACGAAAAGGGCCTATCTACTACGTTTAAGCCGCAGGGGTCAACCATAGTCGGCTTTTTCGAAAATCGACAAGCTGTCTACCTGCGGTTTTGTTTTCACGGTTTTCGGTATGGCCGAGGCTATCCGTGTTAACGTAGTAGATGGGCCACTTTTGTGGCAAGGGGGCCGATCTGCGGGCCAGGGTAGCTAAAAGAGCCCCGTCCCAAAAAGACTGATTGGGAGCGGGGGCGTGTCGATGCGATAGTATTGCATGGTGGTATTCGACTAACCGAGGGTTTATCCGAGGGCTTTATGGAACAACGCCAGCATAATCAGAGCCTGCAAGACCAGGCATACAACGCATTGCGCTCCAAGATTATCTATGCCGAGCTCAAACCCGGCACGCGTCTTTCGGCGATTGGTCTGGAAAAGGAGACGGGAATCGGGCGCACGCCCATTCGCGAGTCCTTTGTGCGCCTGCGTGAGCAGGAGCTGGTGGAAACGCGTCCCAAAAGCGGCACCTATGTCTCAAAAATCAGCATGGAGCGCGCCGAGAACGCCTGCTTCTTGCGCGAGAAACTTGAGAGAAGCGTGCTCATTAAATGTTGTTCGGCCGCCTCGCCCGAGCAAAAGCAGCGGCTCGAGCAGATTCTTGCCGAGTCCGAGTCGCTCGACCATAGCGAAACGCGTCGCTTTTTCGATCTGGACAACCTGTTCCATGAGACGTGTTTTGAGATTGCCGGCCGTCACATGTTGTGGGATTGGATGAAGAGCGTCAACACACATTTTGAGCGATACAACTGGTTGCGTATGGTGTCGCAGGACCTGGATTGGGAGCCGATTCGTCGGCAGCATCGCCGGATTCTCGAGGCCATTAAGAGGGGCGATACCGATGCGGCGAGCTATCTGGCAGAGACGCACTTGCACCTGATGCCCGAGGAGCAGGGCCCGGTTATCGCCTTGCATCCCGACTATTTTGAGCTGTCCAAAGACTCGGCCATCTAACTCGCCCCCTTCATTAGTTGCGGTGAAATAGGGATTGTTTTGCGGCTCTGATGGTGTAGGCAGTCCGTATTCCACCGCAAGTGACGGGGCACATCGGGGCACGAAAAAGCTGCGGCGCTGCTTGGAGGAAAAGACCGGAAGCAAGAGTCCATTCCTCCAGACGGCGCCGCAGCTGTTTTGGTGGCTCGGCTTTTGTCGAAGTGGCTCAGTTGAGCGCGGTTGCCAACCGAGTAGGCAAAGCGGCTCGGGGGCGTGTCGCTTCCGTCACGTTCTATCAGCATACAAGACGTTTTCGGTTCTTGTCCGTGACGGAAACGGCGCGCTTCCGAGCCGCTTTAAAAGAAAGGGGGCGAGGTCTAGGGCACGCCCCCTTTCACGATAGAGAGCTAAACCTAGCCGCGGACCTTCTTGACGACGTCCATGGCCTCGCGGGCGATCTGCTCGACCTTGGAGAAGTCGCCGTCGGCAAACAGGGCCGGCTTGACCATCCAGGTGCCACCGCAGGCGATGATGGCGGAGGAGCTCAGGTACTCCTCGACGTTGGCGGTGCTCACGCCGCCGGTAGGCATAAAGCGGTGACCGACAAACGGAGCGGCGAGGGCCTTGATGGTGTTCAGGCCGCCATACTGGGACGCGGGGAAGAACTTGGTGACCTTGAGGCCCAGGTTCTCGGCTGCGGTGACCTCGGAGGGGGTCACGGTTCCGGGAAGGACGGGCAGGTCGATGTCGATGCAGTGCTTCACGACGTCCTCGTTGTAACCCGGGGAGACGATGAACTTGGCACCGGCTGCGCGGGCCTGCTCAACCTGCTCGACGGTCAGGACAGTGCCGGCGCCAACGCACATCTCGGGCTCGGCCTCGGCCATAGCGGCGATGCACTCGGCGGCGCAGGCGGTGCGGAAGGTGACCTCGGCGGACTTCATGCCAGCTGCCATAAGGGCGTGGGC
>URBM01000199.1 GCA_900545995.1 uncultured Collinsella sp. | reverse complement strand
TCAGATGTGTATAAGAGACAGGTCATAGCCCACGATCCAGAACTGGTCGGTGTCCTTGGTGCCGAGCTTATCGCCCGAGTCTGCCTCGAACTTGTCGACATCCACCGCGTTGACGCCCAGACGCCACACAAAACCGTACTTGCCCTGCGCGGCCTCGGGCAGGTTGTCGACGGTGCCGCCGTATTCGGTCGATTCACTCGAGGAGTTACCCGTAGTAAAGCCGGCGTTGGCACCAAAGCACAGGCCGCCAAACAACTCGTGCTTTGCGAGCTTCGCGCCCATGACAACGCTGCCGTTCAGCGTCAAGCCGAGCTCGAGCTCCTGCTCCTTGCCCTCCTCGGCTTCGATGGTCTGCTCAATGCTCGCCCCCGACTGCGCGGCGGCGCCGTTAAACCCATCGTGCGTGTAGGCGCGCGTTACGCCAGGCTTGCCCAGGCCAAAGGAATCCCCAACGGGAGTCTCGCCGTTGAGCGTCGTTTGATAGGTTCCGGGTTCTCCCGACCGGTTGGTCAAAAAGTAGCTGAGCGGCGTCATATTGTGCTGCTTGGCAATGCGGTCATAGGCCTCGACATTAACGACCGAGGTCTGCGCGCCGAGCGACACGGGCGCCGCCATCACGCCCTTGCCACCAGTTTCCTCATTTTCGATCTCATACTCGTAATAGACCATCGGAATCGTGTAGAGCACGGCCTTGTCACCCTCGCCGGCATGCGACTCATAGCTTACGCTTGCGCTGACCGTGCGCTCGCTCCGGTAGTCATAGCATCCCTCGGCGGCAAAATCGACTGAAGCATTCATCGCGACCAGGGGCGGACCGGTCTGTACCTCGACGGCAACGCCCAACTCGGCGCCAATGGTATAGCCCTGGGATGTCCCCGTGCCCTTTTCCTCTCCGTATGACGTGCCGCCCAACACCAGATAGCCGTATGCCTGCTCCAGATCCTCAACATAGGGAGCATCCTGCAGCACGGCGAGCACGCGCGGGTTGGTATAGACCTTGTAGCGGTCCTTGTACGTGATCTTGACGCTGTCATTGTCGACATCGGGCAGCGCGAGCGAGATAAATGTGCCGTAGGTAGTGCCGCGACGGTTGCTCTCGCTAATCACCTGCTCCTCGCCGCGGCGCACCTTTCCGTTCTCGTCGAGCGAAAAATGCGTGGCGGTCATCCAATAGTAGTCATCGTTCTTGCGCAGGTCCTCATCGCGGTGCTTGCCCACCACGGCGATAAAGCTCTCGTTATAGCGGTCCGAACCCGAGACGCTGCCCGCCTTGACATCGCTGATCCACACCTGCTCGATACCCTTGTGGTCATGCTTGTTGCTACTGTTGTATTGCTGGCCGCTCATGCTCATGGTTCCGACCATGGAACCCAAGCCCTGGGCCCCGCTCTGCGCCGTGTTGCAGGCAAAGTCGCGGAACACATCGCCGCCCACGAGCACCTCGTCGACCGCCGGCTGCTCGGACAGACCGTCAAGGTTGGCAGTGGCAAGAGCAATAGGTGCCAAGGTGCACGGATAGCGCTTATCCTGAGCACTATCCTTCCATGCGCTGTTGGGCACATGCATCAGTCCATAGGAGGCGAGGAGCCCGTCTCTGTATTCCTTGCAATCGGAAAGTTTGAACTCGCCAGACTCCGAGTCAAAATACGCGTAGCGGTACAGCGCGCCGTACAGCCCCTTGCTACCGTCAGAGGCGCCGTAATCAAAAGTGCTGCTTTGCCAGTCATAGCCCGCAAGAATAAGGCCCGTGACGGTTTCACCCGTCTTCTTTCCTTCTTCATCGTAGGCGGCAAACGTGCCGAATGTCGCATTCGCGGCAACCATGGTCTTGCCGTTCGCGGAGAGGGAGATTGCGCGCGCGTCACCCAGAGCATCGACATGGACGAGCGCACCCTTGGATGCATCCCACGAGAACAGCTCGCAATGCGTCGACTTATCAATATTCTTTTTGCCGTAGGGTGCCGAGACCACGATGGCGAGGTCATCGCAAAAATCGCGATCGAGGTCGCCGGCCGCCAGCGAAACGACAGGAGCTGACTGAAGCTGCGTCCAGGAATCGTTCCCGCCCTTGTTGTGCGTG
>URBM01000198.1 GCA_900545995.1 uncultured Collinsella sp. | reverse complement strand
CCTCTCGACTCGGATTCCTCGCGGCCTGAACAATCGCAAGTGTCCGGCGAGGGGGTGGCTTTGTAAAGCCGTTTGTCTCCACCCGCGTAGCGGGTGGTTTAAAGCTGGCCGCTGCGCGGCCAGCGGACTAAAGTCTTGAAATAAAGGGATAAGGCCATGCGGCCCTATCCCTTTTTGCTAGCTATAAGCAGCTTGTGCGCTACTCGCGGCACAGATGCACGGCGAAGCCGGCGAACTCGCGCTTAAAGTACACGAGCTTGGTGCCGCCGTCGGGCAGCAGCACGCGCGACTCCTCGTTAACCTCGAGCCCGCGCTCGGCAAACCACTTCTCGGCCGCATCGATGTCGTTGACGGCAAAGCCGATGTGGCCCTTGGTGCCACGACCATTCTGCTTCATGATCTCGACCAGCGAATCGTTAAAGTACGAAACGGGGGTCTCGATGACGGGCAGGCCCATCATCGTCGAGAACAGCTCCGCGATCTCCAGGGCGTCTGCCGGGTCGGTGGCGTTAATGCCCACATGGGCAACGCGCATGCCAAAGAGCTCGACCGGATTGGCGTTCTGCTCATTCATACAGGTAGCGCCTACTGAGCCATGACGTCGAGAACGGCCTTCTCGGCAGCGACGCGGTTCATGCCGGTCATGAAGGGCACACCGCTCACGTACGGGCAGGTGAGGCCCTCGGGGGCAACGGTGGTGGCGATCAGCAGGTCGGCGCCCTCGTCGCAAGCGTCCTTGGCCTCGGAGATGGCGCACTGCACGATCTCGTACTTGCCGGCATAACCGTTGGCGTCGAGCATGGTGGCGACCTTCTGGGCAACGAGCGTGGAAGTAGCAGCGCCAGCACCGCAAGCCAAAACAATCTTCTTCATAGGTAATGTCTCCCTTCATGGTTTACTTTAGGTAAGTGTACCGCAGCGAGCGGTAGCGCTCGGCCTCGATGCACTTTTATGCCAGTTTGCTAGCACGCTGCGTATAATACATCTAGTACGTGTTGTCATACCGCTCGCTTTACGAGCGACTAAGGACTCTGAAATGCCCGATTCCCGCACCCTCTGGACCACCGTCGTTATCATCTGTATCGCCGTGTCGGTATTCTTTAGCGTCAAAAAACGCACCACGTTTAAGCGCCTGCAGCAGCTTATGGCCGCCAAGCAGTGGGACGAGTTCGATCGCCTGCTCGACGCCAAACTCACCAGCATGCTGTACCCGCGCTATAACCGCGACTACCTGCGCCTGAACTCCTATCTGCTGCGCGAGGACCACAAGCGTGCCGACGAGATGTTCGATTTGCTGCTGGGGCTCAACCTGCCCAAAATGCAGCGCGTCGACCTGGTCATTAAGGCCTTTAACTACTACGTTGGCCAGGAGGACCGCAAAAAGTCCAAGGAGCTGCTGCACGAAATCAAGGGCTTTGAGGGCGGCCAGGCCGAGGCAGTCGCACACGAATGCCAACTGATGTACGACACGATGATCCTCAAGCGCCACAACGACATTCCCGAGCTGGAGCGCATGCTCAAGGAGGCCGGTGACGACAAGGTCAAGAGCTGCCGCCTGGAATACCTGCTGGCTCTGCAGTACAAGAACAAGGGCGACGAAGCCAAGTTCCAGGAGTTCCTGGAGAAGTCGGGCCGGCACTCGATGGCTGTCAACGCGTAACGGACGGCTTGTGCTAGACTTCTAGTCTTACGGGGGCGTGGCGGAATTGGCATACGCAGGAGACTTAAAATCTCTCGCCGCAAGGATTGTGGGTTCGAGTCCCACCGCCCCTACCATATGGAGCTTTCGGGCCCGTGTCCCCAAGGGATGCGGGCCCGTTTCTTTTAGATGCCGGTGGGACTCGAACCCGCGAGGGGGCGAGCGTCAAGCGGACGCGCAGCGTCCGCAGCGAGCCGGCGAGGGCGCCGGCAGGCGTCCGAAGCCGGTGCGGATTTGCGCAGCAAATACGCAGACGTCCCACCGCCCCGCGCTTCAGAAAGTCAGCCAATATTAGGACGAGCTAAAAAGACTGCTTCGGCCCCTTAGAAGTTGCGGTGAAATAGTTCCTGTTTGGGGGTGCGGACAGAAAGTTGGACCGTGAAGCGGTCCGGACTGGAGGTTCGCA
>URBM01000197.1 GCA_900545995.1 uncultured Collinsella sp. | reverse complement strand
TCTACACGAGCCTTATCGTCGGCAGCGTCAGATGTGTATAAGAGACAGCGCCCACTCCCTCACCTTCAACATGTCGCTCGTGGGTGAGTTCGGCGGCACCGGCGCCACGTTCATCGTGCCGCTTCTGCTGATTCTCTTTATGAAGTCCAAGCAGCTCAAAGCCGTCGGTAAGGCCTCGATTGTTCCTGTTGCCTTCGCCGTCAACGAACCGCTGCTCTTTGGCGCGCCGATGATCCTTAACCCCTACATGCTCATCCCCTTTGTTGCCGCCGGCTGCGTCAACGTAAGTGTTGCCAAGTTCTTTATCGATAACGTGGGCATGAACGGCTTCTCCTTCGTGGTGCCTTGGGCTACCCCTGCCCCCATCGGCATCTTCATCACCACGAACTTCCAGCTTATCGCCCTGGTATTTGTCGCGATCATCATCTTGCTGGACGCCATCATCTACCTGCCGTTCTTGAAGGCATACGATAAGCTGCTCTGCGACCAGGAGGCCGAACGCGCCGCCGAGCTGGGTCTCGAGTCCGATGGTGCTGCCACCATCGCCGCCAGCACCTCTGCGCCCGCTGCCGAGCAGACCACCGCTGCCGTCGAGCCGACCGCCGCTGCCGCCGACAGCAAGCCTGTCGCCGATCAGCCCGAGCCCGCCTCCGACGCATCCGCTAAGAAGGACGTCGATGGCCTGAAGGTCCTCGTCCTGTGCGCCGGCGCCGGCACCTCTGCCATGCTTGCCAACGCCATCAAGGAAGGTGCTGCACAGACCGGAGAGAACATCGCTTCCTCCGCAGGCGCCTATGGCCAGCACACTGCCATCATGGATCAGTACGACGTTATCGTGCTTGCCCCGCAGGTCCGTAGCTACTACAACGACATGAAGGCCGACACCGATCGCCTGGGCATTAAGCTGCTCGCCCCGCGCGGTAAGGAATATATCGACCTAGCTCGCGACCCCGCTGGCGCCATCAAGTGGCTCCGCGAGAACCTCGACTAGTTTCCTCCCTCTGTTGGTGCCCGGATCCCCAGTTCGGGCACCCTCCCTATTCGAATCCCACAGAAAGGATGACTCATGACCAACCCCATGCAGTTCCCCGACGGCTTTGTGTTTGGCGGCGCCACCGCTGCTTACCAGGTTGAGGGCGAGACCCGCACGCACGGCAAGGGCAAAGTGCCCTGGGACGATTTCCTGGCAGCCCAGGGTCGCTTCTCCCCCGATCCCGCAAGCGACTTCTACAACAAGTACCCGGTCGATATCGACCTGTGCCAGCGTTTCGGCATCAACGGTATTCGCGTCTCTATCGCTTGGAGCCGCATCTTCCCCAGTGGCACCGGCGAGATTAACCCCGAGGGCGTCGCTTTCTATCACGAGCTTTTCGCCACCTGCAACAAAGCTGGCGTTATCCCCTATGTCACGCTCGATCACTTCGATACGCCCGAGGCCTTTTACCAGAACGGCGGCGAGGGTTTCCTGACGCGCACGACGATCGACGCCTTTGTCGAGTACGCCAAGTTCTGCTTTGCCGAATTCACCGAGGTCAAGCACTGGTTCACGTTTAACGAGATCCCCGCGACCGCCGAGGGCAGCTTTATCGTCGGCAACTGGCCGCACGGCGAGAAGTATCGCCTGGACAAGGCCTTCCAGCTCATGCACAACATGATGGTGGCCCACGCCAAGGCTGTCGTCGCCTTCCATGAGGGCGGCTTTGAGGGCGAGATCGGCATTGTCCAGAACCTGGAGCCCAAGTATCCCCTCGATCCCAACAACGCCGCCGACTGCGAGGCAGCTCGCATGGCCGACGTCATCAACAACCGCTGGGTACTCGACGCCACCTTCCGCGGCCACTATGCAGCCGACACCATGGAGGCTGCGACCAAGCTGGCCCATAT
This sequence comes from uncultured Collinsella sp., assembly GCA_900545995.1. Lineage (GTDB taxonomy): Bacteria > Actinomycetota > Coriobacteriia > Coriobacteriales > Coriobacteriaceae > Collinsella. The sequence goes on along the minus strand of URBM01000197.1, from coordinate 263 downwards.
CGCCGGCGGCGAGCTCGACGTCCGCGACGAGGACATCGCCGCGCTGACCGCCGCGCTCCCCTACAACGATTGCCTGGGCGTCAACACCTACAAGTGCCAGTTCCTGCGTGCCGCCGAGGGCGAAAACGACATCAACCACAATGGCACCGGCGACAAGGGCTCCTCGCGCTGGTTCCTCAAGGGCGTGGGCGAGTCATGCGTACGCGAAGGCGTACCCACCACCGATTGGGACTGGATCATCTATCCCGAGGGCCTCTACGACC
>URBM01000196.1 GCA_900545995.1 uncultured Collinsella sp. | reverse complement strand
AGATGTCTCGTGGGCTCGGAGATGTGTATAAGAGACAGGTCCTGGACCTTCGAGGAGGTCGACGGCAAGCTCGAGCAGCTCATGCGCGGCATGTTCCACAACGTGGACGACACCGCCAAGGAGTACGGCGAGGAGGGCAACTTCGTCATGGGCGCCAACATCGCCGGCTTCCTGAAGGTCGCCGATGCCATGCTCGCCCAGGGCGTCTGCTAAATCTTCGCTCGACATAGCATCGCAGAAGGCTCCCAGTCATCTTGGCTGGGAGCCTTTTTGATTCGCATGCGACGGAGGAAAACGGTTCATTTTGTCCCGACACGAGCTGTGCCCCCTCGTTTGGTACACTTAAAAGTACTGGACAAGTGAAGAGATGGGGGAGAACGTGCTCAAGTTCGGTACCTACGTCCGTGTTGGAAACGCGGCCGAAGCCTATGAGCTCTTGCAGAAGAACCGCAACAACAAGATTGTGGGCGGTGGCATCTGGATGCGCCTGGGTTCGCGTCGTGTGGCGACGGCGATTGACCTTTCGGCCTGCGGACTCGATCAGATTGAGGAGACCGAGACCGAGTTTCGCATCGGTGCCATGTGCACCCTGCACCAGCTCGAGCGTCATGCCGGGCTCAACGCGCTTGTCAACCATGTCTTTGAGTTCGCCGTCCACGACATCGTGGGCGTGCAGCTGCGCAATACCGCCACGGTGGGCGGCAGCATCTACGGCCGCTTTGGCTTCTCGGACGTTCTCTCCGCCTTCCTCGCGCTCGATTCGTACGTTGAGCTGACGGGCGCCGGCCGCGTGCCGCTCGCGGAGTTCGTGGACATGGGCTATGTGTGCGACGTGATCGAGCATGTCGTGGTCGTCAAGCACGATTACCGTGCGAGCTACGAGGGCGTGCGCAAGGCCGCGACCGACTTCCCCTCCTTAAACGTCACCGCTGCCTGGTGGGACAACAGCTGGCACGTCACCGTGGGTGCCCGCCCGCTGCGCGCGACCCTGCTGCAGGGCGAGGCATGTGGCCTGGTGAACGAGCAGCCTTCCGAGGACGAGCTGCGCGCCCTGGCCGCATCCGTGCGTGCCCTGAGCTACGGCACCAACATGTGGGGCTCGGCTGACTACCGCCGTCGCATCTCGGCCCCGCTGGCGATTCAGGCCGTGCGCCGCGCCGCCGGCATCGAGCTTTCGGCCGCGCTTGCCTGCGAGCTCGAGACCGTGCAAGTGCCTAAGTTTGCCACGGACGAGTATTCCTGCCGCCGCGTGCCCGGCGTCGATTCTAGCGAGGTGCGCTAATGGCTGCCAAACTCATCGATCTTTCCTTTACGCTCAATGGCCGTAAGGTCAAGGTTCAGATTGCCCCCGACACCATGCTCTTTGCGCTGCTGCGCGAGCAGGGCTGCGCGTCGGTGCGCTGCGCCTGCGAGACCACCAACTGCGGCCTGTGCACGGTGTGGCTCGACGGCGACCCGGTGCTGAGCTGCTCGGTTCCCGCCGCCCGTGTTGAAGGCCGCACCATCACCACGCTTGAGGGCCTCAAGGCCGAGTCCGAGGCGCTCGCCCGCGCAATGGCTGCCGAAGGTGCCGAGCAGTGCGGTTTTTGCGCCCCCGGCCTTATCATGAACGTGCTGGCGCTCGCCCGCGCCGCCAAGGAGGACCCGAGCCTCGTCGCCACACGCGAGGAGCTCTCGCGCCAGCTCGCCGGCAACCTGTGCCGTTGCAGCGGCTACGAGAGCCAGCTGCGCGCCATCGTCCGCTTCCTCAACGATTCTGGCGTGCAAGTGGGCTTCGAGATGCCCGAGCTGCCCGTCAACGATACGAGCTCCGACGGCGTCTCCTACAAGCAGATCACCCACAAGCAGCCCAAGAAGGACTCGAAGGCGCTGCTCGAGGGTCGTCCCGTCTACACGGGCGATCTGGTGCCCGCCGGCGCCCTGATCGTCAAGCTCAAGCGCAGCCCGTATGCCCGCGCTAAGATCCGCTCCATCGATACGTCGCGCGCCCTGAAGGTGCCCGGCGTGGTGGGCGTCTACACCTACGAGGACGTGCCCCAGCGTCGCTTTACCATCGCCGGCCAGAGCTATCCGCAACCGAGTCCCTACGACCGCCTGATTCTCGAGAACCTCGTCCGTTACCAAAACGAGGACTGTCTCTTATACACATCTCCGAGCCCACGAGACATCTCAGGATCTCGT
>URBM01000195.1 GCA_900545995.1 uncultured Collinsella sp. | reverse complement strand
CCTTATCGTCGGCAGCGTCAGATGTGTATAAGAGACAGCACTCGAGCAGATTCTGGCTACCGGCGAGGTGCCGGTGGCGTAATGGATATAGAGAATCGCAATTGCTCGCAGGCGGAAGGGCGCACGAGGCACGCCCAAGGGCAGGCAAAAGAGCACCTGATGGCGCGAATTCGCATTGCGGAACGTGAGCGCTCGGCAGGTGCGTCTCGTGATGCTTTTGAGGCGTTGACCGAGTTAGAGACGAGGCTCGGTCTAGCCTAGCGATACGGGCACCGTGATCTGCGTCACGTATGTTGTGGGGTCGTCGCTGATGATGTCGTCGATCAGGGCAATCTCGCGCGATGGACCGGCGGGTGTCAGGTTATGTTCGCGCATATAGCCGAGCAGCTGCTTATAGCGCGGGCCCGCTTGCCCGTGCGTGCCGCGAAAGCTTATGGCCAGGCAGCGCGCGGCGGGTCGCACCTCGACATCGCCCAGGTATTCATCGGTGTCATCGAGCAGTAGAAAGACCTCGTCGTAGCCATCAAAGTCGCCGGCGGCCAGGCGTTCGGCGCTAATCCCAACGCCCAAGTTGCCCAGGAAGACAAAGGTCTCGTGCTGGCCCTTCTGCAATTGACGAATCTGCCACTCCAGCGCATAGGCGTCGGTAGGGTTGACGCGTTCGCGCAACACGGCGCAGCGAAGCTCGGGCGCATCGATTGTGCAAATGCTATCGAGCTCGGTGTTCAAGGCATCGTGCAGCAGCGCAAGCCGGTTATCGATCTTACGCGACACGCGCTCCAGCTCGCGGCGCTTGCGCTCGATGAGCTCCTGCTGCTGAGCCAGCTGCCGCTGCATAAGGTTCACATCGCGCGTGGTCACAAACTCGCGGATTTGTGCTAACGGCAAGTTGAGAACGCGCAGGTGGCTGATGGTGTTGAGGGTGGAGAGCTGCCGCGATCCGTAGTAGCGGTACCCACTTGCCGGATCGATGTGCGCCGGGTCCAGCAAGCCCATCTGCTCGTAATGACGTAGCGTCCCCACGCTCAGGTTAAACAGGCGCGCCACCTCGCCAATGCGGAGCAGGCCCTCAGTATGTTCACTTGGCGTGTCGGTCACAGGACCGCTCCTTTCAATGGGGTCGGGGAGGGGCGCCAGGCTCGCGTTGCCCCGCTACGCTGCCAACTTGTCAAAAGCTCCGCGGCGGTTGAGCACGGTAAACGCGACAACACAGATGACCGCCGACAAAATCGATCCGCACGGCGAAGCGATGCCCATGGGAAACAACGTATCGGAATAGGCGTTCGACAGCAGCCACGCGCCCGGCACGCGAATGAGTGCCACGGCCAGCACGTTGTGCGCAAAGCCGATGTAGCTCTTGCCGTATGCAGCGAAAAAGCCACTAAAGCAAATGTGGATGCCGGCAAAAATCGCGTCGAAAATGTAGCTGCGCATATAGCCGGTACCGGCCGCGACGACCGCGGAGTCCTTGGCAAAAAAGCCGATAAACGCCGGTGCCACCAGCCACATCAGCACCGTGATCAGGCAGCCATACACCACCGAGATCGTCATGGCGTCTTTGAGCACCTGACGTGCGCGATTGCCCTTGCCCGCGCCGGCGTTTTGTGCCGTGAGTGCGCTGACGGTGGCACCCATGGAACTCGGCACAATGAACAAAAAGCTGATCATCTTTTCGACCAGGCCCACGGCGGCGGCGTCGACGAGCCCTCGGTGGTTGGCGATGACGGTGATAAACATAAACGCCACCTGGATGCAGCCGTCCTGCACGGCCACGGGCACGCCGATCTTAAGAATGCTGCCGAGCACCTCGGGCTGGGGGCGCAGGTCGCTGCGCTTAACGTGGATGTTCGTGCGGCGGCTCTTGAGCCACACGAGCGCGAGGGCAACGCTGGCCGTCTGTGCGGTCACCGTGCCGAGTGCCGCGCCCACGGGGCCGAGCCCCATGTGCCCGATAAATAGAAAGTCGAGTGCGATGTTGATGATGCATGCCACGCCGATCACGTACATGGGCGAGCGCGAATCGCCCAAGCCGCGAAAAATGGCCGAGAGGATGTTGTATGCGGCGATAAACGGAATGCCGACAAAGCAGATGCGCAGGTAGGCAGCGGTTCCTTCGACCGCCTCGGCCGGCGTGCCAATGAGCGCCACGATCTGTGGGCACAGTGCGAGCAGGACAGCGGCCAGCACCACCGAGACACCCATAAAG
>URBM01000194.1 GCA_900545995.1 uncultured Collinsella sp. | reverse complement strand
TCTACACGAGCCTTATCGTCGGCAGCGTCAGATGTGTATAAGAGACAGTAGTAGACGGTACCGTCTTTGCCCATGACGAGGGCATTGGTCGCATCGATATCGGGCAGGTTTTCGGCCGTGATGCCGCGCGCATCGGCGGTTTTGCCGCAAACATTGTCGGTCGTGAGCACTTGGGCGCCGGCGACGGTGGGCGCGCCAGCGGCAAGGGCGATAGCGCAGACAAAGCCGGCGGCAAGCTGGGCTGAGCGCTTTGCAAAAGAGGTGAGGGACTTCACAGATTTCGCTTTCGACGGGATGGTCTCTTCTGAAGCTAGAGTATATCGTTTGCCGGCGTCGGCGATCATCGCGTGCGTGCGTGGCCCACATCCGCGTTCGAACGGGCACAAGGGTGCTTAAGACCGACTTAATCACCCACGCTTGTTGTGTGTGGCGTGCGTCGCCTCAGGCATAATGGAGCGCGAGAGGAGCACGCATGAACGAGCGCATACTGGTAGTTGATGACGAAAAGGCCATCGCCGACTTGGTTGGCATCTACCTTACAAAAGAGGGCTTTGATGTCCAGATTGCCTATAGCGGGGCCGATGCTGCCAAGGCGATTTTGGAGCAGGAGTTCGATTTGGCGCTGCTAGATGTCATGCTGCCCGATATCGATGGGTTTGAGCTGCTGCGTACGATCCGTTCCAGCCATACCTATCCCGTGATCATGCTGACGGCGCGCGATGCCCAGCAAGACAAGATCGGGGGCCTTTCGCTTGGCGCGGACGATTACGTGGTTAAGCCGTTCCGTCCGCTGGAGCTCATCGCGCGCGTGCACGCTCAGCTTCGCCGCTACACCAGCTACGGTAGCCGTGCACAGGCGGCCGAGTCGCCGACCATTCAGCTCGACGGCTTGGAGATCAACCGCGACGCTCGTTCCGTGACGGTGGACGGTGCACCGGTACGCCTCACACCCACCGAGTATTCAATCTTGCTGTATCTGGTCGAGCATCGCGGCAGCGTGGTGGCCGTGGAGGACCTGTTCCGCGCGGTGTGGAGCGAGGATTTTATGCCCGGCTCCAACAATACGGTGATGGTGCACATTCGCCACTTGCGCGAAAAAATCGGCGACGACGCACAAAAGCCACGCTTTATCAAAAACGTCTGGGGCGTCGGCTACATCATCGAATAGCGCCTTTGATGGTGGGGAAGTGGATATGACAAAAGACGATAGGCAAGCGTTCGAGGTGCCCGATCGGCTCTTTGAATACGTGAGGTCGGTCGTCGACAACCGCGCGCTTGCAACGGTGCTGCTCTTTTTGCTGAGCCTGCTGCTGATTGGCATCGACAACATCGTCGGAATCTTGGCGGTGCTGCTTGTCGGCTTTTTGCTGATCGATCGATTTGAGATCGTGTGCCGCTGCGTGGTGATTGGCGGCGCCGCGTGGGCCATGACGTTGGCGATTGGCGCCATGGCGCTCGGCGGCATCGAAGGGCCGGTGCTGTTTGATGCCGGCTTTGTATTCAACATGCTTGGCTTTGTGCTGGCGCTTGCCGTGTGCGTGCTGTTCTTGTGCGGCCGCGCCCTGTACTACCAGGGCTACGAGCAGGGCGAGCAGCATGCCGATTGTGTGCTGGCTGCTCGTATTCAAGATCGCCTGATCGATCACCCCGACACCTGGGACAACATCGACGGCGACTTCTTGGAGGTCGAGGGCGCCCTTAACCGCGTGCGTGACCGTGAGCGCAAGGTGCAGCAAGCTCTGCGTGACGAGTCGCATCGCAAGGACGATCTGGTCACGTACTTGGCACATGACCTACGCACCCCGCTTGCCAGTGTGGTGGGTTATCTTTCGCTGCTGCAAGAGGCTCCTGAGCTGCCGGTTGAGCAGCGTGCGCACTTTACGGGCGTGGCTCTCGACAAGGCGCACCGGCTCGATGCGCTCATCGAAGAGTTCTTCGATATCACGCGCTTTGACTTCCACGATATCGTGCTCACGCGCGGCTATGTTGATCTGGGGTTGCTGCTGGCTCAGGTGGCTGACGAGTTCTATCCCATCCTCAACGAGCAGCATAAGGAAGCCCGAGTTGATATTCGCGAGGACCTAACGGTGCTCGTGGATGGCGACAAGATGGCCCGCGTGTTTAACAGCATCATGAGAAACGCCGTCGCCTATAGCTATGAGGGCTCGACTATCACGATTGAGGCCGGGCGCCAAGACGATGGCGGCGTGCGCGTGCGCTTTATCAATCAGGGCGATCCTATTCCTGCGGCTAAGCTCAAGGTGATCTTTGAGAA
>URBM01000193.1 GCA_900545995.1 uncultured Collinsella sp. | reverse complement strand
GCCTTATCGTCGGCAGCGTCAGATGTGTATAAGAGACAGGTCTGGTGTTATGCATTTGAGGACCACTCGAGCCACGGAGACGCGACGCAGGGTCGTTGCCATAGGACGGCCTCGCGTTGTAAGATGGCCGACCCGTTCCTTGATAACCAGAACGTCCCCGCGATGAGGGACGTCCAGAACCGCGACCCCCGTCGGAGCCGCGGCGATAGTCATTTGTCATACTCAGCTACCGTCTTGTTACTGAGCGGTCGCGGTCGAGCTAGCGCCCGCGGCTGCATCCTGCGAAAAATCAAGTGTAACGCTCTCGCTGGGCTCCACCATGCCATAAGCGCCCGCAAGGTCGCGAATGCGCGTGTCGGCACCATAGACCGAATGCATGACCTCCAGGTCGGAGCTCTCGTCGGTCGCCTTCTCGAGCGTGTTGGTAAGCGCGGCGTTGCTGTTGAGCACCTGGGCCGTAACGCCGGCGAGCGCCACACGGGCGACACCGATCGTCATGAAGATGGCCGCAATGATGCAAAACGTTTTAAGAACGCTCATGAAAACCGGGCTTACCGCCTGGTTTGCCTGACGGCCCGCGCCCGTGTAGACATCAAAGCGCGGCGTGCGCTGCTCGCGGGGAGCAACGGGGGCCTGCGGTGCCTCACGATAGGCGGGCATGGCGTTCATATCATAGGCGAGTGCTGCGTTTGAGGTGTTGTAGCCCATGATATGCCGCCTCCCATCCCGAGTACGTTGGTAGTGTGTTTAAGCTTCGTTTGTGGTACGAGCGGGAGGTCCAATATCGCGCGGTCGCGTCTACAGACGCTGCGCCACGCGGATCTTGGCTGATCTCGCCCGAGGGTTGCGCGCAACCTCATCGGGTTGGGCAACCAGGGGTTTGCGGGTGATGACCTTGAGTATCGGCACGTTGCCGCACACGCACACCGGAATCTCCGGCGGACACGTGCACCCCTGGCTCATCTCCTTAAAGTGGTTCTTTACGATACGGTCCTCGAGCGAGTGATACGAGATGACGCAGATGCGTCCGCCCGGGTTGAGCCACCTTGTGGCGGCGTCAAGCCCTCGCTCGAGCACATCGAGTTCGTGATTGACCTCGATGCGAATGGCCTGGAAACTTTTCTTGGCTGGGTGTCCGCCATGCCGACGAGCGGCAGCGGGGATACCAGCCTTGATGATCTCGACAAACTGACCGGTGGTTTCGATCGGCTCATGCTCGCGGCGGCGCACGATCTCACGCGCGATCTGCGAGGCGAACTTCTCTTCGCCATAGACGCGTAGAATCCGGGCGAGGTCGTGTTCGTTATAGGTGTTGATGACCTCAGCTGCGTTTAAGGTGTTGTTACCCGGATCCATCCGCATGTCCAATGGGGCGTCCTCGTTGTACGAAAAGCCCCTGCCAGGGATATCGAGTTGCGGCGACGAAACGCCCAAGTCGAACAGGAAGCCATCGACCCCGGGCACCTCGGCCGAGCAAAGCAGCTCGTCCAAGTCGCCGAAGTTGCCCTTCAGCAGCTGGTGCGGTACGCCGGGAACCTCGCGGTCCAGACGGGCGCCAGCGGCCTCGAGGGCCATGTCGTCCTGATCGACGCCGAGCAAAAGGCCGGTCTCCCCCACCTGCGCGGCCATCTTTACCGAATGGCCGGCACCGCCAAGGGTGCAGTCGCAGACGACGGAGCCGCTCTTTAGCTGCAGCGACTCAAGCACTTCGCCGAGCATGACAGGTTCATGCCGATATTCTTGTGTCAAGATCCCACGCTCCATCCGTTACTCGTGCCTTGCCCTTACGAGAAGAAGAGGTCCAGCAGGGCCTCGTCGTCATCGTCCTCATCGGCCGTAGCGCGGTCCCAAACCTCAAGGTGGTCGTAGTTGCCCACAACCGTGACCTCGCGGTCGAGGTTCGCCTGCTTGCGGAGAGACTCAGAAAGACCGATACGACCCGCGCTGTCCACATCCATCGACGTGGTGCGCTTGTTGATCGCCCTCATAAGCTTCTGGTCGTTGATGTCACGCGGGTTAAAACCCTCGTGGCCCTCACGACCCGCGAAGAGTCCTTCGACCCACTTATCGAAGGCCTCGGCAGAGAACACGTACAGAGCATCGACATCCAGGGCTTTGAACACGCGAACGTGCTCTCCAAGCTCCTCACGAAGGGGTGCAGGCAGGGATAGACGACCTTTTGCATCGAGATTGCGCTCGTATGCACCCGTCATTCCCATGTGCGCCCTCCCCTCGGTTACTCAGATGGCACGTACGCGGGGAACCACCCCGCCTGTCGACGTCATCAATAATATGGGGA
>URBM01000192.1 GCA_900545995.1 uncultured Collinsella sp. | reverse complement strand
TACAAATAGCATAGCGGTCGTCCTCACAATCATGTTTAAGGGGATAGTGTAGCTCGCGCGGGGGCGCCGTGCACCGATGCTCAGAAAATGCAGCAATAGTCTGCCGGTGCTAACGAGCGAGCCTTCTCGTCTGCCTGGGTGGTCCATTTTGGGCCACATGGGTATGGGCATGTGCCTGTTTGATCGACATACTTAATGCCGACAGCCCCTGTGCAAAGGAGGACGTTTCCATGGACGAGATGTTTGCCATTAAATGTCAAAACTGCGGCGGCCCTATGTACACACACCAAGCTAAGCGCAGCTTTGAGTGCGCTTATTGCGGTGCGGTCATTCCGTGGCAGGCGGACGCCGGAGAGCCCAAGAGCGCTTTGGGCATTCGCCATACGCCGTTGACGGTGGTGGATGGACTGCTCAAGCTCACGCATGTGTCGCAACTCGAGCGCCCGGAGGACCCGGACTGGTATTTCTTCAATTCGCACTGGCGCAATCAGTCGGTCCTGGAACATCTGCTGTGGGAGGATCGCGGCACGGCGCAAGAGTTCCAAGAGGCCACGCATGTGAGTATTCCTTGTCCCTTCTGTGGTGCGTCCTTTGAGGGCGAGTCAACGCAGCGTGTGTTTGAGTGCCCGTCCTGCGGCAATAAGATCGGCATTGCCGACCTGCTCAAGCCGGGGACGTTTAGCAAGCGCCTGACCATGGGCGTTGGTGCGGAGTATGTGCCCGAGCAGGGTATTCCCTGCGAAATCTCGCCGCAGCAGGCACGTGCCAACGCGCTGCGGCTGGTGCGTCAGTATCCCGACGCCTTTGCCGGGCACGATGTAGAAGATACGATCCAAAACGACATGATGCTCTTCTATTTCCCCATGGCGCTGGCGGACCTGCGCATGATGGCGAGCTTCCCGGGCAAGGGCCTGAGCAAGGAAACCTTGGTGTACTACGAGGTGCTCGACTGGGCATACCCCAGGGCAAACTACCTGGACGTTCGCCTCATGGGCATTTTGGAGCCGTGGGACTTTGCCAAGGTCGGTCCGTTCGATCCCGCCATGCAGGAAGGTGACTTTCGCGTTGTCTCAGTCGATGCGTCTACCAAGGACCAGGTGGTCATTGATAAGTTGGCGCTCGACGTTGCGGGCAACGACGCCGAGGCTGTACTGGGGCTCAATAAAAAGAGCATCCGCACCTGGGCGCGCAAGGCCCGCAAGCACAAGGACGGCCTAGTTATGGTGCCGGTGTACTTTGTCGACCGTCCGGCAACGGATAGCCGCGACGGCGAGCAGGTGCGCATCGCCGTAAACGGCCAGACGGGCCGCGCGGCCGCGGTGGTGTTTAGCGACAAGCGCGAGACGCATATTGTGGCGCCGCTCAGCCCGAGTCTGCATCTGTCCGGTGAGAGCACCGTGCACGCCACGCCCGTCGAGGTCAAATACGTTAAATCGCCGTTCCTGTACCAGATCGTGCGCCGTGGAGGCGGCGAGCAACCGCGCCAGGTTGCAGCCGCCGTCGAGGGTTCCTACCGAGAGGAGAAGCCCAAACGCCGCGGCCTGCTGGGTGCGCTATTTGGGAAGTAGGGGAGCGGTGCCGGTTGGCACCGTAACGTGATGGCCGGGGGTATGGGGCGGCTCTCAGGAGTGCGGGCTGCCGTCTGATTGTTTGAGGGTGCCAGATGTAAATAAACAGTGGAGCGGCTGCAAAAGAGCTGCCTCACTGGGTAAAATCAGGTTGTGCCGCGGAACCCGCTCCTCAGCGCTTAAACTTCGGAGACGCGGGCAACGCAGGTATTATCGTCTAGGGCCGGCTGCAACCGGCCCTTTTCTATGACTCCCTTCGCTATCCGTTACTGCTTATATTCCCGCCAGATCGCGTAGAGGTTCCGGGCAATGCCGGTCGCGTACATCGAGAGGCGCAGGATTTCAAGAAACAAGTTCATAGGCTTCACCCCAATCGGAGATCGGAGCGTTGCCCGCAGGCGGATTCCGCGGCAGACAAGATTTTACCCTATACGCCGCAGCGGGGGATATCTGACCCCAGTGTTAGAGTGGTGTCCATTTGCATGGATGACCGGGCATGATCGCGACATGTCCTGGAGTTGAAATGCCGCTGGGGATACGAGGGGGAGCCGGGGTCGGATGTTGGGGCTCAACGAAGCAAGTGGCGCTTCTGTCTTTTTGGGATCGGGGATGCGAATCAACCTGCAGCAATGGGCCCAGCTCGATTCGGGGCGCAGTGAGTCCCGAATCGAGCGTTCCTGGCTGCCATGCATGTCAGGTGATGAAAGCCCACAGCGGCATCGCCTTACACGGCAACGGG
>URBM01000191.1 GCA_900545995.1 uncultured Collinsella sp. | reverse complement strand
GCCTTATCGTCGGCAGCGTCAGATGTGTATAAGAGACAGGTATTGGCCATGCGCGGTCCGGGCTCGCAGCTCACGGTGCCGGCGTCGACCTCACTCCAGATGTGCGCGGCGTAGGCGCCATCGACGCCGTCGAGCACACCCGTGCCGATCATGAGCTTAGCGCCCTGGCCGTTTTCCTCGCTGGGCTGGAATACGATGCGGACTTCGCCGTGGATGTCGTCGGTCATATGGCGCAGGATTTGCAGCGTGCCGAGCATCATGGCGATGTGGCAGTCGTGGCCGCAGGCGTGCATGCAGCCCTCGTTGACGCTGGCGAACTCCTCGCCGGTCTGCTCGGTGACGGGCAGGGCGTCGATGTCGGCGCGCAGCAGGATGCGGCGGCGCGGCGTGCCGTCCTCGCGATAGGCGTCGGGCGCGGTGCCGCGAAGGGTCGCCACCAGGCCCGTCTTGAGCGGACGCTCGTAGGGGATATTCATGGCGTCGAGCTGGTTGGCGATGTCGGAGGTCGTGCGCTCTTCGGCGAGGCTCAGCTCCGGGTGCTTATGGAAGTGCCGGCGCTGCTTGATGATATAGGGTTCAAACTCGGTAGCGATATCTTTGATGGCTGCGGTGACGTCGTCAGCCGCGCGAGCCTCGGTCGCCGCCATAATCTGCTGTGCCTTGGTCTTCGTCATGGTCGATTTGCTCCTTGCTGGGTTGATCGCAAAATCGTACAGGCTCTCTCCAGTATGCCACCTGCCGCTAGGGCTGGTAAAGTTGCCGTTTGCCGCTTGGGGTTTTGTTGCAAGGGCGGGGGAGTACACTCGGGGGTGTTGAATTTCCTGCCAGAGATGGGGATGCCCATGCAACATATCGATCGGATTATCCGCTCCAAGAACGTCTTTACCGCGCAAGACGGCGTCGATATCGCCCGCGAGCTGGCGATTGCTATCGCAGGCGACCGTATCGTCGCAGTCGGTGCGCCCGATGACGTGATTGCCGCCGCTCCCGCCGCCACGCCGGTTATCGACTACGGCGAGCAGTTTGTCTGCCCCGGTTTCCATGACGCTCATCTGCACTTCTTCCATACCTCGGTCGGTTCCTCGCCGTACATGCTCATGGATATGGGCACGTCCGAGGCGGCGCTGGTGCAACACGCGCTCGAGTTTTCCCAGGACCTGCCCGACGACGCTTGGGTTGTGACTCAGGGCTGGCGCGATTACCGCTGGGACCCGCCCGAGCATCCTACCAAGGCGTCGCTCGATGCGGCATTCCCCGATCGCCCCTGTGTTATGTATTCGGGCGACGGGCACACGCTGTGGCTCAACAGCCGCGCACTCGAGGCGCTCGGCGTCACGCGCGACAGCGAGCCTCCGGCGGGCGGTAGCTACGACAAGGACGCAAGCGGCGAGCTCACGGGCATTGCTCACGAGGCGGCTGCCATGCAGCTGCTACCGCGCTGCCTTGAGTGGCTGGGGGAGGATCGCATTGCAAGCGCTTACGCCGATCAAATGAGGCGTATGGCCGAGCAGGGTATCACCTCGATCTGCGATATGTCGCTCATGCCTATGCCGGGCTGCGATTTTATCCGCGACGATGTCTACGACAAGCTACAGGCAGCCGGCAAGCTGGGCATCCGAGCCCATCTGTTCCCCACGTTGCTGGATGACCAATCGCGCTTAGAAGAACTCCAGACCCGCTACGCGAACAACGCGCTGCTCTCGGCGCCAGGATTTAAACAGTTCTTCGACGGCGTGTCGAGCGAACATACCGCATACCTCACTGAGCCCTATACCAACCCGCGCTTCCCGGGCGACCAGGGTCGCCTGACGGTTCCTGTCGAGCGCATGCGCAAGTTGGTTCTGGCGGCAGCCGAGCGTGGCCACACCGTGCGCATCCACGTTATCGGCGACGGTGCCATCCATGCTGCGCTCGATATCTTTGAGGAGGCGGCAGAGCTCTACGGCTTGCCCCAACACGGTCATAACACGCTCGAGCATCTGGAGAATTTGCTGCCCGGTGATATCGATCGTCTGCGCAAACTCAACGTCATTGCCTCGAGCCAGCCTTGCCACATCACGCTCGACCCGGGTGGCCCAGAGCGCGACCTTGGCCTGGAGCGAAGCCGAATCATGTGGCCGTTCGCAACCTATAAGCAGCGCGGCATCCGCCAAGCCTTCGGTACTGACAGCCCTATCACGCCCGTTACCAGCATGAACGTGCTCTACACGGCCATCACGCGCCAGGACCCCAAAAGCCACTGGCCCGAGGGCGGCTGGTTGCCGAGCGAGCGCATCGATGCGGCAACGGCTCTGCGCAACCTGTCTCTTATA
>URBM01000190.1 GCA_900545995.1 uncultured Collinsella sp. | reverse complement strand
CTGAGATGTCTCGTGGGCTCGGAGATGTGTATAAGAGACAGCGATAAAGTCGGGCTCGATGTCGGCGCCGCAGATGGCGTGCACGCGGGCCAGACGCAGCTTGATGCTGTCGGTGGTCTTGGGCGCGGGGAACACGTCCACGTAGCCGGGAGCGACCTGGCCGCCGGCGATCTCCTCGATGAGCGCGCAGGTGATGTTGGCGACGTCCACGCAGCCAGTCTCGTCGACCTGGCGCTCAAAGCGGATGGAGGCGTCCGAGATCAGCGACAGGTCGCGGCTGGTGTGCGAGGTGCGGCCGGCGTTGAAGCAGGCGCTCTCGACCATCACGTCGACGGTGTCGTCCTCAATCTCGGAATCCATGCCACCCATAACGCCGGCCAGCGCCACGGGGCGCTGGCCGTCGGTGATCAGGCCCATGCCGGCGTCGAGCGTGCGCTCCTCGCCGTCGAGGGTCGTGAACTTCTCGTCCTGCTGGGCGGCGCGCACCACCACGCGGCGATGGCCATTGCGCTCGGCAAAGGTGTCCAGGTCAAAGGCGTGCAGCGGCTGACCGGTGAGCATCATCACGTAGTTGGTGATGTCGACGATGTTGTTGTGCGGGCGCACGCCCAGGGCGTTGAGGCGCTTGACCATCCAGTCGGGCGACGGACCGACCTTCACGTTGCGCACGATGCGGGCAACATAGCGGTCGCAGAGGCCCTCGTCGGCGATCTCGACCGAAAGCTCGTCATCGGTCGCGCGGCCGGTCTCGGCCTTGATGGCAGGCAGCTCAACGTGGAAATCGCGGTCGAAGATGGCGCCGGTCTCGCGGGCCATGCCGATCATGGACAGGCAATCGGGACGGTTGGGCGTGATCTCGCAGTCGAGCACGGTGTCGCTCGAGCCCACGTACTCGGCAAACGGCATGCCGCAGGGCGTATCTTCGGGCAGGATCATAATGCCGGAGTGATCGCCGCCCAGGCCGAGCTCGCGCGCGGAGCAGTTCATGCCCATGGACACGACGCCGCGAAGCTTGCTCTTCTTGATCTTGACGTCGCCGGGCAGGACAGCGCCGATCATGGCCGTGACGATGTGGTCGCCGGCCTCAAAGTTCTGCGCGCCGCAGACGATCTGCAGCGGGGCGGGATTGCCGTCGGCGTCGAGGTTCTTGTCGCCCACATCGACCGAGCACACATACATGTGGTCGCTATCGGGGTGCGGGGTCTTGGTGAGCACCTTGGCGGTCACCACGTGGTCGAAGGACTCGCCCACGGTGTCGATCGCCTCGACCTCGGTGCCAGTACGGATATATTCGTCCGAAAGGGTCTTGGGATCCTCCGGAATATCGATCATGGTCTTGAGCCAGTCGTAAGAAACGCGCATATAGCTCTCCTAGTTCTTAATCTCCGCATAGGGAGGGGTATCAAATGAAGACGTTCGCCTTAGGGTTGTCCAGGTGCCCCAGGTTGGCGTGAAAGAGAAGCGACGCGTACTAAAGGTACGCGAGCGACGGTTTGAACGCCAAGATGGGGTGCCTGGGCAAGCCTAAAATTGGTTCAGGAAGCGCATATCGCCAGTCATGAGCGTTCTGAGGTCGGGCAGGTCGTAGCGCAGGGCCGCGACGCGCTCGGCGCCAATACCAAAGGCGAAGCCGGTGTACTTCTCGGGGTCGATGCCGCAGTTAATCAGGACGTTGGGGTCGACCATGCCGCAGCCCAGGATCTCGATCCAGCCGCTGTGCTTGCAAAAGTTGCAGCCCTTGCCGCCGCACACGTGGCAGCTCACGTCCACCTCGCAGCTGGGCTCGGTGAAGGGGAAGAAGTGCGGGCGGTAGCGCGTCTTGCGGTCCTCGCCAAACATGCACTTAACAAAGTAGTCGAGCGTGCCCTTAAGGTCGCCAAAGGTGATGCCCTCGTCGACGACCAGGCCCTCGATCTGGTTGAACTGCGGCAGGTGGCAGGCGTCGGCCGTGTCGGGGCGGTAGACGGTGCCCGGGCAGATCATGTAGATGGGCGGCTTTTGCGACTCCATGGTGTGGATCTGCACGCCCGAGGTCTGGGTGCGCAGCAGCACGTCGGACTCGCCGTGGGCGTGGGCCTCGGGGTGCGCGACGCTACCGGGGTTATTGTCGACCACGTAGAAGGTATCGCGGGCCGAGCGGCTCGGGTGATCCATGGGGGCGTTGAGCGCGGTGAAGTTGTAGTAGGAAGTGTCGACCATGGGGCCGGACTCGACGGTATAGCCGATGCCGCAGAA
Source organism: uncultured Collinsella sp. (assembly GCA_900545995.1). GTDB lineage: Bacteria > Actinomycetota > Coriobacteriia > Coriobacteriales > Coriobacteriaceae > Collinsella. Next base: position 78 of record URBM01000190.1, on the reverse strand, counting down.
GATGTCCTCGGCCTCCTCGATGATCTGCTTGATCACTGTCTCTTATACACATCTCCGAGCCCACGAGACATCTCAGGA
>URBM01000189.1 GCA_900545995.1 uncultured Collinsella sp. | reverse complement strand
TGCTCAAGCGAGCAAATACTCAGGGTCGTGGTCAAAAAAGGGCAAATATGAGTACTGTTGCCATTATGGTTGCATTTATTTTGCTATAAATAGTAGCTCCTGATGAGATTTGTTCCCATTAGGAGCTACTTTTATTGAACATATGAGGAGAAATAACGTCGTCTGCGGACGAGTGGAACGTTGAATGGTTCCTGAAGTGATCAAAATCGCTGCTACTAAACAGGTAGCAGTACTCATATTTGCCTTTTTTGACCACAGCCCTCTCGGAAACCTTTCCAGAGGCGTCAAACAGCCATAATCCAAAGGTCGCCTCAAACAATTAGCCGGCTAAGAGCGTCCATGACTACCCGCAAAAGCTGTACACCAGCATCCAAAGATGTCGAAAAATGTCGACTTTGGATGCTGGTGTACATGTTTAGGCCGTATGGGGTGGGGCCTTGGGCGGACGGGATGCGCATGCTAGAGCAGGTTCTTCTGTACCCATGCGATGATGTCGCTTGACTCGTAGAGTGGTTCGCCATCGATGAATAGACAGGGAACCTGGCGTTTTCCGCCGACGGTGATGAGCGTCTGCTCGGCATCGGGGTCGGTCAAGATATTGCGCTCGGGAATGGTCACACCGTTATCGGCAAGGAATCGCTTGACTTTTATGCAATACGGGCAGCCGGTCATAACGTACAGCTCGAGCTCATGATTAGTAGCCATAGGTCTCCAATCGGTTGAGGTTTTGATTGAAATACCCAAAGCCGCCGCAGTCTATGCGCGCGTCAACGACGACTCGATGGCCTGAACCAAAAACGCCGTGGCTCCGGTGCCGCAGGGCCTGTCGTAGTAGTCAACAAAGCGCTGGTCGGCAAGATAGCCGTGGGCGAGGCCCAGGTATGCTTCGTCTTGGGGCTCGTGTCCCCAGTTGAGACCAATCCAACGACGATGCATCGCGACGAGCTTGCGAGCCTCGCTTCCATTCGCATCGCCATCGCCCATGGCAATCGAGAGCTGACCCAGAATAGCGCGTTCAAGTTCTTTCATGTCGCTCCATGTCTGAGGGTCCATGTCCAGTAACGTTTCGTTTGCTGCATCGATCGCCTCATCGCCGTAGCGCTTCCGAGCCTCGGCGCCGTAGCGCTCCTCGTTTTCCTGCACGGTGCGCCAGCGCTCCAGTTGCGGCAGGACGGCGCCCATGAGCGAGACGGCTTCGTCGAGCGACATGCCGGTGTTTTGCGCCAGCCGCGGAGCGCATTCCTCGATCATCGCCTCCATGGTGGTGTCGTAGGTGTACTTGCCGTGGTCGTAGCACCACTTGCAGTAATGGTCGGTCGTGGCGCCCGTGGCATCGGTGCCGCAGTCGTCGGGCGTGAGTATCATGCCGCAGCTCTGGCAATAATGCTCGGGCATTTCGAGCAGGTGGGACAGTGGCTCGCCGGTTACGGCGGCAATGAGCTTCATCATGTCGATGCCCGGGGTGACCTCGTCGCGCTCCCAACGGCTGACGGCTTGGCGTGTGACGAAGAGCTTGGCGGCGAGCTGCTCCTGGGTAAGGTGATGGGCGCGACGAACGGCAATGAGCTTTTCTGCAAAGGCCATAGCGGCTCCTTTCTGCTGGTTGATGGCTTAAGCATACGCGGCGGCAGGCGCCCTTCCAAGCAACCGTTGGTTGCACGACAGGAGTCCACGGCGAAGAATTGCGCGCAACGCCCCACGCCTCCATGCCGTACAATGACCGGCATGGAACCTATCGCACACATACATACCGACCTGCCGCAGAAGTTCGGCATTCCGCGCAACAGCTTTTTGGCGCCTCATCTGCAGGGACGCATCGTCTTTGAGCCGGAATTTGCCTCCAACGCAGCGGTTGAGGGCCTGGACTCCTTCTCTCACCTATGGCTGTTGTGGCGCTTCGAAAACGGAACGCCCGGCGGCACGGTTAAGGACATAGCTACCGATGCCAAGACGCAGGACAGGTCCGGCACCAACGTCAAGTGGTCGAAGACCGTGCGCCCGCCGCGTCTGGGCGGAGCCGAGCGCGTGGGCGTGTTTGCCACGCGCAGTCCGTTTCGCCCTAATCCCATTGGGCTCACCTGCGTCAAGCTCGATCGTGTCGAGCTCACTGACGATGGCCCCATCATCCATGTGCTGGGGGCCGACCTGCGCGACGGCACGCCCATCTATGACATTAAGCCCTACATTCCGTTTGCGGACTGCCACCCGGATGCGACCGGAGGCTGGATTGAGGATGCTCCGTGGCAAGAGCTCGACATCGAGTTCCCGCAGACGCTGCAGGATCTGTCTCTTATACACATCTGACGCTGCCGACGATAAGGCTCG
>URBM01000188.1 GCA_900545995.1 uncultured Collinsella sp. | reverse complement strand
CATGGGGAGAGGTCTGCAATTTATGCAGTTGATTGGCTGTTGAGGGTGGCAACGCCGCCTCGATAGGGTAACCTCAATGATTGGTTTCGCGACGGCAACATAACGGTAATGTCGCGGAAACACGGCGAGTCTAAGCTATGACTCGTTCGTTAGTAATCAACACCGCTTCTCACGCGGTGCCGATACGAAGGGAGTTCCGTATGGCCGAACTTACTGACCGCTTCGGGACCATGGTGTTCTCTGAGGAAGTCATGAAGGACTACCTCCCCAAGGACATTTGGAAGCGCCTTGCTGCAACCCTCGAGGGCGGTGAGCCGCTCGACCTGGATGTGGCCAACGCCGTTGCCCACGCCATGAAGGTCTGGGCCATCTCCAAGGGCGCGACGCACTACGCGCACTGGTTCCAGCCGCTTTCGGGTATTACTTCCGAGAAGCACGACAGCTTCCTGGAGCCCAACCACGACGGCACCGCCATTACCAAGTTTACGGGCAAGAACCTCATCCAGGGCGAGCCCGATGCCTCGAGCTTCCCCAACGGCGGCCTGCGCGCTACCTTCGAGGCCCGTGGCTACACCGCTTGGGATCCCACTAGCCCCGCCTTTATCAAGGACGATGTCCTGTGCATCCCCACGGCTTTCTGCTCCTACACGGGCGAGGCCCTGGACAAGAAGACCCCGCTGCTGCGTTCCATGACCGCGCTCTCGCGTGAGTCTAAGCGCGTTTTGGCGCTGTTTGGCAAGACCCCCAAGAAGGTCGTTCCTTCCGTGGGCGACGAGCAGGAGTACTTCCTGATCAAGAAGGACGCCTATCGCAAGCGCAAGGACCTGGTCATCACCGGCCGCACCCTCTTTGGTGCTGCTCCCTGCAAGGGCCAGGAGCTCGAGGAGCACTACTTTGGCGCTATCCGCCCCACCGTCTCGGCCTATATGAAGGACCTGGACGATGAACTGTGGGCGCTTGGCATTCCCGCCAAGACCAAGCACAACGAGGTTGCTCCCTGCCAGCATGAGCTCGCACCGGTCTATGGCGAGGTCAACGAGGCCATCGACCAGAATCTGGTCATGATGGAGAAGATGAAGCTCATCGCCTCCCGCCACGACTTGGTCTGCCTGCTGCACGAGAAGCCCTTTGAGGGCATCAACGGTTCGGGCAAGCACAACAACTGGTCGCTTGGCACCGAGTCCGAGAATCTGCTCGATCCGGGCGACACCCCGCTCGACAACCTGCAGTTCATCGTCTTCCTCACCGCGGTGATCGAGGCCGTCGATAACTATCAGGAGCTCCTGCGTGCCTCCGTTGCCTCGGCCGGCAACGACCATCGTCTGGGCGCCAACGAGGCTCCTCCGGCGATTATGTCCATCTTCCTGGGCGACCAGCTTACCGAGGTCGTCGAGAAGATCATCGATGGCAAGGCTTCCGTCCATGCCACGCGCGGCGTGCTCGACCTGGGCGCCGATACCCTGCCCAAGCTGATGCAGGACAACACCGACCGCAACCGCACCTCCCCGTTTGCCTTTACCGGCAATAAGTTTGAGTTCCGTGCCTGCGGCTCCGAGCAGAACGTCTCCGACTCCAACCTGGTGCTCGATGCCGCCGTGGCCAAGTCGCTCAAGTCCTTCGCCGACGCGCTTGAGGGTACGCCCGAGGATGAGTTCCAGGACGCCGCGCTCGAGTACTGCAAGAAGGTCCTGACCGACCACCAGCGTATCCTCTTCTCCGGCGATGGCTACTCCGACGAGTGGCCCGTCGAGGCCGAGAAGCGCGGCCTTGCCAACAACAAGACCACGGCCGACGCCCTGCCCGCCTTTGTTTCCGATAAGGCCATTGCGCTCTTTGAGGAGACGGGTGTCCTGACCAAGGCCGAGGCCCAGTGCCGCTACGATTGCAAGCTCGAGAAGTACAACAAGCTCATGAACATCGAGGCCACCACGATGGTTCGCGAGGCGCGTCGTACCTATCGCCCGGTCATTACCGCCTATGCCACCAAGGTCGCTAAGGGCCTTGAGACTATTCGTGCCGCCGGTGCCGAGGCCGCCATGCAGTGCGAGCAGAACACGCTCAACAAGCTCTGCAACGGCATCACCACCATCAACGACTCCATCAAGGCGCTCGACGCCGTGCATCAGAAGGCCGAAGCCCTCGATGGTCAGGAGCAGGCCAATGTGTATGCACACGAGGTCGTTCCCGCTATGGATACGCTGCGCGCCGCCGTGGATGCCATGGAGGAGATCGTGGCCGCCGACTACTGGCCGGTTCCGACCTACGACGACATCCTGTTCTACGTGTAGAACGTAACTGACATATCGTCACGGTATTGAGCCGGGGTCCGCATCATGCGGGCCCCGGTTTTTGTTTGCGAAGGACGCTTTGAAGCCCGTTTTGCCGCCGATTTGCCTAGGTATAAAGGGCTATGGGCAAAAAACGTCAAATATGAGTACTGTCACAAGTCCTGTAACATTATTTATTTGCAAAATATGTAGTGTTACGCAACATATGTCCAAGTACTTAGCCGATAAACGTCTGCAATTTTTCCGCCGTAGGACGCCTGACGGTAGCGCGCAGAGATGTGGTGTAAGAGGCGGGGCATGCCCCGCCTCTTCTC
>URBM01000187.1 GCA_900545995.1 uncultured Collinsella sp. | reverse complement strand
TCTACACGAGCCTTATCGTCGGCAGCGTCAGATGTGTATAAGAGACAGGTGCCCGGCAACGCGTATGGCACCACCAAGGGCGGCATGCGCTTCCTGCTGCGCGACATCATCTCCAACAAGACGCTGTTCCAGCGCTCGGAGAAGCCCTATGTCGTGATGATGGGCACCAACATCATCTTTAACATGGACCTCAACACCATCATCGAGGCGCACGAGAACTCCGGTGCCCAGATGACCGTGGTGTACTGCAAGGCCACGCGCAACGTCGATGACGAGACCAAGCTCGAGATTAACGAGAACGGTCGCCTGACGGGCGTGAGCGCCGGCGTCGTGTACGGCGACAACGCCTCCATGGACTGCTGCATCGTCAACCGCGAAACGCTGCTCGAGATTATCGACCACTACCAGGCCGCCGACTATCTGGACCTGCTCGAGGCACTCCAGGGCGACTTTGGCAACATCGACGTGTGCAGCTACGAGTACAAGGGCGAGGTCGTGGGCGTGTTTAGCGAGAAGTCGCTGTATCGCCGCAGCATGGACCTGCTCGACCAGACCGTGGCCGACCAGCTCTTTGACCCCGAGCGCCCGATCCTGACCAAGGCTCACGACGTGCCGCCTTCGCGCTATGCGACCGGCAGCCACGCCTGCAACTCGATCATCTCGGCCGGCTGCATCATCAAGGGCACCGTGCGCAACTCGATCCTGTCGCGCGGCGTCGTGGTCGAGGAGGGCGCCTCGGTGACCAATTCGATCATCAACCAGAGCTGCATCATCAAGAGCGGCGCACGCGTTGAGAACGCCATCCTGGACAAGAACAACGTGGTCCCCACCAACACCGAGCTTCGCGGCACGCCCGAGAACATCCTGGTGCTGGGCAAGGCTCCGTTAACTTCTGACACCACCATCGTACGTTAACGTTGGCACCGCAACATCGCTCGTAACATGTAGAATAGCCGCCCGGTTAGCGCCAGGCGGCTATTCTCGAATTGCAACATGGGAGACAATATGGCTGATTCCAGCAAAAAGATGCAGATCGTGTTTGCCTCGGCCGAGTGCGCACCGTTTGTAAAGACCGGTGGCCTGGGTGACGTGGCAGGTTCGCTGCCTGCGGCGCTAGTGCGCGCCGGCGCCGAAGTTATCGTGATGGTGCCCAAGTACGCCACCATCAAGGATGAGTACAAGGCACAGATGGAGCACTTCTCCGATTTTTACGTGAGCCTTGGCTGGCGCAATGAGTACTGCGGGCTCGAGAAGCTCGAGCACGACGGCGTCACCTATATGTTCATCGACAACGAGCGCTACTTTGCGCGCGACTATCCGTACGGCTTCTTTGATGACGGCGAGCGCTTTGCGTTCTTCTCCAAGGCCATCACCGAGAGCCTGCAGCAACTGCCGGCCGGCTTTGAGTGCGACATCCTGCACTGCAATGACTGGCAGACCGCACTGGCGCCCGTGTTCTTGCGCGAGTTCTACCAGGGCCTGCCGCTGTACGACCGCGTCAAGACCGTGTTCTCGATCCACAATGTGGCGTTCCAGGGCCAGTTTAGCGACACCGTGATGGAGGACATCCTAGGTGTGGCGCATATTCCGGCGGCCGCCTCGCAGCTGCGTTGCGATGCCTGCAGCATTAACTACATGCTGGGCGCGCTGCGCTATGCCGATGCCATCACCACAGTGAGCCCCACCTATGCCAACGAGATCCAGACGCCCGAATTTGGCGAGGGTCTGGACGGCGTGCTGCGCGAACGCTCCTATGCGCTGCAGGGTATCCTGAACGGCATTGATGTGGCAGGCTTTGACCCGGCGACCGACAAGCGCATTGCCGCCAACTACACCGTGGAGGACCGTTCCGGCAAGGCCGTGTGCAAGGCCAAGCTGCAGGAAGAGCTGGGGCTCGAGGTGCGCGACGACCGCCCGCTTATGGTGATGGTCACGCGTCTGACGCGCCAGAAGGGCATGGACCTGGTCATGTACGCGCTCGACCGCATTTTGGCCGGCGGCGTGCAGGTGGCGGTGCTGGGCACCGGCGACCGCGACTACGAGGACGGCCTGCGCTACTTCCAGGACAAGTACCCCGGCACCATGGCCGCGCGCATCGAGTTCGATCCCGCGCTGTCGCAGCGCATGTATGCCGCCGCCGACATGTTCCTGATGCCTTCGAAGTTTGAGCCCTGCGGCCTGTCGCAGATCATCGCCATGCGCTACGGCACCCTGCCCATCGTGCGCGAGACCGGTGGCCTGAAGGACACGGTGATCCCGTACAACGAGTTTACCGGCGAGGGTACGGGCTTCTCGTTTAGCAACTTTAACGGCGACGAGATGGGCGACGCGGTGTTCCGCGCGGCGCGTCTGTTCTGGGATAACCACGACGCCTGGAACCAGCTGGTCACGCAGGCCATGAGCCAGGACTTTAGCTGGACGCGCTCGGCCGACAAGTATCTGGACCTGTATTTCTTTATGCATCCGGAGATTGAGAGGCCGGCGGCAGTTGTCGACGAGCCTAAAGCTGTTGCTGAGCCGGAGTCCAAGGCCGAGGAGAAGCCGGTTGAAGCTGAGCCCGCAAAGGCCGAGCCTGAGGTGAAGCTGTCTCTTATACACATCTCCGAGCCCACGAGACA
>URBM01000186.1 GCA_900545995.1 uncultured Collinsella sp. | reverse complement strand
GGTGCCGGGCTGTTCATCAATGGCGACCTTTCCACCGTCATTCCCCGTGGTAAAGGCGATGCGATCGCGACGGGGGACATAGCCGGCCGGCGCCTTCGTTTCAACTAGGTAGTATGCCGTGTTGGGCAGAAGTGTTGCCTGCGCTCGACCGTTGCTGTCCATCTGGACGGTGCCGACACGCGCGCCGCTGGTGCTCTCAAAAACATCGAATGTTGCCCCGTCAAACTGATAAGTATTGTTTCCGCTGGTAATGGCAGCGTTTGCAGACTGCTTTTGGAAGGAAACAGAGACCGCCGGCAGTACATAGAGCATGTCCTGACGTTTGCTGCCGCCCGATACGGCTCCTAGATAGCGCCGCGCGCGGTGCGGAGCGGCTTTGATGCTTCCTGATTTTGCGCTGTCGTGGAGCCACCGCGCCGCCGCCACGACTTCATTGTCAGTGATAAAGTGCCCACTCTTGGTTTTGCCCTGAGCGGTCGTGTAAGAGTAGGTACCGTCGACATGGGTAGTGCCGTTGAGCATCCATACGGCAAGCTGGGTTGCGGCGCGGGCACGATCGGGTGAAAGATGGTAACCGCCAAACGACGTGGCGGTAGGATATCCGTGACAAACGATTGCCGCGAACTCGTCGTCGAGCCACACCCAGCCTTGATCAAAGTTGAGCCATGGGCCGCCCGGCTTGGTGGGGCCGGGGCGCTCCTGGTTCATGCAGTAGGCAATCGAGGCGTCTTGAGCTTCATACTTGCCGATGAGGAAGGGCCCACAATCATCGCTAATAGTGCGGAAGCCGAGCTGGTCGTAGCCATCGACGGCAAATGCGGCCCCCGGTGTCAGGCAGCCGAAAAGCAGGAAGAGGAGCAGGAGCAGCGGACCTGTTGCGATTGCGCTGTGGACAGAGTGCGTGGGTGCGTTGGACATGGCTGCTCCTTATCCCTCGTGCGCCGCATGGGGAGGTTGCGACGCGTAGGATGAGGCTACCCCCGAGGTTCATGCGGGTAAGTACCGGAGCCTGACCAAAAGCTTGCCCGATTTCTGACAAATCGAGCTCAAATACAACAATCAGATAAAAGTGCAGGTAGAAGATGGTAAGAAAAGAAAGACAAAGGTCCTCATCTCCACAATTGGCGCGGTTTTCAAATGATTCTCCACAGCTAAAACAAGCATCGACACCCTTGTATCGAACAAGACAACCGCGTTATACTATCCCCCACATATGCGGGCATCGCCAAGTGGTAAGGCATCAGCTTCCCAAGCTGACACTCGCGGGTTCGAGTCCCGTTGCCCGCTCCAGTAAAAAGCACAAGCACGGCAGCGTTACGTTGCCGTGCTTTTTACTACCAAGCGCCGGGACTCGAACCCGCCAGGGTGCGAGCTTTAAGCGAACGCGAAGCGTTTGTAGCGAGCAGGCGAAGGCGCCGACAGGCGCCTGAAGCCGGTGCGGATTTGCGAAGCAAATACGCGGACGTCCCGTTGCTCGCTCCAATTCCAAAATGTTAGGTTAATGCCTGCTGCCCATACTTGCACCTGCGCACGGTACAATGGATGGGTTACGACCAACGTGCCAATAACCAAAAAGGAGCCGCTATGATCGATCGCTATACCCGCCCGGAGATGGGACACATCTTCTCCCTCGAGAACAAGTACGCCATTTGGCAGGAGATCGAGGTTCTGGCCTGCGAGGCCCAGGCGGAGCTCGGCAAGATCGGTATTTCCAAAGACGAGGCCCAGTGGATCCGCGACCATGCCAACTTTGAGAAGGCGAAGGTCGATGAGATCGAGGAAGTCACGCGCCACGACGTCATTGCCTTCCTGACCAACATGAAGGAATACATCGATGCCGATGTTCCCGAGGGCGACCCCAAGCCCAGCCGCTGGGTTCACTATGGCATGACCAGCTCGGATCTGGGCGACACGGCCCTGTGCTACCAGCTCACCCAGGCCTGCGACCTGATCATCGAGGACGTCAAGAAGCTCGGCGAGATTTGCAAGCGTCGCGCCTTTGAGGAGCGCAACACGCTCTGTGCCGGCCGCACTCATGGCATCCACGCCGAGCCGATGACCTTCGGCATGAAGTTTGGCTCTTGGGCCTGGGAGCTCAAGCGCGATCTGGATCGTCTTGAGGACGCTCGCAAGAATGTTGCCTTCGGTGCTATCTCGGGCGCTGTCGGCACGTACAGCTCCATCGAGCCGTTCGTCGAGGAGTACGTCTGCGAGCACCTGGGCCTGGTCCACGATCCTCTGTCCACGCAGGTCATCAGCCGCGATCACCATGCCTATCTCGCCGGCGTTCTCGCTACCACCGCGGCCACCTGTGAGCGCATCGCTACCGAGGTTCGCAATCTGCAGAAGACCGATACACTCGAGGCCGAGGAACCATTCCGTAAGGGTCAAAAGGGCAGCTCCGCCATGCCGCACAAGCGCAACCCCATCACCATGGAGAAGGTCTGCGGCCTGTCGCGCGTCGTGAAGGCCAACGCGCAGGTTGCCTTCGACAACGTCGCCCTGTGGCACGAGCGTGACATTTCGCACTCCTCTGCCGAGCGCGTCGCCCAGGCCGATAGCTTCATCGCGCTCGACCACATGTTCCAGTGCCTCATTCGCGTTATCGACGGCCTGCAGCTGTATCCCGCTCGCATGATGGCCAACCTCAACAAGACGCGCGGCCTCATCTTCTCCTCCAAGGTGCTGCTCGCCCTCGTCGATACGGGCATCACCCGCGAGGACGCGTACGCCATAGTGCAGGAGAACGCCATGGCAACCTGGCACGAGGTACAGG
>URBM01000185.1 GCA_900545995.1 uncultured Collinsella sp. | reverse complement strand
TCCTGAGATGTCTCGTGGGCTCGGAGATGTGTATAAGAGACAGCGACAAGATGGGCCAGGCACGCCGCAAGCTCGACTGGGACGCCATGTGGAAGTGCGCGCTCGACCCGGTTACGGGCAAGAAGCGCTACGAGGAGTCCCCCGCCGCCACCGAGGGCACTTGCACCATGTGTGGCAAGATGTGCGCCGTCCGAACCGTCAACAAGATCTTCGAGGGCACCACGATCGACCTTGGCATGGAGGACTAGCCCTGTCGCCGCGGCCGCTTCTGGCGGCGAGCCGGTGCCTGTCAATTGTTGACGTGTGAACATTTGCTTGCATTTGCGTAAAGATTGCATCGCCCGCCCGGGTTCGATATAGAGTCGGCCCGGGCATCTTTATACTGCTGGCTTATAGACCCATTTGATTCCGACCGAACAAGGGAGCGAACATGGATCGCAGTAAGGTACCTGCCGTTCTATCCATCGCAGGATCCGATTCCAGCGGTGGCGCCGGCATTCAGGCCGACATCAAGACCATCACGGCGCACCGCCTGTATGCCGAGACGGCCATCACCGCCATCACCGCACAGAACACCCTGGGCGTCACCGCCGTGCAGAACATCTCCCCGGATATTGTCGCGGCGCAGATCGATGCCGTTTTTGACGATATCCGCCCCAACGCCGTCAAGATTGGCATGGTTTCCTCTGCCGAGATTATCGATGTTATCGCCGACCGCCTGAGCGCCTGGAACGCGACAAACGTGGTAGTCGACCCCGTCATGGTAGCCACCTCGGGCGCGCGGCTGATTGCCGAAGATGCCGCCGAGGCGCTCACCCGCCGCCTGTTCCCGCTAGCGACGGTTATCACGCCCAATATTCCCGAGGCCATGGCCCTGCTCGACTACGAGGTCGACTCCGAGCGCACGCAGCAAAATGCTGCCATGCTCCTCACCCGCCGCTTTGGTTGCGCATCCCTCGTTAAGGGTGGACATCTTGTCAACGAGGCCAACGATGTACTGGCCGAACCCGCGCCACTCGATGACGAGGGCAACCATCTGGGAGATCCACTCACCACGTGGTTCCGCCACAAGCGCATCGAGACCGACAACACACACGGCACCGGCTGCACGCTCTCGTCCGCCATCGCCTGCGCGCTGGCCCAGGGTATGGATCTTGCCGATGCCGTCAACGCGGGCAAGGCCTACCTAACCGGCGCTCTCGCCGCCGGCTTTGACATGGGCAAAGGTTCCGGCCCCGTCAACCACATGTGGCAGTATTGAGACAGTTTGCCGCAGCTCGCTATTGATGCTGACCAACAGGCAAAACACGCTGACCGTACCGCAACACGCTGACCGTACTTAGGGTTTTACGCCCACTTGGGATATTCGAGGGATACGAGAAAGGGGCCGTGGCGACGAACCGCCACGGCCCCTTTTGCTGTTATCGCCCGCGGTCGCTCCCGCCCCAGATCAGGGCGATCGCGACAACCGTGACGAAGCTGCCCAAAATCGCGCCGAGCGCCGCGCCCATGACGAAAGCCATTACCACGGCACCCCGTCAGTGACGCAGACCTGCAGACGGTCGAGCGGCTCGCCGTAGATACCGGCGTAGTCGTCGCCGCTATAGGTAGAGCCGTCGTCGCACACGGTGTTCAGCCGTCCGGCGCGCGCAGTGGTCTGGGAGCGGTACCACGCCTGCTTGTACTCCTCGCCGCTCGGCGTCACGTAGTACATGCGCACGCCGTCGATGGTATGACCGGCGATACCGGCGCAGCCGTTTACGGTGTCGTTGCGGTCGCCCTTGGCAACCCAGTCGAGCCAGCCGTCCTCGACGGTGTGGACCTGATACTTGAGCGTACCGCGATCAACTCGGGCGCAAAGGAGGTCATGCTGTCGGCACGGGTAGCCCGCGAAGCCGTCGTCGCCGGCACCGAAGTCAGTCACCTCGTCCAGCCAGCCGCCACCCTTAAGGTGCAGCGAGTAGTGTACGGGAACACGGGCGCCAGTGGAGCGAGGGAAACCGCCCGGCGCGCCCTGCGACGCCGAAGGCGCAGCGGGGGTCGCCGCGGGCTGCACAGTCGGCGCGGACGGCTGCGCGCCGCCGACCATCGCGTCGTACCACTCGACGGCGCGCTGCATGTAGTGGTCGCGCTGCGAGCCAGCCAGCTCGCCGGGGCAGGCCGTGGACGACCAGTGCTTGTGCGGGAACACGTTCACCATCCATGCCGGGCGGCCCAGCCCGTAGTACAGGCACAGCGCCGCCACGAGGTGCGCACCGCTCTCGATAGCGGCCTCGTGAACCGTCCACGGGCCGCGCGCGCTGTTGGCGTGTTCGATGCTGATGGTCGTGTCGTTGCCGCCGCCCGTGCCGATGCCGTCGCCGCAAGCGTAGGCGCGGTCGGTGTCGTTGACGTGCTGCACGATGTAGCCGTTGCGGTCGACCGAGTAGTGGGCAGAGCAGCCGTTGGCGGCCCAGATGCTGTTGCACTGGGCCGCATTGAGGTCACCCGCCATATGGTGGATCGTGACGCCCTTGATGCCGAAGGGTCGTCCCGCCGAGAAGTTGCAGCCGAGGAGCTTGTACTCGTCCGGTTGGACGTTCGCGAAATCTGCCATGTTAGTCCTCCTTGATGTCGCCGAGCGCGAGCAGCGCGTCGAGCCATTTGTCCGTGATACCGACGGATTTGAAGGCGGCATAGGCCACCTGCACGCCGCCGACACACGCGAAGATGGACGTCACCCACGCCGAGGGGTCGGTGGGCACGCCTCCTGCCATGGCCGTGAGAGCCTGTCTCTTATACACATCTGACGCTGCCGACGATAAGGCTCGTGTAGA
>URBM01000184.1 GCA_900545995.1 uncultured Collinsella sp. | reverse complement strand
GTCCCGGTCAGCACCGTCGACTACTACGCGAACGCCGCCGGCCCCGTCGCCCCGCGCCCGGTCCACTCCGCGCTCGACCTTTCCAAGCTCGAGTCGGTCGGGTTCCACATGCCCGACTGGGAGGAAGAGCTGGAAGAATACCTGTTTGGCTCTTCGGAAAAAGCAAATATGGAGCGGCCGTGAAAGTACTGATGCAGACCCGCCAAAACGTTTTTGATCTAGCGGGCGGTGACACGACACAACTTGTAAAGACGAAGGAGGCCCTTGAATCAAAGGGTATTGATGTCGACCTGTCCTTGGACTTGCGACCCGATGTTTCTGGATACGATGTGGTCCACTTGTTCAACCTCACGCGGGTCCAGGAAACTTTCATCCAGTCGAAAAACGCCAAGGAGGCCGGAAAGCCTGTCGCGCTCTCCACGATTTACTGGCCGACTGACAGCTTCGAAAAAAGCGCAGCCAACGGCCTGAGAGGTTTTTTGGGAAAACATCTTAGCGTCGATGGAATGGAGCGCCTCAAGGCCTTCGGAAAGTACGTCTTGCGCGGGGAGCGCAGCGAGGGTGCACGCTACCTTATGACACATAGCTTCCAAAAGATGCAGCTCGAGATATTGGACAACTGCGACGTGTTCCTGCCGAATGCAAAGACCGAGATGGACCAGATAGCGGCTCATCTCGGCTTTCGCACCGACAACTATGTGGTCGTCCCCAACGCCGTCGACGTCGCGAGCATTAAGGCCGCGAAAGAGATTGGTTCGACAGGATACGAGCGATTCAGTGGATGGATTGTTTGCATCGGCCGCATCGACATTCGCAAGAACCAGCTCAACCTAATCAAGGCGGTGGAGGGGTCGGATTACAAGGTCGTCTTTGTGGGAAAGAAGTCTCCCGGGCATATCGAGTATGCGAACAAGGTTGTGTCGGAGATAGAAGCCAATCCGAACATGGAATGGATCGAGCAAATTCCCAACGAAGACATCTACAAGCTGTGCCGCGAGTGCCGCGTGAGCGTGTTGCCTAGTTGGTTCGAGACGCCGGGCCTCGTGAGTCTGGAGGCAGCCGCTATGGGGTGCAATATCGTGGTTTCTCCCAAAGGAACGACGCGGGATTATTTCGGTGACAGCGCGTTTTATTGCGATGTCAGCAGCCCTTCCTCCATCAGGGCTGCGCTGGATGAGGCTTACGCCGTCAATTACGACGAGGTTTTCGGCCGAAAGGTAATTACAGAATACACGTGGGAGAAGGCTGCCGAGAAAACTCTCGACGGCTATCAACTTGCTTTGAAAGGCTGATATGAAAAAAGTTATGCTCGTCTTCGGCACTCGCCCGGAGGCCATTAAGATGTGCCCGCTCGTGAACGAGCTGAGGGCGCGCCCCGACGAGTTCGACACGGTGGTGACGGTCACCGGCCAGCACCGTGAGATGCTGGACCAGGTGCTTCGCGTCTTCGACGTGACTCCCGACCACGACCTGGCGATCATGAAGCCGGGACAGACGCTGTTCGACGTGACGTGCGACGTGCTTCTCAAGCTCAAGGCCGTTCTCGAGGACGAGAAGCCCGACGTGGTCCTGGTCCACGGGGACACCACGACCAGCTTCGCCGCGGCGCTTGCCTGCTTCTACCTGCAGATCCCCGTGGGTCACGTCGAGGCCGGCCTGCGCACGCACGACATCTACAGCCCCTGGCCGGAGGAGTTCAACCGCCAGGCCGTCGACATCGTGAGCAAGTACTACTTCGCCCCCACGGAGGCCAGCAAACAAAACCTGCTTGCCGAGGGAAAGCCCGAGTCCAGGATCTGGGTCACCGGCAACACCGGCATCGACGCCCTGCGCACCACCGTGCGCGAGGGGTACTCCCATCCCGAGCTCGAGTGGGCGGAGGGTTCTCGCCTCATCCTCATCACGGCCCACCGCCGCGAGAACCTCGGCGAGCCCATGCACCGCATGTTCCGCGCCATCCGCCGCGTGATGGAGGAGCACCCCGACACCAAGGCGATCTACCCCATCCACATGAACCCACTCGTCCGCAAGGCCGCCCACGAGGAGCTCGACGGCTTCGGCCGCTTGCACATCATCGACCCGCTCGAGGTTCTCGACTTCCACAACTTCATGGCCGCCAGCCACCTCATCCTTACCGATTCGGGCGGCATCCAGGAGGAGGCCCCGAGCCTGGGCAAACCGGTGCTCGTCATGCGCGACACCACGGAGCGTCCCGAGGGCGTGGCCGCCGGCACGCTGAAGCTCGTCGGCACCGAGGAGGACGTCATCTACCGCGAGTTCAGTCGCCTTCTCTCCGATCAGGCCGAGTACGAGGCCATGAGCCATGCGTCGAATCCCTACGGCAACGGGCATGCGAGCGAGCGGATTGCTGATGTACTTAGGAAAGGTGTTTAATGCCTTCTCGCGACAAACCTATTGTTAAGGTTGGCGTTGTGGTTCTGAACTACAACAATGCTGATGAGGTAATCAATTATCTGAGAGGCGTCGACTGCAATAATGAAGTTGGTGTCATTCAAATAGTCGACAACTGCTCGACGGATGGCTCCTATGCTCGCATCAGCTCGTTTTGCAATGGCTCGATGCGCAAGGACATTCATCTTTCAAGGTCTGTTGAAAACGGTGGATATGCCAAGGGGAACAACTTCGGGGTTAGAGCTCTTTGTGGTTCATTTCGGTGCGAGTATCTTTTGATTTCAAATTGTGATGTGATTTACGACGAGAAGACCGTTGCGGCGCTTGTCGATTTTCTTGATGAAAATCACAATTATGCCGCTGCTTCTCCTGTAATGGTGAACGTCAAAGATGAAATGGTTGATTTCCGATCTCAGCCGAACACTTTGAGCGGATAGGCCGTTCCCGCAGTTAGCTGAACGCCCCCGCGGCCCCTCCTGGGGTCCGGGGGCGCCGT
>URBM01000183.1 GCA_900545995.1 uncultured Collinsella sp. | reverse complement strand
CTGCGGGAACGGCCTATCCGCTCAATGTGTTCGGCTGAGATCGGAAATCAACCTCGGGCAAACCCGGACGACGCGGCCAGGCTCCGCCGTCCGAGGGGTCGTGTGTGTAACTATCGAACAAATGTTTGTCAAAATCGCGTTCACCAGGCGCAAACGCGTGCGCTCGCAGTAAAATACCCTTGCGACGCATCCCGTGCGCGGGCGGCCGACGACTCGATCGGAGGTCCCCAAATGCTGAAATTCCTTAACGTGCTTGCCGCCCTCGCGGCGGTGGGCTCGTTCGTCATCGCGTTTTTTGACTCGTATGAGGTTCGGTTTAAGGTCCGTAGGCGCACGCGCGGTGCGGACGGCGGAAGGCATTTGCGCCGCAACAAGCGCAAATAAGAATGCCCGGGGTTAGAGGCCCGGGCATTTAACAACACCGGAAACTGGTCGCCCGCGCTCCTAAACACTTACGCGGGGTGCGTCGTTTCCTGTAGCTATTGTATCCCGAATCGCTCAGTTGATTCGAGATATTTTGAAAACTCAAATGCGGGTCCATACCTGATAGAAATTTCGTTATTTCCGAAAATTATGTATAATTCCAATATTAACTGGAACTAAGCGAAAAGATGGAAATGAACGAAGCGCTTACCTACTTACAAGAAGCACTAGGCCTCTCCGCCAAGGCTAAAACTTGGCCTGGATCCGCACACTTGCCACTGCATCTACGGTCGATTGAGGTCCGCGCCGTTGACGCAAATGGTTTTTCTTTTTTGCTTGCAAGTTTGCCTGCTGGCGTAGGACTTCCCGAGGCTAAGAGAGTCTATAGCCAGTTAGCCTTGCGTGCGGAGGCTCCTGTCGTCGTTTCGTTTCCTGATGCCGATGCGCGCCAACGCAAGGCATTGGTCGCACAAGGAATCCCCTTTGTTTGCTCTGGTAGACAGGCCTTTCTTCCATTTATGGGCGCGGCCTGCACGGAGAGGGGCGGCACTAGATTTCATAATCGCGCGACCAAGATGTCACCCAACGCGCAGGCTGCCGCAATCTGGGGGGCAGGGCAGGAGTCATATCATTCCGATGACCTTTGTCGTGCGCTTGGGATTTCGGCAAGCCGCGCGAGTGAGGCCATAACCGAGCTTGTAGACAGGGGGCTCGCAAAGCGCGAACGGCGCGAACGACGTGTCATTGTGTTTCCCGTGGCCGTGGATCTTCTGCTCAGTGAGCACATGGCAGAGCTCTTCTCGCCTGTCTCGAAGGTCTTTTTTGCAAGGAGGGCACCACAGATCGACTGTCTCGCTGACGCTGGGGAGACAGCGCTCGCTGCGCGTTCGATGCTCGCGGCTCCGGGCATGGATCAAAAGGCGGTCTTAAGAAGCGTATGGCGTG
Organism: uncultured Collinsella sp.; assembly: GCA_900545995.1. GTDB lineage: Bacteria > Actinomycetota > Coriobacteriia > Coriobacteriales > Coriobacteriaceae > Collinsella. The sequence goes on along the minus strand of URBM01000183.1, from coordinate 1,570 downwards.
AACTGCGTGGCCTTGAAGTCGCAGATGGGGAATTGTCGGATAACGAAACGGCGATGATCCAAGTGTGGCGCTATGCGCCCGTGTTTGCCGACTCCTCCCGTATCGACGACATTTCACTTGCGCTATCTTTGGCGGCAATCGACGATGAACGAATTCAGCTCGAAGTCGATCGCATGTTTGGAAAGGAATATCCATGGCAGGAAGCGCTGTAGAAGGTCTCTAAGAATTCCGACCGTAGGCGGTGCTTCGGTCCTGGCTGCGTTGTCCGGCGCGGAAGCTCGCTAATCGGCTATTATTTGTTTACACAACTTGAGTTGTAGAGGAGTGACCGGCGATGGTGCAGGGCGCCAAACATATGAAGGGCGATAACGCCGTGGACAACGGTGGCTCAAGTCCCCAGCCCAAACCTCAACCAAAGCCTAAGCGTCGTCGCAAGCGACTGCCGCGTTGGGCCGACCGGCTCATCACCATCGTCATCATCCTTATTGGCGTGGGCCTAATGACCTGGCCGTGGATCTTGGACCGGCTCGAGGCATCGGGCGTGTTCAACCAGATCAGCACGGTGTCCAGCACCGTGGACGCGCTATCTGCCGAGGAGCGCGAGCGCATCCTGCTCCAGGCACGCTCCTTTAACGAACAGCTGGCGGGCGAGGCCACCGAGCTTCCCGCCGACCAGATCGAGCCCTACGCCCAGCAGCTCATCTTTGACCGCGACCCCATGATGAGCTGGGTCGAGATCCCCTCCATCGACGTGAGCATGCCCATCTACCACGGCACGAGCGAAGAAGTCCTCATGGCGGGCGTCGGCCATCTGGAGGGCACGAGCCTGCCGGTGGGCGGCACCTCGACGCATTGCGTGCTCACCGCGCACTCGGGCATGCGCAACCTGAGCATGTTCGACGACATCCACTCGCTGGAGCCCGGCGACCTGGTGCTGCTGCACACCATGAACAAGACGCTCGCCTACAAGATGGTGGACTCCGAGGTCGTGCTGCCCGAGGAGATGGAGTCGCTGACCATCGAGCCCGGCGCCGACAAGGTGACGCTCGTCACCTGCACGCCCTACGGCGTGAACGACCATCGCCTGCTGGTGCATTGCGTGCGCACCAAGTACAGCAAGAAGGACGTCGACAAGCAAAAGTCGCTCGCCGGCCGCCACTGGGGCAAGCGCGAGTTTGCCGTGCTTATCGTGGTCGTAGCCATTGTGCTGTTGCTGCTGGACATCGTGGTCCACGCGATCCGTAAACGCCGCAAGGCCAAGGCCTCGGCATAGCCATTGTTCGGAACCACCACAATGGGGACAGGCACCTTTGTGGTGGTCGGGGCTTCCAAACCGTCCCAACATTCGACGAAAATCGCGATTTTGCCGAAAAACGTCGAATGTTGGGACGGTTTTTGTTGCAGGCGGGACGGTTTTCGCCGCAGGTCCGCCGGGTCGCGCCCTGCCAACCCGCCGTCCTCGTTACGTTTTCGCTGCATTTGGGTAAAGCGCCTGCTCCAAGCCGGCGTTGCCCTGTATACTAGAGCAGTTTAACTGTTATGCGGAAGGGAGCGCCTATGGCACTCAGCG
>URBM01000182.1 GCA_900545995.1 uncultured Collinsella sp. | reverse complement strand
TCCGCACATGTGCGGATGAATGTGGGAAGTGTTCGGATGAAGTTGATAATCAAGGGCGTTGAGAAAACAGTCGCAAATCTGTTTGCCATACTATATTTCTCTCAACAAGCTGATAGGATACAGGGGAGAATGATGCGCGCGTCAGTCGATTTTTTCGACTGACGCGCTTTGTGAAAGAGGCAAAGATGCGTACCGATGATTTTGACTACAACCTTCCTGAGGAACTGATCGCCCAAGCTCCTGCCGAGCCGCGCGATTCCTGCCGATTGCTGGTGGTGGATCGCAAGGGCTCTCAGGCGGGAACGCCGCTAAAGCATGGCGGTACCGTTGAGCACCGCATCTTCCGCGACATCATCGACTATATCGAGCCGGGCGACGTGCTCGTCATCAACAAGACGCGCGTGATGCCGGCCCGTCTTATCGGTCGCAAGGCGGGCTCGGGTGGCGTGGTCGAGACACTGCTGCTCAAGCGCCGCGAGGATGTTGACCCGCTGGGTCACGTTTGGGAGTGTCTGGTCAAGCCGGGCAAGCGCCTGAAGCCCGGTGCTCATATTGAGTATCGCGCCGGTGGCGCCCATGCGCCCGAGGGGGGTCCCGTGGTGCTGACGGCCGAGGTTGTCGACTTTGTCACCGATAGCCGCGGCGGCCGCCTGGTGCGTTTTGAGCCGGCCGGCTGCAATGCCGCCGGCGAGCCGCGCACGCTCGACGAGGCCATTCACGCCGCCGGTCACGTGCCGCTGCCGCCCTACATTACCGATTACGAGGGCGATCCCGAGAAGTACCAGACCGTCTACGCCATGAAGGAGGAGCACTCGGCTGCCGCTCCCACGGCGGGTCTGCACTTTACGCCCGAGCTCATGGCCGCTATCGAGGCCAAGGGTGCCAAGTTTGCCGCCGTCGAGCTCGAGGTGGGTATCGATACCTTCCGTCTGGTGGAGGAGGACGACCCCACGCAGCACGTGATGCACACCGAGCGCTACCACGTGTCGCAGGAGGTTGTCGATGCCGTGCACAAGGCCAAGGCCGAGGGTCATCGTGTGATCGCCGTCGGCACTACCGCGGTGCGCTCGCTCGAGAGCGCGTTTGACACGGACGCGCCGGTGTCCGATCCGGCCGTGACGGCGCGCTATTTTGAAGGCCGCGAGGACGGGGCCGATACGCTTGGCCGCGGCGACATCGTGGTGCGCGAAAACGCGACAACGCAGCTCTACCTCATGCCCGGCTCGACCTATCACGTGGTCGATGCCCTGATCACCAACTTCCATGTGCCGCGCTCCACGCTCATGATGCTCGTAAGCGCGCTTGCCACCCGCGACCAGATCATGGATGCCTACGCCGCTGCCATCGAAGAACGTTATCGCTTCTTCAGCTTTGGCGACGCGATGCTCATTTTGTAAGTTACGCGGTTCTACGAACCGCGTAACTGCTCGACGCTGCGCGGGCCGCATTTGGACAATCTGACGTTCAACTTCAAGGGCGCGACCAGAAGGTCAGCGCCCTTTCGTTTCACGTCACCTTGCCTCAAATGCGACCCGCTCGCTGACTCTGCCATAACATCGGCATTTCTTTGGTTGTCGATGTAGTCATTGGGGACGTTCTTGTTCGACTGGTCGTTTAAGAACGTCCCCAATGACTACCTTGCATCAATCTAATAAGTTGCGGTGAGATAGTTCTTGAACTGGCCTTTTTTGAGGCTAAACAGGAACTATCTCACCGCAACTGCGTTGAGCGTTTTTTGGCAGCCGGTTTACTTGCTTGCGAACAGCCAGACTAGGATGATCACTAGGATTGCGGCGACGATGCAGACGATGGCGCCGGTGAATTTGATGCGTGAGTCGCGGGTACGCTCGCGCACCGCGTCCTCGGTGGCCTCGAGCTGGGCGACTTCTCGCTCGGTCTCGGCGTGTTCGGCTTTGTCTCGGGCCAAGGACCCTGCAAGCGACTCAGTGATCTCTGGGTGGTCGTGTACCTCGGTCGCCTGCTCGATGATCGACTGTGCATGTGCGGCATCTGCTTGGGCGTTGGCGACGCTTTGCTCTTGGTCGCGGCGTGCCTTGTCCTCGGCGGCTATCTTCTCGCGCAGTTCGCGCTGGCGCGTCGTGGCGGCAGTTTTCGCCGTCTGCAGCTCGTCGCGCGCGGCATCGGCCTCAGTCGTCACGGCTTGGTGTGCGCGTTTGGCTTCGGCAATGGGGGCTTGAGCCTGCTCGACGGCCTGCTCGGCTGCGGCAAGCGAGTGCTCAAGGTCGGCGGTGATGCGCGGGACATCTTCTTCGGCTTTTCGCAGGGCATCTGCCGTGTCGGAGATCTGCATCGAGAGCTCGCTGGTGCGCACCGTATAGTTGGCGGGATTTGCCGAGGGATTGCGTTGCAGCTCGGCATACTCATGACGCAGCGTCTCGAGCTGGGCGCGCGTGGCGTCGACGGTTTGTTGTGCGGCCGCAATGCCGGCGTCTCGCTCGGCCTTCACCTTGTCGCGGATGCGCTTGGAATCCTCAAGACGTCGAACGAGGCGGTTGCCGGTCTCGCGAGAGCTTGCCTCGCGGGCCTCCACGGCGTCGAGCGCGGCCTTCAGGCGGAGCTCAGTCGCGTCATCCTCTGTCTTCATTTGTTCGAACTGACCCTTGAGCTCTGTCGCTTTGGCGGCGTGGGCATCACGGTCAATCTCGGCTGCCGCGGCGGCCTTTTGCGCTGTAGCAATCGCTTGGCGCTGGTCGGCGACGATCTGGTCGTAGCGGCCTGCGATATCCTGGCGCGTCTCGAGTTCCTCGGCCTGATCGGCAATGCGCTGCTCAAGTTCGGTCAGGTGGGCGCGGGCATCGGCAAGTGCCTTTTTCGCGGCGTTCATCTCGCGCATGGCCGAGGCGCCCTGGGCGATAAAGGTGCCCACGGCGTTCGCGGTGTTCGAGCTGTCTCTTATACACATCTCCGAGCCCACGAGACATCTCAGGATCTCGT
>URBM01000181.1 GCA_900545995.1 uncultured Collinsella sp. | reverse complement strand
GGGATATTGTCACGGCGCAAGGCCTCAAGAACGAGGCGATGGCAATCCTCTTGAATGGGATCGAATGCCATGGGGCCTCCTTTGCTGCGGTTAGGGTTCAAATGTTTCTATATAAAGTTCTAGTTTACCCGCATGTGGCACAACGGGGGTGCCGCACTTGGACTTGCACCTTTGCACCACGAAGACGGATGTCGCACAAATGTCGGCACCTTGGACGACCGAGTGGTATCACGGTGCCGCAAACGGTCGATTTTTGGCGGCGAACGGTGCATATTTTGGAGGGGCACGGTCCTGCCCGGGATATGTAGTCAACCTTGATAAAACGTTTGCCCAGCTTGGGAGTATGAATGCCGCACAAGGGTCTTCAGGGATAGAAAAAACGTTTCATCATTGGCGGCTTTAGGTGAATAACTGACCAACCAGAACGGTAAAATAGTGTTTGTCTGAGCGTTGAGACGTTTAGACATCGCGCATTGTCATCGCCGGCAACGCGCAAACCGGTCCTAACGGAGCCAATTGGGTGCTCCGTTATATACGCAAGTCTAAGAGGGGCTTGTTTAGGAGGCACAGTATGGGACGTTTTACCAATCCTCGCGATCTGTACTTTGGTGAGGGCGCTCGCCACGAGGTGAAGAACCTTAAGGGTAAGAAGGCCATCATCGTTTCTGGCGGCAGCTCTATGCGCCGCGGCGGGTTCCTGCAGGACGTTGAGGCCGACCTCAAAGAGGTCGGCATGGAGGTCAAGCTGTTCGAGGGCGTCGAGTCCGATCCCTCCATCGAGACCGTCATGAAGGGCGCAGCCGCTATGCGCGACTTCGAGCCCGACTGGATCGTTGCTATCGGCGGCGGTTCGCCCATCGATGCTGCTAAGGCCATGTGGGTCTTCTACGAGTATCCCGAGGAGTCCTTCGACAACATTATCCAGCCGTTCAGCTTCCCCGAGCTGCGTCAGAAGGCTCACTTCTGCGCCATTTCCTCTACCTCCGGCACCGCTACCGAGGTCACCGCGTTCTCCGTCATTACCGACTACGCCAAGGGCATCAAGTACCCGCTGGCCGACTTCAACATCACCCCTGATGTCGCCATCGTCGACCCCGAGCTCACCTACACCATGCCCGCCAAGCTGTGCGCTCACACCGGCATGGATGCTCTGACCCACTGCATGGAGGCCTACGTTTCCACCTGCGCCTCTATGTTCACCGACGCCAACGCTCTGCACGGCATCCGCGAGATCGTCGAGTGGCTGCCCAAGTCCTATGCTGGCGACCATGAGGCCCGTCAGCACATGCACGAGGCTCAGTGCATCGCCGGTATCGCCTTCTCCTCGGGCCTGCTGGGCATTGTTCACTCCATGGCTCACAAGACCGGTGCTGCCTTCGAGAACGGCCACATCATCCACGGTGCTGCTAACGCCATGTACCTGGGCAAGGTCATCCAGTGGAACTCCAAGGACCCGCGTGCTGCCGAGCGTTACGCTTACGTGGCCAAGGAGATCCTGCACCTTCCCGGCAAGACCAACGAGGAGCTCATCGCTGCGCTCGTCCAGAAGATCCGCGACCTCAACGACCAGCTCAACATTCCGCAGTCCATCAAGGATTACGCGAATGGTGGCGTGAAGGTCGACGCCGAGAACCCGCAGATGGTTTCCGAGGAGGAGTTCCTCGCCAAGCTGCCCGAGATCGCCGCGAACGCCGAGACCGACGCCTGCACGCCGGAGAACCCGCGTGAGACCAAGGCTGCCGACTTCGAGAAGATCCTCAAGGCCTGCTACTACGACACCGACATCGATTTCTAATCGACTCTTGTTATCGTAACGAGGGGCTCCGCACGTATCTGTACGGAGCCCCTTTCTTTTTTCTTTTAGAGAATGGGATAGTTATGGCTGCAATTTTCAATAGCCCCAGCAAGTACATCCAGGGTCCGGACGAGCTCGCCAAGCTCGGCTCCTATGTCGAGCCGCTCGGCGCTAAGGCCCTCGTCATCGTGACGCCTTCGGGCAAGAAGCGCGTCGGTGCCAAGATCGAGGGCGGCTTTGTCGAGGCTAAGGCCGAGCTGCTGTTTGAGGACTTTAACGGCGAGTGCTCCAAGGGCGAGGTCGATCGCCTGGTTGCGCTCGCCCGAGACAACGGTTGCGACATCATCGTCGGCGTCGGTGGCGGCAAGATCCTCGACACCGCGAAGGCCGTTGCCTATTACCTGGAATCCCCGGTTATCATTTGCCCCACCATCGCTTCGACCGATGCACCGTGCTCGGCACTTTCGGTGCTCTACACCGATGACGGCCAGTTCGATAAATATCTCTTCCTTAAGGCAAACCCCAACATTGTCCTGATGGATACGATGGTTATCGCGGCGAGCCCGGTGCGCCTGACGGTTTCCGGTATGGGCGATGCGCTCGCAACCTATTTCGAGGCCCAGGCGACGCACGATGCCGACGGCGGCACCTGCGCTGGCGGCAAGGGCGGCATGGCCGGCCTGGCGCTCGCCAAGCTCTGCTACGAGACGCTTATGGCCGATGGCGTCAAGGCCAAGGTCGCGCTGGAGAAGGGCGCGCTCACGCCTGCCGTCGAGCATATCATCGAGGCCAATACGCTGCTTTCGGGTATTGGCTTTGAGAGCTCGGGCCTTGCTGCTGCTCATGCCATCCACAATGGCCTGACGATGCTGCCCGAGTGCCACGGCATGTATCACGGCGAGAAGGTCGCCTTCGGCACCATCGTCCAGCTGGTACTCGAGGATGCTCCGACCGAGAAGCTCGAGGAAGTCTTGGGCTTCTGCATTGAGCTGGGTCTGCCGGTCACGATGAAGGAACTTGGCGTTGCCGAGCTTACGCGCGAGCAGGCCATGATTGTTGCCGAGGCCGCCTGCGCGCCCGATGACACCATGTGCAACATGCCGTTTGAGGTGACGCCCGAGATGGTCGCCAACGCCATCCTGGGTGCCGACGCACTGGGTCACTACTACCTTATGGATGAGTAAACTTAGGTAAGGAAGGGGCAAAGCCGACAGATGGC
>URBM01000180.1 GCA_900545995.1 uncultured Collinsella sp. | reverse complement strand
GTCGGCAGCGTCAGATGTGTATAAGAGACAGCTCCTGCGCGCGATCAGCCCGTCATTTAAAACGGAATAAAAGTTTGCGAGGCCCTGGCCGTTTGGCCAGGGCCTCGTTTTGTAAGGGCGACAAAAGTAGTCAAAAACCCCGTCCCAAATGAGCTACTTGAGAAGTTGGGCCATGGCGTTGACGAATTTTTGCACTTGGAGGGTTGGCTCGAGCGGGTAGTGCAGGTAGACCGGCACCTCGCGGCCGCATAGGAACGGCACGCCCATAAAGGCTGGATGTACGCCCGACCATGCGCCGCAGGTGAGCACCGCGTCGCCTTTTTCCTCGGCCTCGTTAAAGAGTGCGAAGTCGAAGCTGTCCACGTCGATGACATCCACGCCGCCATCGGCCAAAAGGTCGATGCGCAGGCTGTCCATGGCGTCGTTGCCGTGACGCAGCACGCGCAGGCGCATACCCTCCAGATCGGCAACCGTGATACGGCTCTTGCGCGCAAGCGGGCTCGTGCGCGGCACATCGATATAAAACGGCACGTTGACGATAAGGAGCTTTTGGCATGCGTCGCCCCAGCGCGGGGTCGAAAAACTCGACTGCACCACGTCGACCTCGCGGCCCAAGCTGCGCATGACGGTCTCGCGCTCGTCGTAGAGGTCGCTCACCGGCACGATCTCAAAACGCAGCGACGGCTCCAGCTCGTGCACGCCCGTCCACATCGAAAGCGTCTGGCGGCCCGGGCACATCATCGACACGCCCAGGCGCACCGCACCGTCATCGCCCGCCGCGCGTCGGGCACGGCGCAGGGCATCCTCGGACTGACGCATGATCGAGCGCGCATCGTCCACCAGTAGCGCCCCCGCCGGCGTCACCTTAACGCCCGAATGCGAGCGCTCAAACAACGTAATACCGAACTCGGCCTCGAACCCCGATACCTGCTTGACGAGTGCCGGGGTCGACACGCGCAATTTTGCCGCGGCGCGCGAGAGGCTTCCCAGCTCCGCGGCGGCCGAAATAGCCTCAAGTCGTCGATCGTACACGTCATCTCTCCGTTTTCGCACGTACGGCCACACGGTGCCGCAGGGGGTTGTTTTCGCAGGTCACACGCTCAATCAGGTACAAATCGCATCATGCAGTGTAAACCTACGGTTAACGCCATTCTAACAAATATGCAATTCACCCGTGCAAATGCAAAGCATACGATAACCAGCGAAAACCACGTGGGTCGGTTAATGGGAGCGGCCCACCGGGAGGCACAAGAAGGGAAGTTCCTATGAGCAATTGGCTTAAGCTCGAGGGCGATGTCTGCGCCGTGACTGGCGCGCTCGGCGGTATGGGCGTCGAGATTTGCCGCGAGTTCGCCCGCAACGGCGCCAACGTCGTCCTGCTCGATCTGGACGAGGAAAAGGTCAAGGCTGCAGCCGCCGACCTCGCCGCCGAGTTTGGCATCCACGCCGAGGGTTACAAGATGAACGCCACCGACGAGGCCGAGGTTCAGGCCGCCGTCGATGCCACCATCGCCAACTTCGGCCGCGTCGACGTCCTCGTCAACACCGCCGGCATCCTGCGCTTCGCCGCTATGGAGGACCTGCCGCTGAGCGACTGGGAGCAGGTGCTCAACGTCAACCTCACCGGCTACTTCATCACCTCGCAGCGCTTTGGTCGCGAGATGATCAAGGCCGGCCAGGGTCGCCTGGTGCACATCTCCACCGTCGCCAGCCACTCCCCCGAGACGTTCTCGGGCGTGTACAGCTCCACCAAGGCCGGCGTCAACATGATGTCCAAGATGCTCGCTGCCGAGTGGGGCCCGTACGGCGTGCGCTCCAACTGCGTCGAGCCCTGCTTCGTCAAGACCCCCATGTCGGCCAACTTCTACGCCGACCCCGAGGTCGAGAAGAGCCGCAGCCGCCTGATCGCCACGCGCCGCATCGGCGAGGTCAGCGATATCGCCAACGCCGTCATGTTCCTGGCATCCAAGCGCTCGGACTTTACCACCGGCGACGCCATCAAGGTCGATGGCGGTTTCTCCAACATGATGGGCGACCTCACCGCCAAGCCCGGCGGCCGTCGCGCATACGCCGACAACTACCTTAAGAACAAGGGTGTCGAGCTCTGGTCCGATGGATCCGGCGTCGCTAAGCCGACCGACCAGTAAACCAACCCGGTAGAGAGGGGCGCGGGACAAGTCCCTCCCCTCCCCGCATCGATTAGAAAGAGTCCAATGGCTTCCACCAACTCCAACAAGGGTCGCGCCGTCGTGCTTTCCGCCGCGTGCGTCACCATGTTCTTCATCAGCTCCATCGCGCTGTATTCCGTCGTGAGCAAAAACCTGCTCGCCGTTTACCCCGAGTGGTCCAGCGCCCTTACCTGGGCCTTCCCGGTCTTTCAGACCATCATGGCCGTGACGGGCATCTTCGCCGGCCGCATCTCCGATAAGATCGGCCCCCGCAACGTCGTGATCGCCGCTGCCGTGTGCTACGGCGTGGGCTGGTTCATGTCCGGCACCGTCACCGAGCCGTGGCAGTTCTACCTGTGGTTCTCGCTCGTCGCCGCCGTCGGCAACGGTCTGGGCTACAACCCGGCACTCACCACGGGTCAGAAGTGGTTCATCGACAAGAAGGGCCTCGCCTCCGGCATCACCCTGGCTGCTTCGACCGCCGGCCCCGCCGTGCTGTCCCCGGTGCTCGCCTCGCTGCTCATCCCGAGCCTTGGCATCTTCGGCGCCCTTAAGGCGCTCGGCATCATCTTCTTTGTGATGATCGCCGCCTCCGCCCTGTTCCTGAAGGCCCCCGAGGCCGGTTGGCTGCCCGAGGGCTTCGAGGCCCCCAAGGGCGGCGCCCACGCCGGCACCTTCGGCGACCTCACCCCGGGCGAGATGGTCAAGACCCCGCGCTTCTGGGTCCTCATCATCACCTTCGCCTTTGCCGCCACCGCCGGCACCCTGCTCGTCGGCAAGGTTGCCTCCATCGCCGCCGTCCAGCTCTTCGCCGACCCCACGAGCGCCGCAGCCGTCGCCCTGTCTCTTATACACATCTCCGAGCCCACGAGACATCTCAG
>URBM01000179.1 GCA_900545995.1 uncultured Collinsella sp. | reverse complement strand
TGAGATGTCTCGTGGGCTCGGAGATGTGTATAAGAGACAGGCTTTATCTATGCCATGCCGTGGGCACTCCCCGGACCGATCGGCACCTTCATCGACACCAACTTCCAGCCGATCTCTCTGGTCCTGGTTGTCGTCCTGCTGGTCGTTGACTTCTTGATCTACTACCCGTTCTGCAAGGCCTACGACAACGTCCTGTGCAAGCAGGAGGCCGAGACCCTGGCCGAAGAAGAGGCCGAGGAGACCAAGGCCGTCAAGACCGCTGCCGCCCCCGCCGTTGAGGCTCCTGTTGTCGAGACCGCTTCTGCCACTGAGGCCTCCGCAGCTCCGTCCGCCCTTAAGGGCAAGGATCTGAGGGTTCTGGTTCTGTGCGCTGGCGCCGGCACCTCTGCACTGCTCGCCAACGCGCTTAAGGAAGGCGCCGACGAGCTGGGCATCGACATTACCGCCAACGCCGGTGCCTACGGCAGCCACTACGCCATCATGGACCAGTACAACGTCATCGTCCTGGCTCCGCAGGTTCGCACCTATTACAACGAGATGAAGGCCGACACCGACCGCCTGGGCATCACGCTGCTGTCGCCCAAGGGCAAACAGTACATCGACCTCACTAAGGATCCCAAGGGTGCCGTCGCCTGGATCGAGGAAAACCTCGAGGCATAAGACGCTGACACCACCTGCCGCTTGCAGACAATAAATGGCCCGTGCATCGATGTGTGATGCGCGGGCCATTTTGTTTAGACCGCACCCGTCCTCCTGTTCATCTCAATCTGTAACATCTAGCCGAGTTTTTCGGTCCTAGCTGTTACAGATCGAGATGAACGCACAGGCCAAGCCGAAAATCTCAATCTGTAACATGTAGACCACTTTTGACCGTCTAGTTGTTACAGATCGAGACAAACGGAATAGGCCGAGCACGTCTACGCCCGCAAGTCCTTTACGCTGGAACGCTCGACCAACACGCCCGAGACGAGCGTACGGCTTCTGGAGCTCGGGGCTTCCAGACCTGCGACGACCTCGTTAAGCGCACGGATGCCCAGTTCGCGGTGGCGAAACTTCACCGACGTCAGAATCGAGTTGGGAATCGTCTTGTAGAGTTCATCGTCGAAGCCGATCACGGACACGTCGTCGGGCACATTGAGCCCTTTGTCACGTAGAGCCATCATCACGCCGTTTGCCATGCAGTCGTTAGCAGCGAGGACCGCCGTGCAATCGGGTTTATCGGCAAGCACAAGGCCCGCGGCGTAGCCACTATCCGCATTCCAATCGCCTTGCAGAGGTTCAGGCGGCTCAATGCCACGTGCCTCGAGTGCCGCTCGCCAACCTTTCATACGGCACTGGCTCGACAGTGACTCTTTCTTACCAGAGACGAAGTACACGTTCTTGTGCCCGTGGTTCAAGAAGTACTCGCACGCCATGCGCGCGCCGCCCTCTTGGTCGTCACTGACGGTAGAGCAGGTAGGATGTTCCATCGGTGTGATAATCACCGTCTTGAGGTCTTTCGGCGCTTCAAAGGTATCAAAGTCATCGACCATCTGGCGCAGATTGAAGATCATGCCGTCGACGGGAAGCTGCGACATCCTACGCGCCGCTTCGACAAGGGTCATCTTCTCCCCCGCCCGCTTTTTGATCATCGTGAGCGCAAAGCCGCGTTCTTCGGCGGCATCGGCGATACCGTCAATCATGTCCACGGCACCGCCCGACAAGTGAAACAGCACGACGCCGATGCACCCGTAACGGCCCAACTTGAGCGAACGCGCGGCAAAGTTGGTTCGAAATCCAAGCGCCTCCATTGCCGAATGGACCTTATCGCGTGTCGACTCTCGCACGCTATCGGGCTCGTTGATCGCGCGCGACACCGTCTTGAGAGAAACACCCGCGGCAATCGCCACGTCGTTCATCGAAACGTTTTTCTTGTCCATCGTTGTTACTGCTTCTCCACTCGGTTCTCTATCGCTTGTTTTTTGCGTTCTAGCATACACCACCTGCCTGACTGATAAATCAACCGTTTACCGGACAATATCGACCACTCACCCGTAAATCCTTGTTGCTCTTCCAAAAATGTCTTACGTTGTCATTAACGAAATGACAACGTTGTCATTTCGCAATGCCTTCCTTAAGCAGGAAGGTTTCCGGGCAGTCCTGACCATCCATCGACGACCAGTTCCATCCACATGCATCGCGCATCAAGTAGCAAAGGAGCTCTATGGACGCCATCGTAAAGATGCTCGAAAAGCATCAACCGTTCTTCGAGAAGATCTCGAGAAACATCTACCTCCAGGCCATCAAAGACGGATTCCTTGGGTGCATGCCCATCGTCCTTACCTCTTCGATCTTTCTGCTGATCGCCACCCTTCCCGGCGTAGTTGGCATCACGCTGCCCCAGCCGCTCATCGACTGGTGCAACAAGCTGTACAACTTCACCATGGGCGTCATGGGCATCATGGTTGCCGGCACCACTGCCAAGAACTTTACGGCTTCCATGAACCGTCGCATGCCCGCCGGCAAGGTGCTCAACGACGGCTCCACCATGGTTGCCGCCCAGTGCAGCATGCTGCTGCTCGCTGTTACGCAGTTCACCACCAAGTTCAACGGCTCCGAGCTTTCGGTCTTCGACTGCACCAGCATGGGCACGCGCGGTCTGTTCTCGGCCTATATCGCCGCGTTCATCACCGTGTGGGTCTACAAATTCTGCGTCTCGCGCGATCTGACCATTAAGCTGCCCAAGGAGGTCCCGGGCGCCATCGCTCAGAACTTCCGCGACATTATCCCCTTTGGCGGCGCTGTCATCATCTGCGGCATCATCGATGTTGTCGTGCGCAACCTCATGGGCGTTCCGTTCTCCGAGCTGCTTATCAAACTGCTCTCCCCGCTCTTCACTGCGGCAGAAACCTATCCTGGCCTTATCCTTATCCAGGCAGCCACCGCGTTCTTCTGGTTCATCGGCGTCCACGGTCCTTCGATCGTCCAGCCGGGCATCGACCCCATCCGTCTTGCCAACCAGGCCGAGAACCTGCAGGTTCTGCTGGCCGGTGGCCACCCCGCCCACTCCCTCACCTTCAACCTGTCTCTTATACACATCTCCGAGCCCACGAGACATCTCAGGACCTCGTA
>URBM01000178.1 GCA_900545995.1 uncultured Collinsella sp. | reverse complement strand
TCTACACGAGCCTTATCGTCGGCAGCGTCAGATGTGTATAAGAGACAGTCATATGCCCACGCTCGAGTTCCCGGGCGATGGCGCACAGCCGGTCAAGAAGATCTGCTTTAAGCTGCTTGCAGATGCTTACTGGGAAGAGTAACGCGCTGCTCGGCTGAGCTGTTCGTCTGATGGCGTGATTCCCCTAGGGATATCACGCTAGGACCCCGCCAAACGTGTTTCCCTAGGGGAATCACGTTTGGCGGGGTTTTCTGTTTTTGAATAGGGAAGCTGTTTATTTGCGAAGAACATCGGCTAGCCGCAGGATTGAAATCATCGACCGATAAGTGAGTTCCACCTTTTCGCCCGCAAGCAGTCGTTTCGAGCCAATCTCATCTAGCCCCACAAGCCGAGAGAACAGCGGGCCGCTCATCGTGCCCTCGTCAATTGATTCCCTTATGGTCTTCAAAACGTCCGTATCATGAAGCGATGCCGAGCTGTAGGGGGCAACACGAGCGGAACTCTCAATTAACGACGAGACAAAAGGATGGAGATGCTTTGGACATAGTCCATCAAACACCACATTCCCATTGTCATCCGAGCCGACCAGGCGCCAAGTATAATGATCGACCCAGTCATCTCCGTCATATATGGCGTCCATGAGCAACTTCCCGTCTAGAGAGAGAAATCTATTTGGACATCGGGGCGCAAGACCGCAATCCATATCGGGCCTGCAGCAGCTCCAACCCAACGCACCACATAGGTTCCCTTTCGTACATGTGTATCAATCTGCCCCGAAATGCCGGTGAATGCAATTCCAGACCCGTTTGTCGGATAGCAATCGACGTATTTTTGTTTTCCGCTCACAACCTTGTATAGATATATCGTTCCAGCAAAAGAGAAGGTATCGTGGCTATTTTAAATCTATATGACCAATTCGAGCCCTCACCATGGCAATTGTTGCAGCTGGGTTTCTTTTCATTAAAATTTCACTTTGGTAAATCCCCGCCCCCTAAGCATTAAATCCGAAGTCCACCGAGTGGGCGAATTCCGGCGGATGTGCGCCTGAAATCGGCAACAAAAAAGCCGCCCGAAGGCGGCTATCTTGTGCAATGGAGCCAGCGACCGGGCTCGAACCGGTGACCCCCGCTTTACGAGAGCGGTGCTCTACCAACTGAGCTACGCTGGCGGCCATGTAGTGACGCAACTGAGGCGTCAACGGCTGTCTATGATACGGGACATCGCAAATCCGCGCAAGTGTTCTGACGGCTTTTCTCACTTTAAATGCACTAATATTGGAGACGTGATGTCTTGCTCTTACGGGTCTCAAGCAGAATGGGGCAGCGATGGCTCAACCCAAGATCCTTCTCACGCGTATCGATGACCGTTTTATCTACGGGCAGGATGTTGAGCTGTGGAACGAGGCGGTGGGCAGCAACCTCGTCCTGATCGTCAACGACGAGATTGCGGCGGATTCGCGCAAGTGGGCACCCATGAGGGTGGCGGCGCCCGATGGCGTATGGACTCGGTTCTTCTCGGTCCAAAGGACGATTGACATTATTCATACCGCGACGCCGCGCCAATGGATCCTCATCATGGTGGCATCGCCCGCGGATGCGCTGGCGCTGGTTAAGGGCGGTGTGCCCATCACCAAGATCAGCATTGGTCACATACAGGCAGGGGAGGGTAAACGTCCCGTTACACCCGCAGTTGCCGTAGACGACGAGGACGTCGCCGCCCTCAAAGAGCTGCAAGAACTCGGCATAGAGCTAGAAATCCGCTACCTCCCCAGCTCCGATCCCGACCCCATCGACAATCTGCTCAACTGATCCCTTGGGGACGGAGGAAAACGGATCATTTTGCCCTCGCGAGGGATGCGCGCGATGCCGCCTGTCAAAAACTATGCCCATTTACTACGTTTGATCGGTTATCGCCGAGCATGTCGAATTTGAGAAAAACAAAACCGACGCTCCTATAAGTTGTCAAGAGGCAGTTTGCGGGAGCGTTCTCTCCAATTCGCACAGGAGCTCGTAATACCTCCTCTCCAGTTTCGTCGACCGCCGTTTCCCCCGTTCCAAGTGCCCGAGTGTGGCTGCGGACAGGCCGAGCTCCGCGGCGGCTTTCTTCTGAGTCACCCGCATCGCCTTGCGCATCTTCGCGAGCTCGGGGCCTTCCGGCGCGGCGCCGTCGGGGTTCGGGTCCATGAGCACGTGGTACACCTCCCGCGCTATGTAGCGCTTCAGGCAGCGGACCGCCTCCCGCCGGGACTTCCCCTCGGAGGTCCGCCTCGCCACGTACCTCCTCGTCCTCTCGTCGTACGCCATGCGCTTGATCGCGATCTCGTAGAGCGCCCGGTTCGCCTGCCGGTTGCCGCCGCGGTTGAGCCTGTGCCGCTCCGTCTTCCCGCTCGACGCGGGGATCGGCGAGGCGCCGCACATCATCGAGAACGCCGCCTCGCCCCTCAGCCTGCCGGGGTTGTCGCCGGCGGCCACGACCAGGGCGGCGGCGGTCGTGGTGCCGCAGCCCTCGACGCCGAGCAGCGCGGGCGCGTTCGCCTCCAGCAGCGCGCGGATGCGCTCGTCGAGGGACTCGACCTGGCTGCGGGCCTCCTTCCAGACCGCCGCGACGGACCGCAGCGAGGCCAGCACGCTCTCCTCGAGCGCGTCGCCCGCCTTCCTCCCGCGCGCGAGCAGCGGCATGAGGTCCTTCGGCCGCTCGCGGCCCCTGAACCGCTCCCTCAGGGCGCCCGGGGCCGTCGTGAGCATCGACTTCGCGCAGGCCACGCAGGACGTGGACGTCGCGACGGCCAGCCTGCGCGCGACGTAGAGCTGGCGCACCGCCTCGACCCAGCCGTCCTGCGACTTCGGCACGGAGCAGCCCCTCCCGGACGCCGCCTTGCGCGCCGCGCGCTCGGCGTCCAGCGGGTCGCTCTTCCCCTCGCCGGGCCTCGCCTTGTCCCTCTTGGGCCTGAGCACCTCGACGACGTTGTACCCGAGCTCCGCGAGCCTCCTCGTCAGCCCGGCCCCGTACGATGCCGTGCCCTCGACGCCGACGACCATGCAGCTCCCCGGGTCGCCTATCGCCTCCGCCAGCCTGTCGTAGCCCTCGGGGTCGGCCCCGAAGCTCCCGCTCCAGATCTTCCTCCCGAGG
>URBM01000177.1 GCA_900545995.1 uncultured Collinsella sp. | reverse complement strand
CGGTACCGTCATCGACACCGACGTAATCGGCCAGCAGCGCCACGCCCTCGACACCGTCAAAGATCGGCTGCTTGTAGTGGATGTGGTGGAAGGTCTCGGCGGGAACCACATAGGGCTTGCCGTCGACCATGACCGGGGTGTACTCCCAGCCAAACTCCTCGCAGCACTTGGGAGCCAGGTCCTCGAGCATGACCTCGGCACGGCCATCGTGCTCAACGGCGACATAGGCGGCGCCGGGCTTAAGGGAAACGGCCTGGTCGGAGGGGATGGTCCACGGCGTGGTCGTCCAGATGATGAAGTCGACCGGGCCGTCGAAGTCCTCGAGGCCGGCGGGCTTGGTGGTCATCTCAAAGCGCACGAAAATGGACGGGCTCGTCTCGTCGGAGTACTCGATCTCTGCCTCGGCGAGTGCGGTGTGGCAATGCTTGCACCAGTGAACCGGCTTGTGGCCGCGATAGATCATGCCCTTATCGAACATGGCCTTAAAGACCTCGATGTCGGCGGCATCATGCTGGTGATAGAGCGTCAGATAGGGGTTGTCCCAGTCGCCGAGCACGCCCAGACGGCGGAAGCCGGCCTTCTGGAGCTCGATGTTCTCGACAGCGAACTTGTTGCAAAGCTCACGGATCTTGGCCGTGGAGGTCTGGTTGAACTTCTCGGTGCCGAGCTTCTCCTCGACCTTGTGCTCAATCGGCTGACCGTGGCAGTCCCAACCGGGGACATAGGGAACCTCATAGCCCTGCATCATCCAGTAACGGTTGATCATGTCCTTGGAGATCTTGTTCATGGCATGGCCGATGTGGATCGGGCCGTTGGCGTACGGAGGACCGTCGTGCAGCACGAACTTCTTGTGACCCTCGTTCTTCTTCAGAACCTGCTCGTAGACCTTGTTGTCCTGCCAGTCCTTGAGTCGCTTGGGCTCGGACTTGGAAAGACCGGCACGCATGGGAAATCCGGTTTTAGGCAGATTCATCGTCTGCTTGTACTCGTTTGCCACGGTACCCCTTTCTTGTCATGGGCGCGCACGCCCTCTGGGCACCAAAAAAGCGCCCGTCCCTACAAGCTGGGACGAAGCGCCACAAACGGGCTGCACGCCCGCAAAAGCTCTTCGCTTAACCACCCAGCTTAGATGCCCTCGCCCGCGTATTCGCGCGCTCGCATCCGTTACTCGGCTGGTCTGTATCGACGACCATCTCGGCGATGTCTACTAAGACGAACCTGCGCGGCACGTCCGTTGGGACCGCAGCTCCGGGGTGATTTTCATCGGTCGCATGCACGGGTTCTCAGCGCTCCCCGCTCTCTGTAGCATGCGGACGGCCGACTACTCGTCCCCATCAACGCTTATGCGCTGTATGGTAACACGGTCAACGCCGGCGAAAAACCCTCAACATCGGTTTCATACTTTAGAAACTTCTCGCGATCGCAAGCACTCACTTGGAGCAAAATACCTGAAAGCACTTTATCTAACGAAAGAAGGCTGCTATGCGCACGATTGGAATGAGCGACTACACCGTCGGCGAGGACTGCTTTGACGAGCTGCCCGGCGCACTGGACGAGTACGGAGCGACCAAGGTCGCGATTATCGGTGGTAAACGAGCACTGGCAGCGGCGCTTCCCGGTATCGAAGCGGCGCTGGAGGGCACCGACGTCGAGATTCTGGAGACGCGCGTCTACGGCACCAACAGTACGCGCGCCAATATCGCCAAGGTTGTTAACTCCCCCGCCTGCCGAGAGGCCGATGTGCTCATCGCATGCGGCGGCGGCAAAGCGCTCGACACCGTGAAGACCGCAGCCATCGAGCTCAAGAAGATCGTCTTTACGGTACCGACGATCTGCTCCAACTGCTCGGCCGCGACCGCCATTGCCGTTGTCTACAACGACGACGGCTCGCTCGAGGGCTATTCGTACCCCAACCGCCCCGCGCACATCTTCATCAACCCCAAGATCATCGCCGAGGCTCCGGCGGAGTACTTCTGGGCGGGCGTGGGCGATGCCCTGTCCAAGCAGCCCGAGGTCGAGTACGCCACGAGCGCCGGCAACCTGGAGCACACCGCAGGTCTTGGCCTGGCGCTCGCACACACCTGCTCCGAGCCGCTGTTTACCTATGGCGTGCAGGGTCTTGAGGACGTTCGCCAGAACCTGTCGACCGAAGCCGTCAAGCAGATCGCGCTCGATATCGTGGTCAACACGGGCTACGTCTCCAACCTGACCAACCAAAACGATTACTACTACAACTCGAGCGTGGCGCACGCGTTCTACAACGCTTCCTGCAGCATTCCGCGCGAGGGCTCCTACCTGCACGGCGAGGTCGTAAGCCTGGGTGTGCTGGTACTGTTCGCCTATACGGGCGATACCGAGAACCTTGAGCGCTACGCCGCCTTTAACAATCAGATGGGCCTGCCCGTGACGCTTGAGCAGGTCGGGCTTTCCGAGGCTGATATCCCTGCCCTGTGCGAGTACGCGCACGCCACCAACGAATGGAAGCAAGGCAACCCGGAGCCCTTCACCGACGAGAAATTCGCCGCCGCCATCAAGGCCGCCAACGCTTACGGCCACACGCTCTAGGACTGACCCAAAACCACCACAAAGGGGACGGGCACCTTTCTGGTGGTTTTTTATTGCTCCAGCATTCAGTTCGTACTCGAACCCGATTCTTTACGAGAAAGGGTTCGGGTACGTTTTTTGTTTATCGGAAATTCTGCGGAAGGACTACTCGGAACGGTAAACAGAAACGAACAGAGGCAGGGTATCATCGTGGTGATGGTATCCTGCCTTTTGTTTTGCGGGATCAAGGTCGCTTTATGCGAACTTGATCGCCACTTATATGGGGCATTGATGGCAATTGCTTCGTACGTGCATACCGAGAGCCTGTACACCTCTGGCAAGGCGTAAAACACTAGACTTTATTCCAAAGTCCGTGTGCTAAGGGGGCAGGCCCCTTAGAATTCCTGTGGAGTGTGTACGCACGTACGCTGGAAAACGGCAAAATTTCGCTATATCAGGGCGTTCTATCATTGGAGAGTATGGTATACACGGCTTAGTTCAACAAATAAGAATTTATATATAAAGGAGAATATTGATGAAACTGTTTTTATGTTCTCACTTTTCAAGTGTAGGAAGTCTGATAAAGGAAGAAATTGAAAATAAAAAAGTCG
>URBM01000176.1 GCA_900545995.1 uncultured Collinsella sp. | reverse complement strand
GTCAGATGTGTATAAGAGACAGTTTGTGGCCTGCGGTTTTGAGCACTGCGTCGCCAACATGTACTTTTTGCCTATGGGCGCCGTGATGCATGCATGCGGTTACGGTGCCGACGTCGCCGGCGCCGATGCGCTCAACGTTGCGGGCATTGCGTTTAACCTGTCCGCTGCCACGCTGGGCAACATTGTGGGCGGTGCGGTTCTGGTCGCGCTCGGCTACTGGTTTATCTATGCCAAGAAGTCTGAGGCGTAAGGTACCGTCTGTTTGACGTTGGGCCTCCCGCGGGTCGTTGCCGTGCGGGAGGCTTTTTGGGTCTGGGGCTCGTTGCCGGGCTTTTGGCCTGTTGTGTTTGGCTGATGAAAGGGGTAATCGAGATGGCATCTGCTGTGAAGCGTGACGGTCGCGCCGTGGTGACCACATGCGGGGGATGCTATGCCGATTGCGCCTTTGCGGCACGCGTTGAGGACGGTCGCGTGGCGGCCGAGTTGCCGGTGCCGGGGCATCCGTGCGCGGCGCGTGCCCTGTGCGCCCGCGGGCGCCATCGCCTGGACATGCCGTTTGACGAGCGTGACCGGATTTTGCATCCCATGCGCCGACGAGCTGATGGCTCGGGGTTCGATGCGATTTCGTGGGACGAGGCGTTTGCTCAGATTGCCGAGCGTCTTTTGGGGATTGTTGACGAGTGTGGGCCTCGTGCGCTGGGCATGACGCTCGGCGTGCCCTCGTTCGACCGCTACTGGGCGTATCGCTTTATGCATGCGCTGGGCTCGCCCAACGTGTACAGTGCCGACGGCGCCTGCGAGGTGAGCCGTCTCACTGGTTGGGAACACAGCCTGGGCTATAGTCCCGCCTCCGACCTGGCGCATACCGATTGCATTATGTATTTTGGGCGTTCCATTGTTGATTCGTCGACGATGGGGGCCGTTGACGCGCTCAACGATGCGCGCCGGCGCGGGGCGAAAATCATCGTGGTCGACCCCCGGCGCAGCGGCTCGGCTGCGCTTGCCGACCGCTGGCTGCGCGTACGCCCGGGCTGCGACTTGGCGCTGCTGTTGGGTATTGCCCATGTCTTGATTGCCGAGGACCTGTATGACCACGAGTTCGTGATCCGCTATACCACGGGTTTTGACGAGCTGGCGCAGGCGGCCGCTGCTTGGACGCCCGAATGGGCCGAGTCGATGTGCGACGTGCCGGCAGAGGACATCCGCGCGACGGCACGCGACCTGGCTGCTGCGGCGCCTGCCGCCGTGGTCGACGCGGGCTTTCACGGTGGCATCGGCATTGCGTATGCCAACAGCACCCAGACGGCGCGCGCTATCTGCCTGGTCGATGTGCTGTTGGGCTGCCTGGGGCATGTGGGCGGTGCGCTCAACCCGCCGACCCCGCTCGCGCTGGGCGACTTGGACCCTGCACGCTTTGCGACGCCGCCGGTGCCGCGTGTGCCCAAGTTGGGTTCCGAGCGTTATCCGCTCGTCGATCCGGTGCGCGGCCTGTGCACGACCATCGGCCAATCGATCCTCGCCGGCGACCTGCGCGGACTCATCGTCTATGCCAGTAACCCCGGTGCGGGCTATGGCAATGCACAGGCTTGGTTGAGTATTTTGCAGCAGCTCGACTTGCTCGTGACGATTGATATTCGCTGGTCCGAGACGGCGCGTGCTTCTGATTTCGTGCTGCCCGACGTGACGTATCTGGAGGCTGACCGCGGCGTGGGAACGGTGACAGGCGCCAACGATGCGCGCGTGTTCTACCGCAACGCCGTGCTGCCTGTGCAGCATGATGACACGCGTCCCGGCCGGGAGATCTTTGCCGGCCTGGCTGCTGCCTGCGGCGTGGGCGAGTATTTTGACTTTACGCCTGACGACTTGGCGGCTGCCCAGGTGGCTCCGTTTGGGATCGACCTCACTGCGCTCAAGGAGCGCGGTTGGGCAGACACGGGCGTGCCGCTGCCGTCGCGTACGGGCAAGCCGGTGGTTCCTCTCGACGGCGGCAAGATTGCGCTGGCAAACGACGTATGGGAGCGCGCCGGCTTGGGTCGTGTGCCTGGCTGGATTGCGCCCATGGTGGAGCCGGGGATGGGGATGTTTCGCCTCATTAGCGGCAACCGGCCCTTTGAGTCGCATACTTCGCGCAGACTTGCTGCGGCGGGTGCTGCCGAGGCAGGTTCCGACTTGGACGCCGTGCAGATGAATGCCGACGTCGCCGAGCGCATGGGTATCGCCGATGGCGAGGTCGTCGAGCTTGTGAGCGACATGGGCCGCGATCGCGTGCGCGTGGAGACGACGCCCTATCTGCACCCGGCGTGCATCTTCACCTCGGCCGCTCCCGGCGGACGCGCATTGGGTGCTGAGGGTGGTGGTCGGCAGGCCCTGGGCGTCGGCCCGCTCGACCACACGCCGCTGCGCTGGGACCCGTTGACGGGCGCCGCACTCACCCAGGAAAACGCCGTTCGCGTGGAAAAGATTGCGGCGCGCGAGGATAATAACGAGTAATTGATTCAGCTGATGTATTCGACTGATCTACGTTTCTTTTGAAAGGCCGCACATGAGCGATAGCCAGAACATGTCCGATGAGGTACGCGCCCGCCTGCGCGCCATTCCTTCCGCCAACGAGCTGCTTGCCGAGTGGCCGGTTGTGAAGGCGGCGGGGGAGACCTGCGACGCGGTGGCGCATGCCGCCGTCACGGCCGAGCTCGACGAGGAGCGCGCCGCCATTCGCGCCGGTGCAACCCCGCGCTCTAAGCGCGATCTGGCCTCGGCCATCGAGTGGCGTGCGCACCGCTCCGCGTTGCCGAGCCTGCGCCCCGCCGTCAACGCTACGGGTGTGGTCATTCATACCAACTTGGGCCGCGCCCCGCTCGCGGAGTCGGCGGCAAAGGCCGTGGCCGAGGTCGCGCGCGGGTACAGCACACTCGAGTACAGCGTGGACACCTGCTCGCGTGGGTCGCGCAAGGAACATGCCGCGCAGCTCATCCGCTCGCTTACCGGAGCCGAGGACGCGCTGGTCGTTAACAACAACGCCGCCGCTGTGCTGCTGGTGCTGGCCACCCATGCCGCGGGCAAAGAGGTCATCGTGAGCCGCGGCGAGCTCGTCGAGATCGGCGGCAGTTTCCGTATCCCCGATGTCATGGAGGCCTCGGGTGCTCATCTCCTGTCTCTTATACACATCTGACGCTGCCGACGATAAG
>URBM01000175.1 GCA_900545995.1 uncultured Collinsella sp. | reverse complement strand
GGGTCAGCCCGTGGGAGGCCAGGGCGCCGCTGACCGGTGGACGGCACCGAGCCGTCATCGAAACTGAAGAAGGGGGAGGCCTCGCGGCCTCCCCCTTTTTGCGTTTACGGGCAATTTGTCTCACATAGTAGCTGTGTTTTATAACCCTCGTTTGTCGCATCTTCTGTGAACGGGCTACAATAACTTAGTCTGTGCGATATGGAGGTGAACATGGCTGAAGCTGGTATCGGCGTTGATATCGTCGAGATTTCCCGCATGAAATCAATTCTTGAAAAGACGCCGTCGTTTGCTCGGCGTGTGTTTACCGAAGAAGAGCGTGCGTATTGCGATGCATCATCGCGTCCCGCTGCTCACTATGCGAGCCGCTTTGCTTCGCGCGAGGCGGTGCTTAAAGCTCTCGGCACGGGTTTTAGTCAAGGCGTGGGTCGCAAGGATGTTTCGGTAACGCGTGATAAACTCGGCAAACCGAAGGCTCTGCTTTCTGGTCGTGCTCTCGAAATCGCCCAGGATTTGGGTGTTGTCGAGGTCGCTCTTTCTATTACCCTTACGGGTGACTTGGCTGTCGCTAATGCCATTGCAATCACCGAGGATGCTCGACCTAAGCCTAAGGAAGAAAAAGTGAGCAACAAGAAACGCGTTGCGCAGACATTTAAAGAGGCTCGATCTGTTTTAGATGAGCTTGAGCAGCTGCAGAATTCAGCATTGACGGAGCACCTGGGCGATGCTTCGCAAGATACGCTAGGAGCATAGATGAAACCGGTTTTAAGTACCGAGGAAGTCGTTCGTCTCGAGGATATTATCGAACGCGAAGGAACTTCAAAGGCCGAGCTTATGGAGCTGGCGGGTGAGTTTGCCGCTAACGAGATTTTAAAGTTAAATCCCGATCGAGTCCTCGTTCTGGTCGGTTTTGGCAATAATGGCGGCGACGGTTGGGTGGCTGCCGATATCCTAAGCCATAAGGGTGTGGACGTGGACATCGTCTCCCCAGTTGAGCCCGATGAGATTCCCGCCGCACTGGCTCGCCATGTTGCTCGTCGTACTGCCGGCCGTGACGTGCACGTTTGCGTCGGTCCTTCACGTGATGAGCTTGAAGTGCTGATTGATAAGGCCGATGTCGTTGTCGACGCTATTTTTGGTACCGGGTTCCATGGGAATCTGCGTGCGCCGTTCTCCATTTGGATCCCTACGGTCAATGAATGCGCCGATTGCGTCGTGTCTATCGATGTCCCCTCGGGCCTGAATGCCGAGACGGGCGTGGTTGATGACGATTGCATTCGTGCCGAGCGTACGGTAACGATGATTGCCCCCAAGATCGGTTTGTATAGCGCCGATGGTCCTGAGCACGCTGGCGATTTGGTCTGCGGTAATCTTTACGATCGTCTTGACGAGGTTATCGATGATGTGGACCATGCGGCCGAGATCGTCGAGCCTGGCGACTTGGTCGATTACTTCGCTCCGCTGCCAACGAATATCGATAAGTATTCTCGTGGCTCTGTGCTTATTGTCGCCGGCTCTGCGCAGTACCCTGGTGCCGCCATTATGGCAGCCAAGTCTGCTGCCCGCGCTGGTGCCGGCTATGTTGCGGTCGCAACGCCAGATGCCTGCGCTAACCTTATTCGTATGGCGCTTCCTTCGATTCCCGTCTTTGCTATTCCTTCCGATTCCCGCGGCTCCTTTGGTGCCGCTGCGCGCATGACGGTGTGCGAGATTGCAAAGAAGTACAGCTGCGTGCTGTGCGGCCCCGGTATGACGACGTCTGCTGGCGCTATGCAGGTAGTTTCGGGCCTGCTCGAACTTGATGTGCCGCTCATCTTGGACGCCGATGCGCTCAACTGCCTCTCTAAGATTGCCATTGACGGTATCGATAGCAATCCCGAGATGTATCGTCGTGAGCAGCCGCTCGTCATGACGCCGCACTATCGCGAGCTTTCGCGTCTTGTTGCCGGTGACGAGGTCAACGATCTGGGGACTGCGATTGCGGCCGCGCAGAAGGTTGTCTGGGCTGCCGGCTCCGATAATCTCGTGGTTATCGCTAAGGGGCCGACGACGGCTATCTGCGGTGTCGAGCGTGTGCTGCTCCCGCTCTCGGGTCCGGCTTCGCTGGCGACTGCCGGTTCGGGCGATGTTCTTGCGGGCATTTTGGCTGGCACGCTGGCCACCATGCGCGACGAGATGGATCGTTGGGAACTGCTGTATTCGTACGCCGTCGCGCTCCACAGCTACGCTGGTTTTGCCGCAGCGACGGAGTACGGTGAGAAGAGCGTTATTGCGACCGATTTGATTGACTTGATCGGCCCCGCTATGGAGTTGGCGGCAAAGGATGCGCTCGAAGATCTGGGAATCATGGACGAAGGGTCGGATGACTAATCATGAATAAGGCCGATTTGACGCGCTGGTCCTGGGTTGAGATCGACCGCGGGGCACTTCGCCGTAACACGAGGGCTTACAAGAACCTGCTCGACCCGCGCCAGCGTCTGTGCTGTGTGGTCAAGGCCGATGCCTATGGCCATGGTGCTGTAGAGTGCGCCAAAATCATGTACTCTGCCGGAGCAGACATGTTCGCGGTGGCGACGGTCAACGAGGGCGTTGAGCTGCGCCAGGGTGGAATTACCAAGCCCATTCTGATCTTGAGCGAGCCGCCTATCGAGGCAATCCCCACGTTGCTCGAGTTCGACATCATGCCTTCGGTCTATACGTCCGACTTCGCGCTGGCCTATGGCGAGTGCGCTGTTGCGGCCGGCAAGGTGGGCAAGTACCATCTGGCTATCGAGACGGGCATGAACCGCATCGGCGTTCACTACACGCAGGTGCTCGACTTTGTGCGCGGTATCAGTTTCCATCGCGGCATCCAATGCGATGGCGTCTTTACTCACTTTGCAACGGCCGATGAGCCCGGCGGCTGGGATTACAAGCTGCAGTGCCAGCGCTTTACCGAGGCCGTTCAAGCCATTAAGGACGCAGGCTTTGAGTGCGGTATCGTGCACTGCGCCAACACGCCGTCCTCGATGCTCGATCCCTCGATGCATTTCGATATGATTCGCGCCGGCGTTGGCCTGTATGGCATGCAGCCGTGCGAGCTGAGCGGTCGCGTGATGCAGCTGGACCCCGTCATGAGCGTTCACGCGCGCGTGACACGCGTGGCGCATCCTGCGATGGGCGAGGGCGTGGGTTACGGTTTTACCTATCGCGTACC
>URBM01000174.1 GCA_900545995.1 uncultured Collinsella sp. | reverse complement strand
CGAGATCTACACGTGCCTTATCGTCGGCAGCGTCAGATGTGTATAAGAGACAGGCCGTCGCCCTCGGTGGCGTGGTCGTCTCCGTCAACACCTGCGCCAACCTGGTCGGTCGTCTGTCCTTTGGTCAGATCATCGACAAGCTCGGTGCCTACAAGTCGCTGCTCATCAGCCTTGTCGTCACCATCGTCGCGCTCGTCATCATGTCGATGAGCTTTACGCAGAGCATGTTCTTCGTGGCGCTCGCCCTGCTTGGCTTTAGCTTTGGCGCCCTGCTCGTCATCTACCCGCCGCTCACCGGTGGCGCCTTCGGCACCAGCAATATCGGCGTCAACTACGGCATCATGTTTTTGGGTTACGCCGCTTCCACCTGGATCAGCCAGCCCATCACCGCCGTGCTGTATCACGCCGAGGCCGGCAGCGCCGCCTACCAGCAGTCCTTCTACGGCGCCATTGTGATCGCCGCCATCGCCGTCGTGCTCACCGTCTACATGATGGTCTCCGACAGCAAGAAGAAGTCCGCCTAGTTTTACCGATGCGACAAAGGGACGGCCCCTTTGTCGCATTCCACCGGTCACCAGTATTTAAGGAGTCGAAATGTCTGAGCTCAACCCCGTCCGCATTGCCGTTATCGGCGCCGGCGCCATGGGCCGCAACCACATCCGCTTTGTCACCGAGGAGCCCGAGGCCGAGCTCGTCGCCATCGCCGACGCCTTTGAGGGCGCCCGCGCCACGGCCGAGGCCGCCGGCGTGCCGTTTTACACCGATCCCGCCCAGATGATGGACGAGGTCAAGCCCGAGGCCGTCATTATCGCCACCCCCAACGACCTGCACCTGGGCGTTGCTCGCGAGGCTGTGAAGCGCAATATCGTGCCGTTGGTCGAAAAGCCGATCTCCAACGACCTGGAGGATGCCCAGGCTTTCGCTGCCGAGGCCGAGACCGCCGGCGTGCCCGTGCTCGTGGGCCAGCACCGTCGCCACAACCCCTTCGTCAACAAGGCCAAGGAGATCATCGAGTCCGGCGAGCTGGGCAAGCTCACCGTGTCGAGCTTCCACTACATGATCTATAAGAATGACGAGTACTTCGACGTCGAGTGGCGCCGTAAGAAGGGTGCCGGCCCGATCCTGGTCAACCTGGTTCACGACGTCGACCTGCTCCGCTACCTGCTGGGCGAGCCCGTTGCCGTCCAGGGTATGCAGTCCAGCGCCGCCCGCGGTTTTGAGACCGAGGACTCCGCCGTGGTCAACGTCCGTTTTGCCGATGGCGCGCTCGCAAGCATGACCATCTCCGACGCCACCGCCAGCCCCTGGAACTGGGAGGCAACCGCTCGCGAGGATCCGCAGTACCGCCCCTTCGACGCCGACGCCTACTTTATCGGCGGCACTAAGGGCGCCCTGTCGCTGCCCCGCCTGCACCAGTTCTCTTACGACGGCGCCTCCAACTGGCACAAGCCGCTGCAGATGGAGATTCCGGCCGTGGACCCGGCGCTGCCGCACAAGATGCAGCTCAAGCACTTTGTGAAGGTCGTCCGCCGCGAGGTCGAGCCCGTCGTGACCCCCGCCGATAACGTCAAGACGCTCACGCTTCTCAACGCCATCAAGGAGGCCGCCGAGACCGGCCAGCTCGTCGAGCTGTAATGCTGTATTAGGGCAGGCCTCGGCAGAAACCCCATGCCGAGCCCTTCGGTCCGCCACCAACAAGCCCCTCTTCTTTGCCCTGCGAGCAGCCTCCTGCCCGCGGGGCTTTTTGCTACCTTGCCGACGATTATTCTGGAGCGAGGCTATTTTGCGCCTCAGCTTGGTTCGTTCGCCACGAAATGGGCCTATCTACTACGTTTAACCGATCGCCCTCAAGCATGCCGAATTTCGCGAGATAAAAACCGCAGGTAAACGGCTTGCCGACTTTCGGAAAACCCAGGTATGGTCAGCCCCTACGGGTAAAACGTAGTAGATAGGCCGTTTTCGTGGCGCGGCCCCAAAACAGCCTTTTGGGACGGGTGGTATCCTTGGTAGCCCTGTGCTGCAAACGCACCTTAAACGCAAGGAGTCCCATGGATCTTATCGCCCAGCTCGCCCACGAGCTCAACCTTAAGGCCGCCAACATCGAGGCGGCCGTCAAGCTCATCGACGAGGGCAACACCATCCCCTTTATCTCGCGCTACCGCAAGGAAGCCACGGGCGGCATGGACGACGTCGCCCTGCGCGCACTCGACGAGCGCCTGTCCTACCTGCGCAATCTTGAACAGCGCAAAGAGGACGTCATTCTGCTCATCGACGCCCAGGGCAAACTTACGCCCGAGCTCGAACAGCAGATTCGCGAGGCCACGCAGCTCCAGCGTGTCGAGGACCTCTACAAGCCCTACCGCAAAAAGCGCATGACCCGCGCGCAGAAGGCCCGCGAGGCAGGTCTGGAGCCGCTTGCCAACATGATCATCATGCAGGCATCCGCCAAGGGCAGCGCGCTCGACGCCGCCGCGGCCTACGTCAACGAGGAAGCCGGCTTCGACACGCCCGAGAAGGCGCTCGCCGGCGCGGCGGACATCGTGGCCGAGACGGTGGCCGAAGACCCCGAGAACGTCGCCGACCTGCGCGCCTTTACGCAAAACACCGCCGACATCGTCGTCGAGGCGACCGACCCCGCCGAGAAGACTCCCTACGAGCCGTACTACAGCTATGATGAGCCGCTGCGCCGCATCCCCAACCACCGTGTGCTGGCTATCGACCGCGGTGAGCGCGAGGGCAAGCTCCGCGTGCGCGTGAACGTCGACGGCGCCGCTGCCACGGCACGCCTCGGCAGCCGTTGGCCCCGTCGCCAGGGCGTCTTCGCGCCCGTCTTTGACGCCGCCATCGCCGACGGCTACAAGCGCCTCATGGCCCCCTCGCTGGAGCGCGAGGCCCGCGCCAAGCTCACCGTTCGCGCCCAGACCGAGGCCATTAATGTCTTTGCCAAGAATCTCGAGGGCCTGCTCTCGGCACGCCCCGTGCGCGGCGCCCGCGTGCTCGCGCTCGATCCGGGCTACCGCACCGGCTGCAAGGTCGCCGTCATGGACGAGACCGGCAAGCTGCTCGACCACGGCGTGGTCTACCCCACCAAGCCGCGCCACGACGTCGCCGGCACCAAGCGCGAGCTCGCCCGCCTCGTCAAAAAGGACGGCGTCAACACCATCGTCATCGGCAACGGCACCGCCCTGTCTCTTATACACATCTCCG
>URBM01000173.1 GCA_900545995.1 uncultured Collinsella sp. | reverse complement strand
CTCGTGGGCTCGGAGATGTGTATAAGAGACAGCCCGTGGCGATCATGCTGATAGCGAGCGCCCCGTGGCGTGTGTCAACCAGGCGCGACGCCATGATCGAGGCGACCGACCAGAACACGGCGTGCGCGCAGGCAACTACCAGGCGCGCGCAGACTAAGATGGGATAGGTCGGCGCCAAGGCGGACAGGAACTGGCCCAGCGAGAACACGGCAAGCACGCCCAGCAGCATCCGCTTGAACTCGAAACGCGAAGCGAACACCATGAGTGGCAACGACAGCAGCATGACGCCCCAGGCATAGACCGAGATCATGATGCCCGCCTGGGCCTCGGTGAGCGAGAACGACGCGGCGATATCAGTCAAAAGGCCGATGGGCATAAACTCCGACGTGTTGAACACGAACGCACAGCAGGTGAGACCGACGAGTGGGAGCCACTGCCTGAGCGTGATGCCGTCTTGCCTTGTCTGAGTCATATATAACGTCTCCAATCGTTTTGAGCGGAGGCGATTATATAGCAACGGCCCCGCATCCGTCAGTACAGAAGCGGGGCCGAAAACAATTCGATACACAGAGGTTGCGCCGTCAATTCATAACTAAGCCAACCCCAGCAATATGCCCGCCGAATGCACGACAAACGCCACGATCCAGGCAACGGCGACCTGAAACGCGAATACGGCCACGGCATAGCGCGCGCCCAACTCGCTCTTGACAGCGCCGATAGCGGCCACGCAAGGCGGGTACAGCAGCGTAAAGACCAAGAACACGTAGGCGGTAAACGGCGAAAACATGGTTGACAATGCCGCGGGCGAGGTTGCACCCAAAAGCACCGTTAGTGTCGAGATGACACTCTCCTTGGCGATAAGTCCGGTGACGAGTGCCGTCGAGGCGCGCCAGTCGCCAAAGCCGAGCGGGGCCAACACCGGCGCGATGATGCTACCCAGACCGGCAAGCAGGCTTTGCGACTGGTCGGCGACCACATTAAAGCGGATATCGAACGTCTGCAGGAACCAGATGACCACCGTAGCGGCAAAGATAATGGTAAAGGCCTTGGTGATGAAGTCCTTGGCCTTATCCCATGCCAGCATCACCGTCGTCTTGACGCTCGGCAGGCGGTAATTGGGAAGCTCCATGATAAACGGCACCGGGTCGCCCTTAAATGCCGTGCGGTTGAGCACCAAAGCCGCGATACAGCCGACCACGATACCGATCAGATAGAGCGAGACCATGGCGGGAACCGTCGCCTGCGGGAAAAACGCCCCGCACAGCAAGCCGTAAACCGGCAACTTGGCTGAGCAGCTCATAAACGGCGTGAGCATGACCGTCATCTTGCGGTCGTGCTCGGATGGGAGCGTACGGGTCGACATGATAGCCGGCACGGTGCAGCCAAAACCGACGAGCATGGGCACAAAGCTGCGGCCCGACAGGCCAAAGCGACGCAACACCTTATCCATGACAAAGGCCACGCGCGCCATGTATCCGGAGTCTTCCAGAATGGAGAGGAACAAAAAGAGCACGACGATAATCGGCAGGAAGGTCAGCACGCTGCCCACACCCGTAAGCACGCCGTCGACAGCCAGCGAGCGCACTACGTCGTTGGTGCCGAACGCCTTGAGGCCCGCATCGGCCGAGGCGATGATGGCAGCGATGCCGTCCTCCATGAGTCCCTGCAACGCC
This sequence comes from uncultured Collinsella sp., assembly GCA_900545995.1. Classification (GTDB taxonomy): domain Bacteria; phylum Actinomycetota; class Coriobacteriia; order Coriobacteriales; family Coriobacteriaceae; genus Collinsella. Next base: position 1,544 of record URBM01000173.1, on the reverse strand, counting down.
GCGCCGATCACGCCAAACGTCAGCCAAAAGACGAGGCCCATGATCACCAGAAACGCCGGAATGGCTGTGTAACGACCTGTCAGGATGCGGTCAATCTTGACGGAGCGCACGTGTTCGCGGCTCTCGTGCGGCTTGACGACGCAACGCCCACACACGTCGCCGATAAAGCTAAAACGCATATCGGCCAGCGCAGATAGGCGGTCGGTGCCGGCCTCGCCCTCCATCTGGGTAATGATGTGCTCGATAGCGTCGAGCTCATTGCGATCCAGGTGAAGCGCCTCGGTTACCAGCTCATCGCCCTCGACCAGCTTGGTCGCCGCAAAGCGCACCGGGATGTGCGCCGTCACGGCATGGTCCTCGATCAGGTTAGCAATGCCGTGAATGCAGCGATGCAGTGCACCGCCGTCCGGACCGTCGGGCGCGCAAAAGTCCAGGCGACCGGGGCGCTCGCGGAACCGTGCCACGTGCAGGGCGTGGTCCACCAGCTCGCCGATGCCCTCGTTGCGGGCAGCGCTAATGGGGACAACAGGCACGCCCATCAGGCTCTCGAGCAAGTTGACGTCTACGGCGCCGCCGTTGGCGGTCACCTCGTCCATCATGTTGAGCGCGATGACCATAGGACGATCAAGCTCCATGAGCTGCAGTGTCAGGTACAGGTTGCGCTCGATGTTGGTGGCGTCAATGATGTCGATGATGGCGTCGGGGTTTTCGTCAAGGATGAATTGACGGCTCACGATCTCTTCGCCCGTGTACGGCGACAGCGAATAGATGCCAGGCAGGTCGGTAACGCTTGCCTCGGGGTGGTTGCGGATGGTGCCATCTTTGCGGTCGACCGTCACGCCGGGAAAGTTACCGACGTGCTGGTTGGAGCCCGTCAGCTGGTTGAATAACGTGGTCTTGCCGCAGTTTTGGTTGCCGGCGAGGGCAAAGTGCAGCGGCGCGCCCTCGGGCACGGCCGTCTTTGCCGCACGGGGCGAATACGTCCCCTCGCCCAGGGCCGGATGCTCCGTCGTGCCGATTGCGGCGTTAGCGCGCGGACCCGTATCGGTGTCGTGAATACCCACGAGCTCGATGCGAGCGGCATCGTCCTTGCGCAGTGTCAACTCGTAGCCACGCAGGCGGATCTCGAGCGGATCGCCCATGGGGGCGTACTTCATCATGGTGACTTCGGTGCCCGGCGTTAGACCCATGTCCAAAATATGCTGTCGGAGTGCCTGATCGTCCGATGCCACCGATGCGACAACGGCGTCCTTTCCAATCTCGAGTGTATCGAGCTTCACGTCCGTGTTCCTCCCCCGGCGCCCACAGGGCGTTGCATTTTGTTTATCTTGGCTAACCGTTTGCCATGGCTAACCATTTAACCACGCATGATAGCGCGAACATACGACGATGTTCAATCAACAGATTGTTGCAAGGACCGTCCCCAAGTGCCGCATCTGGGCCATAGCAACGCCGATGTCTTGGAACCGACAGCGAAAGCCCGCCAGAGCGAGCACTGTCTCTTATACACATCTCCGAGCCCACGAGACATCTCAGGATCTCGT
>URBM01000172.1 GCA_900545995.1 uncultured Collinsella sp. | reverse complement strand
GTGCCGACCCGTGCCCCGATTGCGGTGGCAGCGGCCGTACCCGCGTAACCTCCGAGCAGACGATTGAGTTTCCCGCCGGCACGCATGATGGCGACGAGGTGCGCATCCCCAACATGGGTCACGCCGGCACGAACGGCGCTTCGGGCGGCGATCTGGTCGGTCGTGCGCACGTTGAGGCCGAGCGCCTGGAGGGTAAGGCTCGCACCGGCTTCTACCTCATGGGCATCATCGCTCCGTTTTTGGTGCTGTCGGCCATCTCGGGCGTGTTCTCCGCCTTCGCCATGATGTGCTTCATTCCGTTTGCCATGGGCTTGTTCATGGTGCTGTCGGACGGAGTGCTTCATCGCAGTCTGCTGTGGTGGAAGCGCGGCGCGATGCAGTTTGCCAATGGATTTGCCAACGGTTTTATGTTCGCGCTCGTGTCGGTTTGGTTCGCGAGCTGCTCGCAGCGGGCCGTGCTTTCGCCGTACGGAATGCAATAACATCAAACCCTCTGTTTGCGCCCGGCCCAGCTTGGGTATAGGACGCACTGTGACAATAATGAAAGTTGGAAGGATTCGGTCGTGTCGGAAAATAGGGATTACTACGAGGTACTTGGCGTTGACAAGGATGCCGACGCGCGGACGATTAAGCGCGCGTTTCTAAAGAAAGCCCGTACGGTACACCCGGATGTTTCGGACGACCCCGAGGCCGAGGCCAAGTTCAAAGAGCTCAACGAGGCCTATTCCGTTCTTTCCGACGAGCAGAAGCGTGCTAACTACGACCGTTACGGCACCGCTGACGGCCCCGGTGGCTCTGGCTATGTCGACATCAACGATATCTTTGGTGGCATGGGCATGGACGACCTGTTCTCGTCGTTCTTTGGCGGTGGCTCCGGTGGTGGCGCTCGCAGCCGTCGTGAGCGCCGTCGCGGTCGCGATATGGCCATCTCCCTTTCGGTGACGCTCGAGGAGGCGGCGCTCGGCTGCAAAAAGACGATCAGCTACGACCGCCTTGCCCCTTGCGATGACTGTAATGGTACCGGCAAGGCCGAGGGCGCTACCGAAAAGCAGTGCAGTCGCTGTCACGGCACAGGCTATGTGACGACGGTCCAGCGTTCGTTCCTGGGCCAGGTTCAGTCCTCTTCGCCCTGTCCCGACTGCCACGGCGAAGGCACGGTCATCGATCATCCCTGCGAGACCTGTGACGGCCAGGGCCGCACGCCTTCTCACGAAAAGATTGACATCGATATTCCTGCCGGCGTTTCGACCGGTCGCCAACTGCGCGTGAGTGGTTTTGGCGAGGCCGGCCTTCGCGGCGAGCCGTCGGGCGACCTGATCGTCAACGTGCGTGTCGCCGACCACGAGCGTTTTAAGCGCAATGGCGATGACCTGTATCTGGTGAGCGACATCTCGATTGCGCAGGCCGCGCTCGGATGCGAGATTGAGGTCGAGGGCATTATGCCTGACGAGGTCGTTAAAGTGACGGTTCCCGCCGGCACACAGTACGGTGACACCGTGAGCGTCAACAACTACGGCATGCCGCGTATCGGCGGTGGCGGCTCGCGCGGTCGTCTGATTGTGCAGCTGCGCGTGGTCGTTCCAACCAATCTCTCCAACAAGCAGCGCGAGCTGCTTCGCGCCTTTGCCGACGAGATGGGCGATGACGTCGCATCCGGTAAGAAGTCGGTGACCGACCGTATCAAGAGCGCCCTCGACGACATCCTCGATTAAGGAGCCCGTGTGCTCGCACCCCATATTTCCGTCGTCAACCTCGGTTGTCGTGTCAACCGGGTTGAGTCCGACCGTATCACTGCCGATCTTATGCGCCTGGGCTTTGCGATGGTGGAGCCCCGGGACGCCGAACTGATCGTTATCAATACCTGTGCCGTGACGGGGGAGGCCGAGGCCAAGACCCGCAAGGCCGTCCGTCACGCCCTGGCCTATCCCGGCGAGCCTTACGTGGTCGTAACCGGCTGCGTCGTCAACCTGCATCCCGAGGAGCTGCTGGAGCTTTCCGATCGCGTGATCGCTGAACCGTCCAAGATTGACGTCGCCGAGCGCGTCTGCGAGGTGCTGGGCGTCGAATCCGATAGCGTGCCCGCCTGCAGCGATGGCGACGTGGTCGATGCGCTCGGTCGTTCGCGGCTGGGCGTGAAGATCCAGGATGGCTGCAACCATCGCTGTACCTATTGCATCGTGTGGAAGGCCCGCGGCCCCGAGCGTTCCGTGCCCGTCGAGTCCGTGCTCGAGCAAGTTCGCGAGGCCCAGGAGGCCGGCGTGCCCGAGGTCGTGCTGACCGGCGTGAATCTGGGCGCCTATGACGGCAAGAGCGCGACCGACGAACATGTCGAGATCGATGAGTTGCTCCAGGCCATCATGGAGCGCACCGAGATCGCCCATGTGCGCATCTCCTCGGTGGAACCCATGGATATTTCCGAGCGCTTGCTCAAGGTGATGGCTCGCTATTCGAAGCGTATCGCCCCGTTTTTGCACCTGCCCGTGCAGTCTGGCTGCACGGCGACGCTGCATCGCATGGGTCGCCCCTATAATGCCGAGGCCTTCGAGGACACGGTGCGCATGATTCGCACCAACTTGCCCCAGGCGTCTCTTTCGTGCGATGTCATCGTCGGTTTTCCTGGCGAGACGGACGAGGAGTTCGAGGAGTCGCTGGCGCTGTGCCGTCGCGTGGGCTTTTCGCGCATGCACGTGTTTCGCTATAGCAAGCGCCCCGGCACCCTCGCCGCCGACATGCCCGACCAGGTACCCCCTGAGGTCATGGCCGAGCGCAGCCGTCTCATGCGTGCCGCCGCACAGGAGCTTGCGATCGCCGATGCCCGCCGCCGCGTGGGCGCGGTCGAGCGTGCCGTGCTCGAGTATGGTGACAACCTGACGCTCGGCTCGTTCCATCATGCCCGTCTTGACGATACCTGTGGACTCACAGCCCCGTGCCTGCTCGATGTTGCTATCATCGGAGTCGATGATTCCGGCTTGGTCCATGCGCGCAGGGAGGTTCATGGAAGCCTCGAAGATTAGACTTACCGTTCCCGGGGGTATCGACCCCTCGCGCGTTTTGGGCGCCCGCGACGGCGTCCTTCGTGCACTCGAGAACTTGGTTCGCGCCCATGTGGTCGCCCGTGGCGATAGCATCGCCGTGAGCGGTGACCCGGATGAGGTCGAACTCGTGGCGCGTTTTTTCGAACATGCCTTTCGTGAGGCTGCTGCCGGGCGCACGCTTTCTGCCGACGATGT
>URBM01000171.1 GCA_900545995.1 uncultured Collinsella sp. | reverse complement strand
GATGTCTCGTGGGCTCGGAGATGTGTATAAGAGACAGTACTCGGTGTACTCGGCGACCTCGTTGGGCAGCGGCGGGCGCGGGCCCACGACCGACATCTGGCCCAGGAACACGTTCAGAAACTGCGGGAACTCGTCGATGGAGTGTTTGCGGATGAACCTGCCGATCTTGGTTACGCGCGGGTCATCCTTCATCTTGAACATGGCGCCGGCGATCTCGTTCTGCTCCTTGAGCTCGGCTAGGCGCTCATCGGCGTCCCTGTACATGGAGCGGAACTTCCACATGCGGAAGGTGGACAGGCTGCCGTCGCGGTGGGTCTGCCCCACGCGAATCTGGCTGTAGAACGGGTTGCCCTCACTCTCCAGGCGGATGGCGGCTGCGAGCACCAGACTCGGCACGGCTATGACGGCCAGCACGCAGCCGCTGAACACGATGTCGAACGCACGCTTGACGGCACGGTAGGCCAGGCGCGAGTTGTCCCAGTCCATAATGGATTACATAGCCTTGTAGCGACCGGTGCCCTCACGCCGATCCATGGCCTGAGCAATCAGCGCCGCCCCTACGGGCGCATTGCTCTCTGTCACTTCTTTATTAGCAGTCACGATAAAACTTACGTCCCTGTCCCCAGGAACCCCCCCGTCCATGAATTCAAAAAACGAATGATTTGCCGGTGCAACGTCTCCCTTACGTTTTGCTGGGCACGTCGAGCGGAAGTAACTCCCTAAATGCGGAGTCGCCTTCGCCCACGTCCACCAGGCACCAGCGTTTATGACGGTCGATCTTTTTAACGCGGGCCTCTTGCCCCACCAAAGGGCCCTGTTCTATGTGCAGCACGCCGTCTTCTATGCGCGCTACGCTGTTGCGTACCACGCCGTCGCCGTCTAGCACACTGCGGTACCAGTCCTGCGCATCGTCCGGCATGGGCATGTACGCCCGCTCCCTACTGCCGGCGATGCGACAGCCAAAGCTCAACTGGGCCAGGACCCTATCGAGCGCGGCGGCATCGTGCGTGGCGACGAAGAAATATTCCTTGTACATGGGTTTGGTCTGGAGCGACCATGCGCCGTCCCGCTTAAACCAGAACTCCTTTTGCATCACAAAAGCGTCCTGCATCAGCTCATGCGGGATAATGCGGCGGACCTTTTCGCAGGTCTCGCGCTCTTTTCCATGGGGGGTGTGGACCAGATACCAGCGGACGCGGCCGCGCTGGCTGTTGGTGGTGGCACCGTTAAAAGCGCCCGGCAGCTGCTCTTGGCGCCGTGCCGTCTGTTCCATGTTCTCGCCCCCTCTTTTGGCTTTGCGATGCACGCAAATGCAAGGGCGTTTAGAACAGGCTTCTCGCTCGCAGCTAGGCGCAGTCGCAAAAGTACAGGTTTTTGTATCTTTCGACAGACGACATTATACGAGCAATTAATCAGCGTTTGCCCAGATTACGCAAAATGTACTGCTAGTAGGTACATCTCCATACCCCTCTATAAAAACCTGTACCTTTTTGTGCAACAAAAAAAGCCGCTTAACCAGCGGCTTTTCTTATTTTGGTAAGAAAAAAGGCGACCGCCCTTTGTGGACGGTCGCCTTTGTTAATTGTTGTGAAGCTGGCCTTAGGCGCGAGTCTTGATCTCCTCGAGCACCTTCGCAACAAACTCGTCAACGCTCATCTGAACGGTCTCGTTGGAGCGATCGCGGACGGAGATGTTGCCGGCCTCGACCTCCTTCTCGCCCAGGATGAGCATGTAGGGCACGCGGTCGATGCTGCGGGCCTCGCGGATCTTGTAGCCGATCTTCTCGTCGCGGTCGTCGCAGACAACGCGGATGCCGGCCTCCTCCAGCTTGGCGCACACCTCGTGAGCGTAGTCGCGGCTCTTCTCGGAAACCGGAAGTGCCTTGACCTGCACGGGAGCCAGCCAGGTGGGGAACTTGCCCGCAAAGTGCTCAATCAGAATACCGATAAAGCGCTCGATAGAGCCAAAGCACACGCGGTGCAGCATAATGGGGCGCTTCTTGGTGCCGTCGGCGTCCACGTACTCCAGGTCAAAGTTGAGCGGCATCTGGAAGTCAAGCTGGACGGTACCGCACTGCCAAGTGCGGCCGAGCGAGTCCTCCAGGTGGAAGTCGATCTTGGGGCCGTAGAAGGCGCCGTCGCCCTCGTTAACCTCGTAGTCCATGCCCAGCTTCTCCAGAGCGGTGCGCAGGCCCTCCTCGGCGCGAGCCCAGTCCTCGTCCGAACCCATGGAGTCCTCGGGGCGGGTGGAAAGCTCGACGTGGTACTTAAAGCCAAACTTCTGGTACACGGAGTCGATGAGGTTGACCACGCCCACGATCTCGTCGGTCAGCTGGTCGGGACGCACAAACAGGTGGGCGTCGTCCTGGTTAAAGCAGCGAACGCGGAACAGGCCGTGCAGGGCGCCGCGCAGCTCGTGACGGTGCACCAGGCCAATCTCGCCGGCGCGGATGGGCAGCTCGCGGTAGGAGTGCGGCTTGGAGGCGTACACCAGCACGCCACCCGGACAGTTCATGGGCTTAATGCAGTACTCTTCGTCGTCGATGACGGTGGAGTACATGTTGTCCTTGTAGTGGTCCCAGTGGCCCGAGGTCTTCCACAGCTGCTTGTTCATGATGAGCGGCGTGGAGATCTCCACGTAGCCGGCCTTGTGGTGGATCTCGCGCCAGTAGTCCAGCAGCGTGTTCTTAAGGATCATGCCGTTGGGCAGGAAGAACGGGAAGCCGGGGGCCTCGTCGCGCATCATAAAGAGGTCCATCTCGCGGCCGATCTTGCGGTGGTCGCGCTTCTTGGCCTCCTCCAGCATGTGCATGTGCTCGTCGAGCTCTTCCTTGGTGGCAAAGGCGACGCCGTTGATGCGGGTGAGCATCTTGTTGTCCTTGTCGCCCTTCCAGTATGCGCCCGAGACGCCGGTGAGCTTAAAGGCCTTGAGCGCCTTGGTGTAGCAGATGTGGGGGCCGACGCACATGTCGATGTAGTCGCCCTGCTGGTAGAAGGTGATGCGGGCGTCGTCGTCCAGGTCGCCGATGTGCTCGACCTTGTACTTCTCGCCGCGCTCCTCCATAAGGGCGATGGCCTCGGCACGGGGCTTTTCGTACACGGTGAACTTGAGGTTCTCCTTGACGATCTTTTTCATCTCGGCCTCGATTGCGGGGAAGTCGTCCTCGCTGATCTTGACGCCCTCGGGCAGGTCGACGTCGTAGTAGAAGCCATTGTCGGTCGCGGGGCCGTAGGCAAAGTCGGCCTCGGGATAGAGGCGCTTGATGGCCTGCGCCATGATGTGCGCAGCAGAGTGGCGGATG
>URBM01000170.1 GCA_900545995.1 uncultured Collinsella sp. | reverse complement strand
GAAGTTGGGGATAAAGCAGACCTTCATGACCTCGTTGACGCGGGCATCGTTGTTGATGACGTCGGCCACGGAGTTAATGAGGCGGATGGTCTCCTTGGCAAAGGTGTAGCTCGAGGCAGCCTTGCCGCTAAAGATGAAGGTCGTCGGCGTCACGTGGAAGTTAGGATCGGCGATGCGACGGTTGTAGATGTCCATCACCTTCATGATGTTCATGAGCTGGCGCTTATAGGCGTGGAAGCGCTTTACCTGGACATCGAAGACGGTGTTGGGGTCGATAACCAGACCGGTCTCGGCCTTGACGTAGGCGGCCAGACGCTCCTTGTTGGCGCGCTTGGAGGCACCCACGGCCTTCAGGAACTCGGTGTCGTCCTTAAACTCCCTGAGTTTCTCAAGCTCAAAGGCGTCTTTGAGCCAGCCATCGCCAATGGCCTCGGTCACGAGCCTGGCGTAGGTGGGGTTGGCCTCGGCAAAGAAGCGACGGTGCGAGATGCCGTTGGTCTTGTTGTTGAACTTCTCGGGCGTCAGGGCATAGAAGTCCTTGAGCACGATGTTCTTGATGATGTCGGAATGGATCTTGGCCACGCCGTTGACGCTGTGGCTGCAGATCACAGACAGGTTGGCCATGCGAATCTCGCCGTCCCACAGGATGGCGGTCTGGCGCAGACGCTCCTGCCAGCCCTCCTGCGTGGTGTCGAAAGACTCGTGCCAACGACGGCTGATCTCGTCGATGATCTGGTACACGCGGGGGAGGAGCTTGGAGAACGTGCCGATGGGCCACTTCTCCAGGGCCTCGGGCAGGATGGTGTGGTTGGTGTAGCTCACGACCTGCGTCACGATGTTCCAGGCGTCATCCCACTCGAGCTTCTTCTCGTCGATGAGGATACGCATGAGCTCGGGGCCGCACATGGCGGGGTGGGTATCGTTGGTGTGGATGGCTACAAACTGCGGCAGCAGCTCCCAGTTCGCGCCGTGCTCCTTCTCAAAGGTGTCGAGCAGGCTGTAGATACCGGCCGAAACAAACAGGTACTCCTGCTTCAGGCGCAGCAGACGGCCGTGCTCGCCGGCGTCGTTGGGGTAGAGGATGGCGCTGATGGCCTCGGCCTCAGCGCGCTCGGCATCGGCCTGGGCATAGTCGCCGCGGTTGAAGGCCTCCAGATCAAAGTGCTCCTCGACCGGCTCGGCGGCCCAGACGCGCAGCTTGTTGACGGTTTCGCCGGCATAGCCCACGACGGGGATGTCATAAGGGACGGCCAGGATGTCCTGCGTGTCTACCGTGCGGTAGAACGTGCGGCCGTTCTCCTCAAAGCCCTCGACGCGGCCGCCAAACTTAATGGTCACGGCCTTGTCCTGACGACGGACTTCCCAAGGATAGCCGTGGGTGAGCCACTCGTCGGTGGCCTCGACCTGGCTGCCGTTGACGATCTCCTGCTTAAACAGGCCGTAGCGGTAGCGCATGCCGTTGCCGTAGCCGGCAATGCCCTCGGCTGCCATGGAATCCAAGAAGCACGCGGCCAGACGACCCAGGCCACCGTTGCCCAGGGCCGGATCGGGCTCCTGGTTCTCGATGACGGACAGGTCAAAGCCCATGTCGTCGAGCGCCTCGGCGACCATGTCGCGCACGCCAAAGTTGAGCAGGTAGTTGTCGAGCAGTCGGCCGATCAAAAACTCGATCGAGAAGTAGTACACGCGCTTCTTGCCCTCGGCGGCGACGCGGGCGTCACTCTTGGTGGCAACGGTGCGGGCCTTCTCGGCCACGAGCTTGGCCAGGGCGTTAAAGCGGTCGAGGTCGCTGGCGGCCTCGACGCTCTTGCCGCTGATGCTCATGACGGCATCGCGATAGAGCTCGGTAAACTCCTGCTTGTTGTCGAAGATCTTATTCATACGTTCCTTTCCCCCGGGGATGTTTCTCCCGGAACGGTTATGACTTGTATCCTACGCCTCGTCGGGGCGGGTAATTACAGCTGTAACGGTTTTGTTACGCATCCTTGGCAGACGGCTTAACAGAAGCAGACTTGGTCTTGGTAGCGGCCTTTTTGGCAGCCGGTTTCTTGGCCGTAGTGGCCTTGGCGGCGGGCTTCGCGGCAGCCTTCGCCTTGGTCGTCGTAGTCTTCGCCTTAGCCGGTGCCTTCTTGACCGCAGCAGTCTTGGGCTTCACCGAGGACGTGCGCTTACGCGTAGCCTTCTTCGGCTCCTCGACCACGGGCGGCTTATAGCTGCTGGGACCGCGGCGCTTAAGCACCACACCTGCCAGACCGGGTACCTTAATCTCAATGGAGTCCATCTGCCCGTTCCAGGGATAGGGCTCGCTCGAGCAGGTGTAGGGCTCCTTGCCGGCATAGCCGCTGCCGCCAAACTCAGGACGGTCAGAATCGAAGATGACCTCCCAGTCACCCTCGCGCGGCACGCCCACGCGGAAGCTCTCATAGCTCGCCGGGTCAAAGTTAATCAGGATCACCAGGTCGTCATCGACGTCCTCGCCCTGACGCACAAAGCTCACGATGGACTGCTTGGAGTTATCCGCATCGATCCAGGTAAAGCCGTCGTCGGTGTAGCCGCGCTCGTACAGGGCGGGCTCGGCGGTGTACAGGTGGTTGAGCGCCTTGATAAACGCCTGATGATGACGGTGGGTCTCGTACTCCTCGGTCAGGAACCACTGGATGGACTCGTAATAGCGCCACTCAATAAACTGGCCGATCTCGTTGCCCATAAAGTTGAGCTTGGCACCGGGGTGCGTCATCTGGTAGAAGGCGAGCGTGCGCAGGCCGGCAAACTGGCGCCACCAGTCGCCCGGCATGCGGCCGATCAGCGAGCACTTGCCGTGCACGACCTCATCGTGGCTCAGCGGGCAAATAAAGTTCTCGGTAAAGGCGTACATGATGGAGAACGTGAGCAGCCCGTGGTTGCCGGGGCGCCACGGAAAATCGGTCTGCATGTAGTGCAGGGTATCGTTCATCCAGCCCATGTCCCACTTGTAGTGGAAGCCCAGACCGCCGTCCTGCGGCGGGTAGGTCACGAGCGGCCACGCGGTGGACTCCTCGGCCATCATCATCACGTCAGGGAAGTGGGCCTCCACGGCGCAGTTGACCTGGCGGATAAACGCGCTGGCATCCAGGTCCTCCTCGGTTCCGTACTTGTTGAACTTCTTTTGGCCCGGATCGTCGATGCCAAAGTTGAGGTACAGCATGCTGGACACGCCATCCATGCGGATGCCGTCAACGTGGAAGTTCTCGAGCCAGTACAGCACGTTGGAGACCAGAAAGGAGCGGACCTCGCCGCGGGCGAAGTCAAACTTGTGCGTGCCCCAGTTGG
>URBM01000169.1 GCA_900545995.1 uncultured Collinsella sp. | reverse complement strand
GATCCTGAGATGTCTCGTGGGCTCGGAGATGTGTATAAGAGACAGGTCATGGAGGCCTCGGGTGCTCATCTCGTCGAGGTCGGTGCCACCAACCGCACGCACCTTGCCGATTACGAGCGCGCTATCACGCCCGACACGGCCATGATCCTGAAGGTTCATCCTTCCAACTATCGCATCGAGGGCTTTCACGAGGAGGTTAGCTCTCGGGAGCTTGCCGCCTTGGCCCACAAGCATGGTCTACTGTTCTACGAGGACCAGGGGTCGGGCGCGCTCCTGCCCGATGACATCCTGGTGCGCGGCGGCGAGGAGACCACGCCGACCTCGGTTGCCGCTGGTCTCGACATCGTGTCGTGCTCGGGCGATAAGCTGCTCGGTGCTGCGCAGGCGGGCATCATCATGGGCCGTCGCGATTTGGTCCAGGCCTGCGGGTCGCATCCGCTTATGCGTGCCCTGCGTCCGGGCAAGCTCGCACTGGCGGCGCTCGAGGCTACACTGCGCATTTACATGGATGGAGCGGATGTGGCACATCGCGAGGTGCCGGTGCTCAACATGCTCACGCTTCCGCAGGCTCATCTGGAGCGTCGTGCGCGCAAGCTGCGCGAGCTGATGGTGACGGGCCTCGATAAGGCTGGCTGCCCGTGTGCCGTTCAGGTGGAGATCGTCGAGGAGTCGTCGACTCCCGGCGGCGGCTCGCTGCCTACCGTCGAGCTGCCCACGATGTGCGTGGCCGTCTGCCCGGTCGACGGGCGCCTGTCCGTCGACGCGCTCAAGCGCTCGCTCGTCCAAGATTTCGACACGCCGGTCGTCACGCGCGCCTCGCACGACCGCATTCTGTTTGATGTACGCACGCTCGTGGGCGACCGCGATATCGAGACGGCGGCATCGACGCTCGTCGCGTGCGTTAAGAAGGCGGTTGCACGATGAGTGAGGTTCAAGCGCTGGTGGAGTGTCCCGTTATCGTTGGCACGGCGGGCCACGTCGACCACGGTAAGTCGGCGCTGATCGAGGCGCTGACCGGCAAGAATCCCGACCGTCTGGAGGTTGAGCGCCGTCGCGGTATGACCGTGGAGCTGGGCTTTGGCGAGCTGGCGCTGCCGAGTGGCAAGATCGTCGGCCTTGTCGACGTGCCGGGCCATGCGCACTACCTGCGTGCCATGGTGCAGGGTGCGACAGGCATCGACGTTGCCGTGCTGGTGGTCTCTGCCGTTGAGGGTGTAATGCCGCAGACGCGCGAGCACGTGCACGTGCTGGAGCTGCTGGGCGTCACGCATATGGTGGTGGCGCTGACGATGTGTGACCTGGCCGATGTCGAGATGACCGAGCTTGCTGAGCTCGATGTCGATGACTTTTTGTCGGGTACCGTGTTTGCGGGCGCGTCGATTGTGCCCGTGTCGTCCAAGACGGGCGAGGGGATCGACGGGCTGCTTGCGGTGCTCGACGAGCAGGTGGGTGTTTGCTGGGATGCCTGTCGCGACCGTGCCGAGCGGAGCGATGCCGCGCCTCGCCTGCCGATTGACCGCTGCTTTACGATTAAGGGCGTCGGCACCGTCGTGACGGGAACGCTGCACGATGCGCCCGTCGCGGTGGGGGATGAGCTTGTCGCGTTGCCGTCGCGTACGGTCTGTCGTGTGCGTGGAATTCAGGTGCATGGCGATACGCCGCAGGCGTTGCCCGGTCAGCGTGTGGCGCTCAACCTGGTCGGCGACGGAGTCGCGGCGCTTGACCGTGGCGAGATGCTGGGCGTGGTGGACCGCTTTGGCCAGACGTTGCGCTTTATGATGACGTTTACCTACTTGGGTCGCGAGGGAGCCAAGCCGCGTGTGCTCGAGCCGGGTGCGCGTGTGCACGTGATGGCGGGTACAGCCGAGGTTGTCGGCCGCATCATGTTCATGGAGGGCGAGGCCCCCATGGCGGTGGGCGAGACCCGTACCGTACAGGTGCGCTTGGAGGAGCCGCTGCCGCTGCGCGCCGGAGACCATGCCGTGGTGCTGTCGTATTCGCCCGTTATGCTCATTGGCGGCGGGCGTGTGCTGCTTTCGCGTTGCCGTCGTTCGCGCGAGCTTGCCGAAGGAGAGCGTGCGCTGTATGTGGCGCTTGAGGCCGGCGATACCGCCGCTGGTGTTGAGGCGTGGCTGGCGCTGCAGACGTTGCCGGTCGTGGCTGCCGACGTTGCCGCGGCGCTGGATCTTGTTTCTGGTGGAGTCGATGCCGCGCTGAACGAGTTGGTGGCGCGAGGTGCTGTGTGCGAGCTTGCCGGCTCGGGCGATGCGCTGTATGTGAATGCCGCCGCGCTCGACGCTGCGATGGACGCACTGGCGGCTACCCTGTCAGCCATGCACACAGCGTCTCCCAAGGAGACGGGCTTTACGCCCGGCGCCGTCGCCCATGCCGCGTGGCCTGCCGCCGATGAAGTCGTTGCCGCGGCTCTGATTGCCGAGGGCTGCTCGCGTGGCGTGTGCGCCGCCGAGGGCGCCGAGGTATTCGATCCGCATTCGGCCGCCGCGGCGGCACGCGTGGTGCGCGAGGCATGCGAGCGGATCGTCGCGCTGCTTGACGAGGCCGGTCTGGATGCACCGACGTTGCCCGAGGTGGGCGAGCAGTTGCAGCTCGGCCGCGACACTATGACGCGCGCCCTGCGCGAGCTTTCGCTCAATCGCTCTATCGTTAAGGTCGAGCGCGACGTTGCCCTGTCCGCTGCCGCCGAGGCCCATGCACGCGAACTCGTCGCCGCCGCCATTGAGGCAGCCGGCGGCGCTGCCACCACGAGCGTGCTGCGCGAGGCCCTGGGCGTGTCGCGCAAACGCGCCATCAGCATCTTGGAGCACCTGGATGCCGTGCGCTTTACGGTGCTCGACAAGGATGCCGGCGGCCTGCGCTCCCTGCGCTAGATTGGCTGCTCGGTTTGGTAAAATACCGCCGCACTTGGGAACGGATGGGCTCCGGTGGGCTCCGCGGTCCTCAAAACCGTTGCGAGGCGTGCAAAACGTCTTGGATGTGTTCGATTCACATACGTTCCCGCCATACGCTACCAGCGCTTTTGTGCTCGCGGTCTTGCTGCGTGCCGCAAAAGCGCTGTTTTGTTTTTGCATGGGCTTGCCGTGCCGCCCACTTTATCGGCGACGGTATTTGGCTTCGTGTGCTGGGTTTTGAGCATGCCGATGGGGGTGGTTTGCCGTATGACTACCGTAAGACGGGCCGATCTTTCTTGTGTCGTCCAGGCGGGCGGATTGTCGTCGCGCATGGGCTGTGATAAAGCGCGCATGGCGTTTTGCGGTGAGCCGCTCATCGAGCGCGTGCTGGGTCGGCTGGCTCAGGTTGCCGGCGAGCTGGTTGTGACGACGTCGCGCCCTTGCGAGCTTGCCTACCTTGAGGAGCTTATGTTCTGTCTCTTATACACATCTCCGAGCCCACGAGACAT
>URBM01000168.1 GCA_900545995.1 uncultured Collinsella sp. | reverse complement strand
CTGAGATGTCTCGTGGGCTCGGAGATGTGTATAAGAGACAGCGCCGTGCGCGACTCCAGCGCCTCCGACGGTTCGCCAATTCACTCCGGTGACGTCATGGGCATCATTGCCGGCTCCATCGATGTGGTCGGCTCCGACGTGAAGCAGGTCACGCTCGATTGCATCAACCGCATGCAGGAGGAAGAGGAGGGCGACGCGCTGACGATTCTGGCCGGCGAGGAGCTGTCCGACGAGGCCTTCCAGGAGATCGTCGACGCTATCGAGGAGGCTCAGCCCGACCTGGAGATCGACGCCCATCGTGGCGAGCAGCCGCTCTATCCCGTGATCTTCTCGATCGAGTAGGCATCTGCCCATGTCCGAGCTCTGCTCCGTGCCGCGCGTCTCGGATCGCTTTGCCCAGAGCAATGCGCTCGACGAGGATATCGCGCGACTCAAATATGTTTCGGGTAAACGTGAGGAGGCCCTTCGCCGTCTGGGAATTCGGACGGTGGGGGACCTCCTTCTCCATATCCCTCATCGATACCTGGACTTTACGCGCTCCTGGTCCATCGAGATGGCGCCCATCGGTACCGTGTGCACCATCATCGCCACGGTCGACCGTATCGTTCAAAAGAAGCCGCGTCCGCGCATGCAGGTGACCGAGGTCTCACTCGTTGACGAGACGGGCGTGCTGCAGGTCGCCTTTTTCCGTCAGCCTTGGATTGCCCAGCAGCTTAAGCAGGGCGACCGCCTGGCCGTGATGGGCAAGGTCGAGTTTGCCTACGGTTTTAAGCAGATGGCCTCGCCGCACTTTGAAAAGCTTGATGACGGGCGTGCTGCGGGCACCATTTTGCCGGTCCATTATGTGAGTGACGGCGTGAGCCAGGCATGGATGCGCCGCATCGTAAGTGGCGCGCTCGAGGTCGTCGGCAATCCCTTCGACCCGATTCCCGCACGCTTGCGCGTTAAACGTCGCCTGATGAGCGATGCTCGTGCGCTTCGATCGATCCACTTTCCTTCGAGCATGGCTGAGCGCGATATCGCGCGCGCACGGCTTGCCTACGAGGAGTGCCTCTACCTGCAGCTGGCGCTGCGCCTGCGCAACGACGGCGGCCTGGTCGATGTGGTGCCCTACGCCCACGCCGCGGGCGAGCACCTGGCCGCGCTTAAGCAGGCCCTGCCGTTTTCGCTGAGCGACGAGCAGGAGGCCGCGTTCCAAGATATCCTGCGCGATATGTGCGATGGCGGGCGCGTGATGAACCGCCTGCTGCTGGGCGATGTCGGTACCGGTAAGACCGCCGTTGCCGCCTGCGCGCTGGCTGTGGCTGCCGATAGCGGCACGCAGGCCTGCGTTATGGCGCCCACGGGCGTGCTGGCGCGTCAATATGCCGATAAGACCGGCCCCTTGCTCTTGCAGGCTGGCATGACCTGGGCGCTCCTGACGGGCGCCACGCCGGCGGCCGAGCGCGAGCGGATCCATGCCCAGCTGGAATCGGGCGAGCTCGATGTCCTCTTTGGCACCCACGCGGTGCTTTCGGATAACGTGGCGTTTAAGCATCTGTCGCTCGTGGTCATCGATGAGCAGCACCGGTTTGGCGTCGGCCAACGCAACGCCCTGCGTGCGAAGGGCCCTGGTGCCGATCTGCTCGTTATGACGGCAACGCCCATCCCACGTACGCTGGCGCTTTCGGTCTACGGCGATCTGGACACGAGCATCATCCGCCATCGGCCCGTCCCTGGCGCTGGCGTGACGACACGCGTGCTTACCGAGTCGAGCCGCGACCTTGCCTATGGCGCCATCCGCGAGGCGCATGAAAAGGGTCAGCAGGCCTACGTGATTTGCCCGCTCGTGGAGCCGAGCGACTCGGCCGATGAGCTGGAGGACGTGCCCGGTATCGCCCGCGACGACGAGGGCCGCGTGACGGTCCCCGTGCCGCTGCACGATACGGCGACCGAGCTCGATCGCCTGCGTCTGGCGTTGCCGGGTCTTGCCATCGAGCGCCTTCACGGCCGCATGCCAGCGGGGGAGAAGGACCAGGTTATCGATGCCTTCAAGCGCGGCGAGATCGACGTGCTCGTCTCGACTACGGTGGTCGAGGTGGGCGTCGACGTGCCCAACGCCACCGTTATGGTCATCGAGAACGGTGAGCGCTTTGGCTTGGCGGCCCTGCACCAGCTGCGCGGCCGCGTGGGCCGCGGCAGCGTGTCGGGCACCTGCCTGATCATGACGCACTCCAAGGGCAACGGCGGCGCTTCGGCGGCGCAAGACCGTCTCCAGTCGCTCGAAAAGACCTCGGATGGCTTTACGCTCGCCCAGATGGACCTGCGTCTGCGCCACGAGGGCGAAATCCTGGGGTACCGCCAGCATGGCGGGGTGACCCTGCGCTTTGTCGACCTGGATGCCGACGAGGAGCTGATCGAGTGGGCCCATTTGGACGCAGTCGAGCTCTTGCGGTATGCTTGCAACCTTGACTCCGTGGCGACGCGCCCCCTGCGCGATGCGGTCGCCATGCGATATCGACACATTTTTAAGGAGGTCAGCGGAGGATGAGAATCATCGGCGGCGAATGGCGCGGTCGTAAGATCGAGGAGCCCCGTGGTCGCGATGTCACCCGCCCCACGACCGATCGCGTGCGCGAGGCATGCGCATCTATGGTCATGTCGGCATTCGACTTCGATCTGGACGAGGTCCGCGTGCTGGACGCCTTTGGCGGCTCTGGCGCCTTAGGGTTAGAGATGCTCTCACGTGGTGCCCGCTCACTCACGACGTTCGAGATCGATCGGAATGCCGCGCGGCTCATTACCAAGAATATCGAGTCGCTCTGCCGTGACCGTGCGCGTTGGCGAGTGGTAACGGGCGACATGCTGGCGAGCGCCTCGCGCGGTCGTGTGCCGGGCGGCCCCTTTGACCTGGTCCTGCTCGACCCGCCCTATGCTTTTGGTGCCGAGCCGGTCGAGATACTGCTGCAGAACCTGGCTCAGCAGGGTCTGCTTGCACCTGGCGCTTATGCCCTGTTTGAGCATGCCGCCGCCGATGCGGGCGCGCATCCGGCAGGCTTTGAGATCGTGCGCGAGAAGCGCTACGGCATTACCTCGGTCGACCTGCTTCGTTGGGTCGGCGATGACGATGGTGAGGAAGATTGCACCGGCACCGATGCTCACAACAACGATGCCATGACGGTTCAGGAGGACGACCATGAATGACACCATCAACCGCGTGATCGTCCCGGGCACCTTCGATCCCATCACGTTTGGCCATATCGACGTCATCCGCCGCGCCCGCCGCATCTTTCCCAGTGTGATCGTCGCTGTTGCCGAGTCGCAGGGTAAAAACGGTGTGGGTACCACGTTTATGCTCGATGAGCGCGTGGCGCTGGCCCGCGAGGCGCTCGGTGATATCGACGGCGTCGAGGTCCTGCCCCTGTCTCTTATACACATCTCCGAGCCCACGAGACATCTCAGGATCTC
>URBM01000167.1 GCA_900545995.1 uncultured Collinsella sp. | reverse complement strand
CGAGGTAAAGCCCGAACGCTTCTTGACCATGAGTCCCACGTAGTCGGTGCGGTACGGCGTCGAGAAATCCCAGCTCTTCTTGCGCTCGTCGGTGATGGTGTAGGTCGCCGCGACCACGTCAAGTTGGCCGTTATCGATCAGCGGGCCGCGCGTCTTGGGCGTTACGTCGGTAAACTCGACAAGCTCCTGAGCGCGAGCCTCCTTGTAGCTCACGCCAAAGACGGCAGCGGCGATCTGGTAGCACAAATCGACTTCCATGCCCTCAAAGCTGCCCTTGGCGGTGTCGTAGTAGCCGTAGCCGGGAACGTCCTTCTTAACGCCGGCATTCAGATGGCCACGCGACTTAATGGCCGCAAGCTTGGACCCCTTGTCGGAACCCTCGCCGCTGGTGGAGTTGCCGCAACCGGTAAGCGCGGCCCCCGTCAGCGCGAGCATGCCGGCGCCCGCCAGCTGCAAAAAGTGACGGCGCGACACGGCCGCCCTCGTCATATCCGTCATGTCCATCACCGCGCCTAGTGCAGAATCTTGGACAGGAACTCGCGGCAACGCGGGTTCTCGGGGTTATCGAAGAAGTGCTCGGGCGTGCCCTCCTCCAGAATGCGGCCGTCCTCCATAAAGATGACGCGGTCGGCCACCTGGCGCGCAAAGCCCATCTCGTGCGTCACGCAGATCATGGTGATGTCCTCCTGCGCGAGCTCAATCATAACGTCCAGGACTTCCTGGACCATCTCGGGGTCGAGCGCCGAGGTCGGCTCGTCAAACAGGATGATGGGCTGCTTGGTGCACAGGGCACGGGCGATGGCGATGCGCTGCTGCTGACCGCCCGAGAGATTCTGCGGATACTCGCCGGCCTTATGCGCCATGCCGACGCGCTTGAGCGCGGCGATGGCGATCTCGGTCGCCTCCTCTTTGCTCTTCTTTTGCAGCTTGATGGGCGCGAGCGTCAGGTTGCCGAGTACCGTCATGTTGGGATACAGGTTGAACTGCTGAAACACCATGGAGCTATACTTACGAGCCATCTCCAAGTGATTCTTTTTGGTGAGCGGCGTACCGTCGATGACGACCTCGCCCGACGTGGGCTCCTCAAGATAATCGACGCAACGGATGAGCGTCGACTTACCCGAGCCGGAAGGCCCGATCATTACGAGCTTCTCGCCGCGCTTGACGGTGAGATTGATATCTTTGAGCACATGCAGGTCGCCAAAGTACTTGTTGAGATGCTTGATCTCGATCATGTCTGCCATGAATGTCCCTTCCCTGCGTTTACACGAGTTGAACTATTGTACGGAAAGAACCGCGTTTCCGCAGCCCACACTACATTCCCGTAAAGAACCCGCAACCTTCCACCCACTCATTGGGGACAGGCTTAAATGAGTGCCTACTCATTGGGCACTCATTTAAGCCTGTCCCCAATGAGTACCCAGCCCAGCAAAAAGGGGCGCGACCGCAATGGTCACGCCCCCCTAAACATCAACTATGTACCGCTCGGCCCCTACGCGAGTTTGGCTCCGACGATCTTTGCCGCGGCCGGCTTATCGAAGTTGCCACCGGTGGCCTTGCCGAGTGCGCCCATAACCTGGCCCATCTGCTTCTTGGACGTGGCGCCCAGCTCGGCGATAACCTGCTCGATCAGGGCCTCGAGCTCCTCGCCCGAAACCTGCGCGGGCAGCAGGCTCTCCAGAATCTTGACCTGCTCGGTCAGGTTGTCGGTACGCTCCTGGTCGGTGCCGGCCTTGATGGACATCTCCAGCGTCTCGCTCGTCTGCTTGATCAGACGCTTGATCATGCTGTTGACGTCTTCCTCGGTCACATCGCGGCGCTCATTGACCTCGATATTCTTCACCTCGGCCTTAACCTGGCGAATGATGGACAGGCGAACCTTGTCCTTGGCCTTCATGGCCGCAATCATTTCCTTCTGCAGCTCTTCGTTGGTCATCTGCAAATCCTCCTCAATAGTGTGGGCGGCACTCGCGCGAGCACCGCCCCATGATTAATCAGTCGTCGACGAATCGTCGGTCGAACTCTTGGTGACACCCTTCAGACTCACGTTATAGGGTACGTCTTTGGGCATGGGGTTGACGGTGATGTCGGCATCCTTCTTGTACTGCTCCAGCCACTCGCTGTACGCGGTGCTGGCCGCTTGCGTCTTCACCACGTTGGAGACGTACTTTTTGATGTCCTTGGGCACCTGGTTGATGTCATCAACCTGATTATCGACATGGAAGTAGTCGGTGCACTTGATGATGTGGTAGCCATAGGTCGACTCGACGACTTCGCTCACGTCGCCCTTGTTGAGTCCCTCGAGCGCCGTCTGGTAGCTGTCGACAAAGGTGGTGAGCTTATCCCAGCCCACATCGCCCTTCTTCTCCTTGGAACCGGTGTCCTCGGAGTACTGCTCAACGGCGTCCTCAAAGCTCAGCTCACCGGAGTTGATCTTGTCCAGGCACTCCTGCGCCTTGGCCTTGGCGGCAGCCTTGTCCTCGTCGGAAGCGTCGGAATCAACCTTGATCAGGATGTTCGACGAGCGGCGGGCGTCGTTGTAGCTGGACAGATTTTCGTTGATGTAATCGACAATCTCGCTGTCCTTGGGCTTGCTCGTGGGCGCGACGGCATCCTTGAGTTTCTGTTGCGCCAGACTCTCCTTGAGCGAGTCCTTGTAGGTGTCCTCGGTATAGCCGTAGGTCTTGAGGGTCTTCTTAAAGGCCTTGGCTCCGCCCGCGCTCTTGCACGCGTCCTTCCAAGCCTTCTCGACCTCCTCGTCCGACACCGTCACGCCGTTCTCCTTCTGTGCCTGTTGAAGCAGAATCTGCTGCGTGTAGGAGTCGATGAGTTGCTTGCGGTACTTCTTGGGCGTGAGGTCGTTGTCAACCAGATACTGCGCCCAATCCTCATCCTTGGTGTAGCCGTAGGACGTGCGCATGCTCATGATCTGCTTGGTCACGGTGTCCTCGGTAAGGTTGGTGCCGTTGATAGTGGCAGCAACACCGCCGGTCAGCTTGTAGCCCGAGGTGTCCTCAGCCTGCGACATAAGGCCGGAGCACGCCATCGCCGAGACGGAAAGCAGCATCGCCAGCACGCCGATGACCACCAGAACGATCTTGACGGTCTTAGACACGTACGTCTTGCGCTGCTTCTTGCGAGAGCTGGAGGCAGCGCGGGCCTGCTGCTCGGGCGTCGGCGCGGCCTCGGAGTTCTTTTTCTTATTTGCCATAGTTGGCCTTTCGCATAACGAATCGAACAAACGCCATTGTGTCACAACGCAGCCCCCGCGGCACGCTTGGTGCATTGGGGACAGATTAATCTGCACCATTTTGGTGCAAAGGGGACAGATGTGGCACTTGGCAGTTGGACGTTCTTTATGTGCCGACACTTGGGAACTGTCCCTAACTGCCGGCAGAAAAGGAACGTCCCCAAGTGCCGGCTCAGCCCCACCTTAGAAGTGACGGCGGATGGCGTCGACCATGCCCTGGGACGTGGTCTGGCCGAGCACGTCGGCTGCGG
>URBM01000166.1 GCA_900545995.1 uncultured Collinsella sp. | reverse complement strand
CTTGCAGCGACGGACCTCAGGACACTCTTACACCACGTCTGCGCGCGCGACCGCCGGAACTTCATTAATTGTCGGGTCATCCAGCGTGATGCCTTCGAGCGTTGCTTTTTCGAGGTCGATTCGTTGACGATCTTCGGAATCCTGGCGAAGCTGCTTCTGAATTCGCTTTTTCTCTTCTATAAACCTTCTGAGCACAAACTGTCTCAGGTCCTCTTGCATGATTTGAAAGTCTTTTGGCAGACGCGAGGGGCGTACGCCCTCTTTCCGCTGGATTGCTTCCATGACCCTAACGAAAGAGCTAGCATGCATAAAGGAATAACGACTGACGGTGATGATTCCGTACCCCATGGACGCAAGTGCATTCTTGCGCTCCTCATCGATGGCGCGGTCTTCTTCCGCGTCATGATAAAAACCGTTGTATTCAATGTCTGTGCGAGATTTCTTTAGATACGCATCCATAAAGAACTTTTTGCGTCTCGTGAGATTCTTTGCGGCAGTGGTGACCTGCACCTCGTAATCGGTCTCAATTCCCTTAATACCAAGCCCTCCTTCGCTTTTGGGCAGCGTTAGCATCATGACAAAGGCTGTTTCCATAGGAGACCGGCATCCGTCGCGCACACATTGGATCGCCTTTCGGGCAAGGGCCAGACCGTCGCATCTGGTAATGGAATTAAAGAACTGTTTTAGCCTCTCGGTCGAGGTGAGCGCGAAACGCTCGTTATAAGAGGTGGAAGAGCCGGTTCCAAGGGAGTAAGCGCTGCACAGTTCAAAGTAGTACTCCACTAGTTCGCGAAAAGAAAGATAGGTGGCGGCCTGAAGTGCGCAAAGCTCAACGCCAACAATGAAGATGCCATCTTTGAGCTCTATAAAGCGTGAGTTCGAGAATCGTTTTGAAGAAACGTGGCACTGACAGTTCATTGCATAGCGCGCATTCCTGCGATCAAACACCATCACCTCGAGGGAATCATTTGCGTCGAGGGAAACATCATGTTTGGTGAGCCATTCTGTGGCTGCGTCAAGGAGCGTTCCGGTGGGACATGATCCGTAAATCGCGGCAGGACTACAGGATTCGATGCCTTTCGCAGACACCGAATGCGCGGCCTGGTAGACCGCTTTTGCAGTGGTATGTGACAATACGATACTCATGGTATATATCGTGTCAGCTAATGCCGTGTTGATGGCACTGAGTGGAAAAGCCGTTTTAGAGGTCTAACCAAATGCTGTCCAAAAGCTTGACGCAATTATGAGTTGGTATGCCCTAAATAAAAGTTTTCGCAGCTTAGCTATAGCATATAAATACTCAATTGCTGCACATTTGATATCGATGTATCACCATCCGACAACGAATTGCGTGTTGGGAATTGGTCGAAATCGTTCAAAATGAGGGTTCAGAATTTGTGATGGCAGATCTATCTGTGAAACGTAGGGCGGCCCCGCTGCGGGGTTTCCCGCTGCGAGGCCGCTCGTGATCTACGTCGGAGTTTGTCGTAGACGTTTCTACTTGGCAAACAGGTTCTTGAGGTTGAACTCGGCTTGGACGGTGCGGAGCATGAGGTCGGTGTCGTCGAGGCCCAGGTGCTGCTCGTTGGCGTCGGCGGCGAGGGTGCCGCGGCGGCGGGCCCAGTTCTCGAGCGCGGCGGGCGCGGACTCGCGGGGGAGCGAGCGGACGTCGGCATCCAGGCTGCGGCAGATCTGGCGCGAGTCGATGACGATAATCTTGCCGGCGCGGCGTGCCTCGGCGTAACCGTCCAGATGAATTTTGAACCAGCTGTCCTCGAACGCGGCGTTATGCGCCATGTACGGGTATTTCTTCATAAGCTTGAGCAGCTGCTTCTGCAATTCCTTGTTCTCGCGGAACGGCTTTTTGCTGTCAATGTCGTCCCAGGTGATGTGGTGGATATTCGACAACGGCACATCCTCGCCGCGGTAGATGTCGGGCAGGCCACAGTAGTGTGCCTCGGCGTCATGCGGCACGGCGTCGCTGGTGAGATCCATGATCTCCCAGCCCACGTTGATGATATAGCCGCGCTCGGGTGCACGGCCGGTGGTCTCGATGTCGATACCGAGCACGGTGCCCTGGATGGGCTTGCGGGCGTAGGCCACGCCGAGCGCGTCGCGGTCGCCGCGGATCTCGCGCATGACCGACGCGGCGGTGCGCTTTTGCATCTTACCGATGGCGGCGCAGGTGTCGGCATCGGACAGGCCGCGCGAAAGCGTCGCGGGCGTCACGTTGCGCAGGCGTGCCTCGCCAATCTGGTCGCACAGGTCGCGGTTGCGGTCAGCCAGGTCGCGCACGGTGGCAAAGTCGAAGCTGGGGTCGCCCTCGGCGGTAAAGTACTCGGTTTCGAGCACCTTAAGGGCCTCCTCGCCCTTCTGGCGCTCGGACTCCATGGCGCCGTGATCGCCATAGATAAACATGGGAATAAACGGCTGGCGCTCGTATTCGAGTGCTTGTGAAACGTTCATATAACTGCTCCTTGGACGGGCCGCACCGCGCGGCTCGGGTTCATTGAGATGTGGCGAGATGATAGTTTACCATGGGCAACTATTGGCATCGCGCCTAGGACAACTACAATACCCTAGTTGACCGCTAGGACTTTTACAATGCTGCCGAAAGACACGAAAGGTTCCATCCGTCATGGATTTGCTGATTGATATTCTGCTTGACGCCGGCAAGGACACGCTCTCGCTGGTGCCATTCTTGTTGGTGACGTATCTGGCTCTCGAGACCTTGGAGCACGTCGCGGGTGACCGCGTTAACGGGGCCATCAAGCGCGCCGGCGCCGCGGGTCCCGTGGTTGGCTCGTTGCTGGGCATGGTGCCGCAGTGCGGCTTTTCGGCAATGGCGGCCACACTGTACGCCGGTCGCGTCGTGACCTTGGGCACGTTGGTGGCGGTGTTCCTTTCGACCTCCGATGAGATGCTGCCGCTGTTGCTCGCCGAGCAGGTGCCCGTGCAGACCATGGCGATGCTTTTGGCTTCGAAAGCACTGATCGCGCTGGTCACGGGCTTTATCGTGGACGCTGCCATTCGCGGCCTGCGCCGTAACGCCCGCGCGCACGCGGCGATTCGCCGTACCGTGCTGGGAACCGCGGCCAATCCTGCCCATGTGAACTGCGCGCACGATGACCACAGCGGCGGTGACATCATCGACGAGGTGGCCGAGGCGGGCGTGAGCGCCGACCACATCCACGAGTTGTGCGAGCGCGACCATTGCGGTTGCGATGATGAAGATGAACACGAGCGCGACCACGGACACAGCCATGATCACGGTCACACGGGCGAGCATGAGCACCATCACGGCCACAGCCACGACCACTCCCACGAGGGCGCGTCCGTTCTGTCGATTATCCGCAGCGCGATCTCGCACACTGTGCAGGTTTCGGTTTTTATTTTCCTGGTGACGCTGGTCCTGGTCGCCGTGCTCGAGACCTTCGGCGAGTCCGCGATCGAGCAGTTCCTGCGTGGCAACGAGACGCTCGCCGTCTTGGGCTCGGCGCTTGTCGGCCTGATTCCCAACTGCTCGGCGAGCGTGGTCATTACGCAACTATATCTGGAAGGTGCGCTGCAATTGGCCTGTCTCTTATACACATCTCCGAGCCCACGAGACATCTCAGGATCTCGT
>URBM01000165.1 GCA_900545995.1 uncultured Collinsella sp. | reverse complement strand
AGTAGGCAAAGACGCTCGTGTAGTCAAAGCCGACGGTGTCCATAAAGTCGATAAGATCGCGGAACTCGTCGTCGGTCTCGGTCGGGAAGCCGACCATGGCCGTGGAGCGGATCACGATACCGGGGATGCGCTCGCGCAGGTCGCGGAACAGGTCCTCGAGTTCCTGGCGCGAACCGGAGCGGCGCATGGCCTTGAGGATGCGCGCGTCGCAGTGCTGCACGGGGATATCGATATAGGGCAGCACCTCGGGCGTATCGCGAATGGTCTCGATAAGCTCGTCAGTCATGCCCTCGGGCTGCAGGTAGAGTACGCGGACCCAGACGTTATGAGGACGCACCGACTCAGCAACGGCCTGCAGCAGCTGCGCCAGATTGCGCGGCGAGCCATCGGCGACGTCCTCGTCGGCAAAGTCGGTACCCCAGATGCCCGTGTCCTGGCCGATCAGCACGATCTCGCGCACACCGCCGGCAACCAGGTCGCGCACCTCGGAGATGATGCTCTCGGCATTGCGCGAATGATAGCGACCGCGAATATAGGGAATCATGCAGAAGCTGCAGAAGCGGTTGCAGCCATCGGAAATCTTGACGTAGGCGACAGCACCCTCGACGGTACGTTTGACCTGCGGGATATAGGCTGCAATCTCGCGCTCGACACCCAGCACGCCATCGATGACCGCCACGATGCCGTCTTCCTCGTCGGCCTTCACAAAGGCAGCGACCTCGGGCAGCTCGTCAGGCAGGTCATCGCCATAACGCGACGGCACGCAGCCGCACATGACGATGGGGCAAGAACGAACGCCGTCCTGAACCTCGTTGGCGAGCTCGAGCGTGGTCTCGATGCTCTCGGACGTTGCGGAGGCGAGGAACGAGCAAGTATTGACGATGGCGATATCGGCATCCTGCGGGTCGAATGCCTCCTCGTAGCCCGCGGCGGTCAAAAGAGAACGCATGCGGTCGGTATCAACCTCGTTCTTAGCGCACCCGAGGGTGATGTAGAGCACGGAGCCCAACGGTGTATCCATGTTGGAGAGCGGTCCTTTCGAATGAATTAACGGTAGTTGGTAAACTGCAGCGGCTGGCCGTAGTCCTGATCGCGCAGGAACTGGATCACGGTCTGCAGAGCATCCTTCGAAGCAGAGGAAACGCGAAGCTTATCGGCCTCGATGGTCACCTTGACCTTGAGCTTTTGATCCTTGATGTCCTTGTTGATCTTCTTGGCGGTCGTCTGGTCGATGCCCTCGACGATGTGGCCGAGCACACGCACGGTGCCGCCGGAGGCAGCCTGCGGGGCATCCCAGGAAACAGCTTTAAGATCGATGCCGCGCTTGATGAGCTTGGAGCTCAGCACGTCGATAATCTGCTTAGAGACAAAGTCAGCCGGGGCGCTGATCGTAAAGAGCTTGTCGCCCTTCGAAAGCTCGATCGTGGCGCCGGAATCCTTAAGGTCATAGCGCTGGGAAATCTCGCGCGTGGTCTGCTGGAAGGCGTTGTCGACCTCTTGCATGTTGACCTCGGACACGACGTCGAAGCTGGAATCTTTAGCCATGATGTTTCCTTTCGCGTACGAGCGGCTTAGTAGCTATCGTACGAATAGTCGGTAGAATCGGTGGGTGTCTGACCGTCAGTTGCGGTATCGGCGCCATCCGTGGACTGGGCATCGGTAACGTCGGTGGTATCGGCACCATCGGTGGAATCGGTGCCATCAGCACTTTCACCATTCTCGGAGTCAGCCGTCTCCTTCTTGGGAACGGTGATGGTCACGCGCGCCACGCCCGACGTCTTGGTGTCGTAGCGAACCTTTTCGCCGTTCTTGGTAACGGTGACATCGGAAGGCTTGGACGTGGTGATCTCGATCGAGGACTCGGGCGTGTACTCCTGCTCAAAGGGGCCAGTCGCTTGGGCGCCATAGACCGACTTGCCGTCGACCTTGACCTCAATCCACGCGGTCTTTCCCTTGGCAACGGAGACTTTGACCTTCGTGACCTCGTTCTCTTCCTTCTTGGCCGTCGTCTTGGTAGCGTCCGAGTCAGTCGACTCATTCGTCGCCTCATCGGTGTCTTCGTCCTCGTCGACCGTTTCGGTCTTCTTAGAAGACTTCTTGGTCGTCGTCTTGGTAGCAGTGGGCGTCTCGGGCGTGGTCTCGGGCGCCGAAGATGCGCAGCCGCGCAGAAGCACCACGATGAGCACAATCAACAGCAGCGCAACGGCACCGATGCCGGCGTAGACGATACGCGGATCGAGCCCGTTGTTTTGAGGAGTACGTGATCCGCCGCGTCCACGATTGGAACTGCTGCGGCCGCCTCCCTGAGGCATACGACCACGATTGCTATCGGAACGGCCGCGATAGCCACCCTGGCCCTGAAGGCTGCGCTGACCCGAGCGGGGCGCAAGTTCACCGCGGCCTTGATAGCCACGCTGGCCCGAACGCGGAGCCGAAGAGCGCTGGCCATACGGCTGTGATTGAGAGCGAAGACGCGGCGTCACCTGCGTGGTATCGGCATCCGCATAGCCACCGCGAGAGCGTCCCGTAGAGGCACCACGGTAACCGCGATCGGAATAGCCGCCGTCGCCGTAGCCGGCACGAGGGTCACGCGCCACGCCTCGGGCAGCGGGAAGTGCACGGTCCTCGGGCATCGGCGTACTGCGGAACCGGTCACGCTGTGAGCGAATCTCCTCGCCCGAACCCGTCTCGGTAATATAACCGGCCTGCTGAGGACGCTGTCCATAGCGGGTCGAACGACCGCCCTGAACCATCAGGAAGCGCCCGTTATCGACCGAGGAACGCGAATTGACGTAGCCGGCGGCGTCCTGAAAACGACCGCCCTGCTGCGACGTCTCGCGTTCGTATGCCATCAAATCGTCAAAGTAGGCATTGACGACCTCGCGCGGATTGAGGCCCAAAAAGCGAGCATAGCTCGAAATCATGCCCTGCGCATAGCCGCGCGGCGGCATCGAAGCAAAGTTACCGGTCTCGAAAAACTCGATGATCTGCGGCCTGATTTTGATGGTGTTGGCGACTTGCTGAATGGAAAGGCCCATTCGGCGACGCTGCTCGAGCAGCATGTCACCAAAGCGTGCAGCCATCAGAATCCTCCAAACTCACGATCTTCACGTGCCATCTCGGCGTCGACAGATTCCAGCGCGGCAAGCCCCTCCTCGTCCAACAGGACCTCGCGCGGCTTGGAACCGTCGGGCGGGCCGACGACACCCTTTTCTTCCAGCATGTCCATAATACGCCCGGCACGCGCATAGCCAACCTTCAGGCGGCGTTGCAGGCCAGATGTGGAGCCAAGCTGCGATTCCACCACAATATGGGCGGCTTCCCAAATGAGCGGATCATCGTCTTGCGGCTCGGCGACTCCGGTGCGGACAATACCGCCGCCACCCGCCATGGACATGGAAGCGGGCGCCACGGCGGACAGAATCTCCTCGTGGTAGTCGGGCTCGCTCTGCGACTTAACGAACTCGACAATCTCGTTGATTTCGTCATCCGAGACAAAGCAGCCCTGGATACGGCGAGGCTTGCCCCAGTCGACCTTTGAGAACAGCATGTCGCCCAAACCAGTGAGCTTTTCGGCGCCCATCTGATCAATGATGACGCGCGAGTCGATACCCTGTCTCTTATACACATCTCCGAGCCCACGAGA
>URBM01000164.1 GCA_900545995.1 uncultured Collinsella sp. | reverse complement strand
CTACACGAGCCTTATCGTCGGCAGCGTCAGATGTGTATAAGAGACAGGTTCTCGGGGTTGTTCTTGTCCACAAAGTGCATCATCTGGCGACGCGGATACCCCGTGGAGTCGAAGGCGCCTGCCTTGATGAGCGATTCGATCACGCGGCGGTTGGCCTGGCTCGAGTCCACGCGCTCGACAAAGTCGTGCAGCGTCTTAAACGGGCCGCCCGCCTCGCGCTCGGCGATAATCGCCTGCGCCACGCCGGTGCCCACGCCGCGGATGCCGGCCAGACCAAAGCGCACGCCCTCCTTGGTAGCCGTGAACTCGGTACCGGACTCGTTGACATCTGGCGACAGCACGGGGATGCCGTCGTGACGGCATGCCGAGACGTAGTGCACGATCTTGTCGGTCTTGCCCGTATAGGACGTCAGAACGGCCGCCATGTACTCGTGCGGATAGTGCGCCTTGAGCCACGCCGTCTGCATAACCAGGATGGCGTAGCCGGCGGAGTGCGACTTGTTGAAGGCGTAGGACGCGAACTCGAGAACATCGTCCCAAATCTTCTGGGCGACCTCGCGCGTATAGTTGTTCTTGATGGCGCCGTTCATCCAGTGGTCGTAGGTGGTCTCGTCGGAGCCATCCTCCCAGTGGAGCACCGTCGACGTGAGCAGCTTGATTTTCTTCTTAGCCACGGGCTTACGGATACGCGAGTCCGATTCGCCCTTGGAGAAGCCGCACATCTCGACGGAGATGAGCATAACCTGCTCCTGGTAGACCATGGTGCCGTAGGTTTCGCCCAGGATGTCGTCCAGGCGGTCGTCGTAGGAGACCGCCGGCTCCTTGCCGTTCATACGGTTGATGTAGGACGAAACCATGCCGGCGCCCAGCGGGCCCGGGCGGTACAGGGCGATCAATGCTACGACGTGCTTGTACTCGGTGGGCTTCATGTTCTTGATCGTGGCCGTCATGCCTGCGGACTCGACCTGGAAGACGCCGGCGGTGTGGCCGGAACCCATGAGCTTAAAGATCTCGGGGTCGTCAAAAGGAATCTCTTCCTCTTTGATGTCGATGCCGAAGTTCTTTTTGATGTTTGCCTTGGCCTTGGAGATAACAGTCAGCGTGCGCAGGCCCAAGAAGTCCATCTTGAGCAGGCCCATGTCGGCAACGGTATGGCCCTCGTACTGGGTAATCTCGACGCCGCCCTTGGTGTCGAGCTTGGTGGGCACGTGCTCGTTGACGGGGTCGCGGCAGATCAGAACGGCGCACGCGTGCACGCCCTCGCCACGGGTGAGGCCCTCGATTGAGAGCGCCGTGTCGATGATGCGGCGGGCGTCGTCGTCCTTTTTATAGGCCTCGGCAAAATCGGGGTTAAACAGGTCCTCTTTGCCGGGTTGCTTTTCGAGCACCTGCTTGAGCTTGACCTTGGGGTCGCTCGAGACCATCTTGGACAGACGCTGGCCCATGTAGACCGGGTAGTCCAGGACGCGAGCGGCGTCGTTGATGGCCTGCTTGGCCTTAATGGTCGAGTAGGTGATGACGTGGGTGACCTTCTCGGGGCCGTAGAGCTGGCGAACGTGCTCCACGACCTCGAGGCGCCGCTCATCGTCGAAGTCCATATCGATATCGGGCATCTCGGTACGCTGCGGGGACAGGAACCTCTCGAACATCAGGCCGTTCTCGAGCGGATCGAACGCGGTGATGTTCATGGCGTAGGCGACGATAGCGCCGGCAGCCGAGCCACGGCCGGGGCCGACGCCAATGCCGTTGTCCTTGGCCCATTGCACGTACTCAGCGACGATCAAAAAGTAGGCGGCAAAGCCCTTGTCGCAGATGACCTTGTATTCGTACTCAAAGCGCTCTTTGATGTTGACGCCACCGATCTCGCGCGTGGCCCAGTCGTCGCCATAGTGTTGGCGCAGGCCCTTCTCGCACTCGCGGCGGAACTGGCTCTCGTGCGTCTCGCCGGGATCGAGCAACGGGAAGCGTGGCAGGATGATGGAGTCCCAGTCCAGCTCCACGTAGCACTTGTCGGCGATCTCGAGCGTGTTGTCGCAGGCCTCGGGGCAATACGGAAACATCGCCCGCATTTCCTCCTCGGTCTTCATGTAAAACTCCGAGCCGGTCATGCGCATGCGGTTGGGATCGTCGACCTTGGCGTTCATGCCAATGCACATGATGACGTCCTGCACGGGAGCGTCCTCGCGGCGCAGGTAGTGGAAGTCGTTGGTGGCGATGACCTTGACGCCTACCTGCTTGGCGATGTCGATGAGCGTGCGGTCCATCTGCTCATCGGTCAGGCCGTTGTCGGTGGTGATGCCGTGTTCCTGGATCTCGATATAAAAGTCGCCAGGTTCGAAGGTATCACGGAAGGTCTCGGCCCACTTGATGGCGCCCTCCATGTCACCGCGGTCGATGTATTTGGGAATGATGCCCGCGATGCAGGCGCTGGTGCAGATCATGCCCTTGGCATGGCGGCGCAGGTTGTCGAGCGTCACGCGCGGCTTGTAATAAAAGCCCTGCACGGCGGCCTCGGAGACCGTCTGCATCAGGTTGACGTAGCCCTCCTGGTCCTTGGCCAGAAGGATCATGTGGTAGAGCTCGGGCTTGTGGTCGCGGGCAAGGGTCTCGTCCGGCGTAAAGTAGACCTCGCAGCCAAAGATGGGCTTGATGACCAGGGGCGGCTTGAGCTCATCGATGTTGCCCTTCTCGTCCCACATGGCCATGTCCTTCACATACTGGGCATGCTCGCGCGGGTTTTCCTCGGGATCGGGCTCCACCAGCTCGTCGCGGCGGTCCTTTTCCAAGAAGGCCTTATCGTGGCTCCAGGTTTTGTACTCGGGCGTGTTGTGGTTGACGGCGTCACAGGCCAGCGCCAGGTCGGGCACGCCATACATGTAGCCGTGGTCGGTAATGGCCACGGCGGGCATGCCAAGCTCAACGGCACGGTTGACCATATCCTGGATACGGGTTGCGCCGTCGAGCATGGAAAAAACAGTGTGATTGTGCAGATGGACGAATGCCATGTGATGAGCTCCGATGCGGGTTCGTGTTCTGACTGAACGATTTTACCCCACGGCACGGACAGCACCCGAACCTAGCCAAACCCACACGGCTCCTCTTGCAGTTGCGGTGAAATAGTTCCCGCTTGGGCCATCTGGGCCGCAATACAGGAACTATTCCACCGCAAGTTATCTGAGGGCTAGAGATTGTAGGTGACTACTTGGGGCTCGGCGGGATTGACGAAGAGAGTCGGATCGGCCTGTTCCACGCGGACGAACTTGACGGTCACGGCCTCAAAGCCCGCCTTGTGTAGAACATCAGCGTAGACGCGCGCCTGCAGGACGTGCTTCTCCTGCAACTGTTCCGGCGTCTCGTCCGGTGTGCCGCCCGTCTTGTAGTCGATGACCAGCGCGCGTGACGGATCGGCCGGGTTCGTCGCCAAAGCGTCGATGGCGCCCTCGGCATATGCACCGTAGCGAGCGATGTCCTCGTCCTCGCAGCCCAGCGAAAAGAACGGCACCTCGGCGCGAACGCACGGCCAGGCAAGCAGGTCGGCACGAACGGCCGACTTGAGCCAGCGGTTCAGGGCAACGTCGAAGCGTTCGCGCTGCTCCGGCGTCAGGCGCCACTGGCGCTGTCTCTTATACACATCTGACGCTGCCGACGATAAGGCTCG
>URBM01000163.1 GCA_900545995.1 uncultured Collinsella sp. | reverse complement strand
GAGATCCTGAGATGTCTCGTGGGCTCGGAGATGTGTATAAGAGACAGGTTTTGGAATCGTCGGGTGTGCGGGGGCTCGGTTGGCCCCGATAATGGGCCCGGCGCCGGCGGGACGGCCGTTGGGCGGATGGCGGACCGCGCCGCGGATGCGAGAAACGGCGGTCCGCGGGATTCGGGATGTCCCAAGGGCGCCGGAGAGGGTGGCGGCGGCAACGCCGCCGCCCGCGGGGCGCGCCCCGCGGGCCGGATCGGTCTTCGCGGGCCCCTCGCTCACGAGTCCGTTTCGCATCCCCGCCCCCGCCGCCGAAAGTTTTTCCGAAATTGTCCTTGCATCGCCGTCCGAGTTCCCGTATAGTACTTCTTCGCACGGGGGCGTAGCTCAGCTGGGAGAGCGCTTGACTGGCAGTCAAGAGGTCAGGGGTTCGATCCCCCTCGTCTCCACCCGAGCATTGAATGAGGCTCCAACGCAAGTTGGGGCCTTTTTTCATATAGGCACACAAGGTCAAAGGCGGCACCATGATCCTCCTGGTCGACAAGATCGAAAAAAGCTTCGGCGCGCGCGTCCTCTTTAGCGGCGCGTCCTTCCAGATCAACCCCGGCGAGCGCTTCGCGCTCGTGGGTCCCAACGGCGCCGGCAAAACCACCATGCTCAAAATCATCATGGGCATCGACAGCCCCGACGCCGGCCAGGTCCAGTACGCCAAGGACTGCCAGGTGGGCTACCTAGAGCAGGAAACAAACCTGGAGCACAAGGACACCACCATCCTCGCCGAGGTCATGGCCGCCGCCAAGGAAATCCGCCGCATGGGCGAGCGCGCCAAAGAGCTGCAGGCCCAGATCACCGAGCTCTCCGAACAGGGCAAGGACGTCGACGCACTCCTTAACGAATACGGCCAGGTCCAGGACCGCTTTGAGCACCTGGGCGGCTACGAGCTCGAGAGCAACGCGCGCAAAATCCTGTCCGGCCTGGGCTTTAAGGTCACCGACTTTGAGCGCCCGTGCTCCGAGTTCTCCGGCGGCTGGCAGATGCGCATCGCGCTCGCCAAGCTCTTCCTGCGCCATCCCGACTTGCTGCTTCTGGACGAGCCCACCAACCACCTGGACCTCGAAAGCGTCCAGTGGCTGCGCGTCTTTATCGCGAACTACGACGGCGCCGTCCTCATCGTCAGCCACGACCGCGCCTTCATGGACGCCTGCGTCGACCACGTCGCCGCCCTCGAGAACCGCCGCGTAACCACCTACACCGGCAACTACAGCAGCTATCTCAAGCAGCGCGAGGACAACCTGGAGCAGATGCGAGCAAAGCGCGCTGCCCAGGAGCGCGACATCGCCCATATGCAGGTCTTCGTCGACAAGTTCCGCTACAAGCCCACCAAGGCCGCCCAGGCGCAGGAGCGCATCCGCAAGATCGAGCAGATCAAAAAGGAGCTCGTCATCCTGCCCGAGGGCCACAAGCACATCGACTTTAAGTTCCCCGATCCGCCGCGCTCCGGTGACATGGTCGTGGGCCTGGAGGGCGTATCCAAATCCTACGGCGACAAGCACATCTACAGCGGCATCGACCTCAAGCTCTACCGCGGCGAGCACGTGGCGCTCGTCGGTCCTAACGGCGCCGGCAAGTCCACCCTCATGAAGATCATCGCCGGCCTGGAGCCGCCCACCACCGGCACCCGCGACCTGGGCACCAACGTGGGCGTGGCCTACTACGCCCAGCACGCGCTCGAGGGCATGACCGAGTCCAATACCGTCCTGCAAGAGATCGACACCGTTACGCCCAAGTGGACCGTGCCACAGCAGCGCAGCCTGCTGGGAGCCTTCCTCTTTAGCGACAACGATTCCATCGAAAAGCAGGTCCGCGTCCTTTCCGGTGGCGAGAGGGCCCGTCTGGCGCTGGCCAAGATGCTCGTGGCCCCCGAGGCACTCCTGTGCCTGGACGAGCCCACCAACCACCTGGACATCGACTCGGTGGACATGCTCGAGAACGCTCTGCAAAACTTCCCCGGCACCATTGTGCTGATCAGCCACGACGAGCACCTGGTGCGCGCCGTGGCCAACCGCGTGATCGATATCCGCGACGGCAAGGTCACGGTCTACGACGGCGACTACGACTACTACCTCTACAAGCGCGAGGACCTCGCCGCCCGCGCCGCCGCCGAGGCGGCAGGGGAGAGCGCGCCGGCCGCGGCCAAGTCCACCAAAGCAAGCGCAGCTCAGCCCAACACCCCCGCCGCTGCACCCAAGCCGGCCGAGGGCAAAAAGACCAAGGAGCAAAAGCGTGCCGAGGCCCAGGCCCGTGCCGCGCTCAACAAAAAGCTCAAGGGCGTGCGCAACCAGCTCAAGAAGATCGAGACCGAGCTCGAAAAAAAGCGCACCCGCTATGACGAGCTTATGGAATTGATGGCAAGCGAAGAGCTTTATGCCTATCAGGACAAGTTCAACGCCGCGCTGGGGGAATATAACGGCCTTAAGCAAGAGCTGCCCAAGCTCGAGGACGAATGGCTCGAGCTTTCCACCCAGATCGAAGAGGAGACCGCGCGTGAACTCTCGTAAGGCCGCCGCCGTGGCGATGAGCATCATCGCCATCGCCTGCCGCATCTGCGGCATCTTTATGAGCGCGATGACCGTGCTGCTGTGCTTTAGCGGCCTCACCGCCAAGCTGCAGATCGTCGGCTTTGTCGTCGAGCTTTCGCGCGCGCTGCCGAGTGCCATCGCTGGATACGGCGTCATCACATCGCCCTTTGGCGGCGTGTTCCGCCTGGATTACGCCATCGTCGCCGTCATCCTGTTTGTGGCCGACTACCTGCTCACGCGCGCCTCGCGCCGCGTTCGCTAGGGGAGCGCTATGTCCAGCAGCTACTTCATGAACCTGCTTGCGAGCGCCGTCGCCGTCATCGTGGGCATCGTCATCCACGAGAGTGCGCACGCCGCCGCGGCCTGGGCGCTCGGCGACAAGACGGCCCGCTCGCGCGGCCGCGTCTCGCTCAACCCGCTCAACCACATCGACCCGTTCGGCACCATTCTTCTGCCGCTGCTTATGCTCGCGGCCGGTGGTCCGGTGTTCGCCTTTGCCAAACCCGTACCTGTGTACCTCAGCAACCTCAAGCACCCCAAGCGCGACGAGGTCCTGGTGAGTGCGGCCGGCCCTGCATCGAACATCGCACTCGCGTGTCTCGCGGCCGCCCTCATGCATGCGGCATACGGCAACCTCTACGCCAGCATGTCCTTTGCCGTGGCTTCGCAAATCATGAACTTCGGCGCCACCTTTATCGTGGTCAACCTGTCGCTCGCGTTCTTTAACCTCATCCCGATTCCGCCGCTCGACGGCTCGTCGATCATTGTGCCGTTCCTCAAAGGCAAGGTGCTCGCCAACTACTATCGTCTGCAGCAATACGCCATGCCCATCCTTATCATCGTGCTGTATCTGCTGCCCATGTGGACCGGCATCGACGTGATCGGCCGCTATTTCGACGTTACCGTGTATCCGCTGGCTGAGCACCTGCTCAACTTCGCAATTGCCGGCATCTAGGGTAAACTTACAGGTCGACCGTGCAAAACAGTCGTAACATGCACTCAAACCGCGCCGCGAAGGCGCCGTCAAAGGAGGTCGAAGATGTCGTATCGCGTGTCGACGCAGGTCTACAGCGGACCGTTCGACCTGTCTCTTATACACATCTGACGCTGCCGACGATAAGGCTCGTGTAGA
>URBM01000162.1 GCA_900545995.1 uncultured Collinsella sp. | reverse complement strand
CGTCGGCAGCGTCAGATGTGTATAAGAGACAGGCTCGGGCAGCGTCGGCTCGGGCGTGGTGCTCGATACCGAGGGCCACATCCTCACCAACAACCACGTGGTCGACGGCTACGACCAGTACGTGGTGACCATGGACGACGGCACCACCTACGAGGCCGAGTTCGTGGGCAACGACGCCTCGAGCGACCTGGCCGTCATCAAGCTCAAGGATGCCGACGCCTCCAAGCTCACGCCGATCGAGATCGGTGATTCCTCCAAGCTCAACGTGGGCGAGTGGGTCATGGCCATCGGCTCGCCGTTCGGCAACGAGCAGTCTGTCTCCACGGGCATTGTGTCGGCACTGTATCGCTCCACGGCCATGAGCTCTACCAACGGTAACACTATCTATGCCAACATGATCCAGACCGATGCCGCCATCAACCCGGGCAACTCGGGTGGCGCGCTCGTTAACGACAATGGTGAGCTGGTGGGCATCAACTCGCTCATCGAGAGCTATTCGGGCTCCAGCTCGGGCGTGGGCTTTGCTATTCCCGTTAACTACGCCAAGAACATTGCCGACCAGATCATCGGCGGCAAGACGCCGGTTCATCCGTATCTGGGCGCTACGCTTTCGAGCGTCAACGCGCTCAACGCCCGCACCAACAAGCTGAGCACCGATAGCGGCGCGTATGTGGCGAGCGTCGTTGAGGACGGTCCTGCCGCCAAGGCCGGCATTCAGGAGGGCGACGTCATCACCAAGTTGGGCGACGACGAGATCACGAGCGCCGATGGCCTGATTATCGCGCTGCGCAGCCACGAGGTGGGCGAGAAGGTCGAGATCACGCTCATGCGCGGCAAGGAAGAGAAGAAGGTCACCGTCGAGCTGGGCTCCGATGAGGAGCTGCAGAACCAGCAGCAGGACGACAGTTCGACCGACACCGGCAACGGCGGTATTACCGACGAGCAGCTGCGCCAGTACCTGGAGGAGCTGCTGGGCCAGCAGGGCCAGGGTCAGGGCTACGGCCAGGGTTACTAACGAGCCATTTCGCACATGCCGAAGCCAGAGGGGCTGTCCCATCAACGCGGGACAGCCCCTCTTTTCTTATTGATCCGTTGGGGACGGAGGAAAACGGATCACTTGTGGCTGGTAAGAGGCCTGGTTCGTAATGGTCTGGACAGTTAGTTCAGATACGTATAAATCTGGGGCAGCTTGGGATGCGTTTTGAGCAATTTTTGATTGGGATGGGGTTTGAATGGGTGTTTGGGAGGGCGAGCGGGACGTTTACATGGTCTCAGGGAGCCCAAATTAGTTGAAACAGGGGTGTTCGTGTCTAATCCAGCTCTAGGATTTATACGTATCTGAACTAACTGTCCACCCCAGTCTGGCGGCTGCCGATTCGGTGCGGTTTGAGACCGCTATTCGGCCCCATTGCGACCGGTGGTACTCTTGTATCCGTTTGAAATCGAGCGAAGGAGTGCCGCTATGGAGCAATCGAGCCTGTTTGGTGACGGCGTGGACATCGATACCGAAACACCCGCGACCGCGGAAGCCACCGCACCGTCCGATGCCCGTGCCCAGGCGGCAGCGCGCGCGGCCGAGCTGCGCCACGAGCTCGATTACCACGCCTATCGCTACTACATGCTCGATGCGCCCGAGATCACGGACGCCGCCTTTGACAAAATGCTCGTTGAGCTGCAGGAAATCGAGGCAACCTACCCCGACCTGGTGAAGCCCGATAGCTATACCCAGCGCGTGGGCGGCTACGTGAGCGAGCAGTTTACGCCGGTCACGCACATGGCACGCATGTATTCCATGGACGATGCCATGGATCTGGACGAGCTCGACGCGTGGCTCCAGCGCGCCGAGGATGCGCTCGGTGCCGGCAGCGTCACCTATACCTGCGAGCTTAAGATCGACGGCCTGGGTGTGGCGCTTACCTACCAAAACGGCACCTTCGTACGTGCGGCCACACGTGGCGATGGCACCACGGGCGAGGACGTGTCGCTCAACGTGCGCACCATCAAGGATGTGCCCATGCACCTGTCCGAGCCGGCGCTCGCCCACATGGGCGCCGACCGCGAGCGCACCATTGAGGTACGCGGCGAGGTTTACATGCCCAAGGGCAGCTTTGTTCGTCTGAATGAAGAGGCCGATGCCGAGGGCCGCGACCCCTTCGCCAACCCGCGCAACGCCGCCGCCGGCAGCCTGCGCCAAAAGGATCCCAAGGTCACGGCGCGCCGCGACCTGGCCACCTTTATCTATGCCATCGCCGATACTGACCCACTGCATGTCCACAGCCAGC
This sequence comes from uncultured Collinsella sp., assembly GCA_900545995.1. Classification (GTDB taxonomy): domain Bacteria; phylum Actinomycetota; class Coriobacteriia; order Coriobacteriales; family Coriobacteriaceae; genus Collinsella. Next base: position 1,420 of record URBM01000162.1, on the reverse strand, counting down.
GCGAGTTCCTCGATTGGCTGCGTAGCGCCGGCTTCAGCGTCAACCCTAACGTTGCCCGTTGCGCCACACCCGCCGAGGTTCACGAGTTCTGTGCCCAGGCGCTCGAACATCGCGGTGACCTGGATTACGACATCGACGGCGTGGTCGTAAAGGTCGACAGCTTCCAGCAGCAGCTCGACCTGGGCTTTACCGCCCGCGCGCCGCGCTGGGCCATCGCCTTTAAGTTCCCGCCCGAGGAAAAGCAGACCGTCCTGCGCGAAATTCGCATCCAGGTGGGCCGCACCGGTGTGCTCACACCGGTCGCCGAGTTCGACCCGGTGACGGTCGCCGGCTCCACCATCGCGCGCGCCACGCTGCACAACATCGACGAGATCCGCCGCAAAAACGTGCGCGAGGGCGACACTATCATCGTGCACAAGGCGGGCGACGTAATCCCCGAGGTTGTGGGCCCGGTGCTCGACAAGCGCCCGGTCGATTCGGTCGACTGGCACATGCCCGAGGTCTGCCCCGTGTGCGGCAGCCCCGTTGTCCACGAGGATGGCGAGGTCGCTTACCGTTGCGTCTCCATCGATTGCCCCGCACAGCTCAAGGAGCGCTTGCTCCACTGGGTGAGCCGCGGCTGCATGGACGTCGACGGCCTGGGCGACGAGATCGTCGACAAGATGATCGCCGCCGGCCTGATCCACGACGTCGCGGATTTCTATCAGCTCACAGTCGACAACATTGCCGGCCTGGACACGGGGCGCGTGTACGCCAGCTCTAACAGCAAAAAGGGCGTTAAGAAGGGCGATCCCATTCCGGTGGGCCTCAAGACGGCCGAAAAGATCGTCGCCGAGCTCAACAAGTCCAAGAGCCAGCCGCTCGGTCGCGTGCTGTTTGCCCTGGGCATCCGCCACGTGGGCAAGAGTGTGGGCGAGGTCATCGCCGAGCGATTCCTGTCGATTGACAAGCTCATTTTGGCGAGCGAAGAGGACATCGCCGAGTGCGAGGGCATCGGTCCCAAGATTGCGGCGAGCGTCAAGCAGTTCCTGGCCGTGCCCGAGAACCTTGCCGTGCTGGAGCGCCTGCGCCAGGCGGGCCTGTCGCTCGAGGTCGACTTGGGTGCCGCTCATGCGCAAGCCGCAGCCGACGCTGGCGTGGCAGGCGAGCTCGCCGACGCACAGCCGCTCGCGGGTCTGACCTTCGTGCTCACCGGCACGCTCGTCAACCGCACGCGCGACGAGGCAGGCGCGGCGCTCAAGGTGCTCGGCGCCAAGGTTTCGGGCAGTGTGTCAAAGAAGACGAGCTATCTGGTCGCCGGCCCCAAAGCGGGCTCCAAGCTCACCAAGGCTGAGCAGCTGGGTGTGCCCGTGCTGGACGAGGACGCACTCGAGCAGATTCTGGCTGTCTCTTATACACATCTGACGCTGCCGACGATAAG
>URBM01000161.1 GCA_900545995.1 uncultured Collinsella sp. | reverse complement strand
CGACAACAGCATCACCCGGGTGAACGCCCAGACGATCCGCCGAGGTATCCTCAGGCAGAATGAAGAAGTCAGCCTTCAGACGCGAATCGAGCGGCTCGATCACACCGAGCGGACCGGCGGTCTGGTACGTACCCACCACGCTTATGGCTGCGCGCTCAACCACGCCTTCGATCACGGCGCGCCGCTCACCGTGCGGGCTGTTCTTAATGCTCACGGCAACGGTATCGCCATCCATAATCTCGCGCTTGCCACGGCCCATGACCTTGTAGTCGCCATTCTCGGTTATGACATAGGCACTGTGCTCATGGAGCTGCACGCGCCCGGTCAGGCTCGGACGGCGTTCGCTGCGCACCGGCCCGCGCTTATTGCGAGCTCCACGCTTATGCTTGTTATTGCGCCCCATGGCGCCTCCTAACTATCGATTGCCGACTCCAAAGAGTCTACCCAAATGATTCGCCATCCTGCCGTCCCCTAGGGATCAAAAAACGGGCCGCCCCATAAGAGACGACCCGTTGGAAGGGATGAATTCCAGGCATGCCTACACGCGCAGGTAGCGGCGCATGGCGATGGCAGAACCAAAGAGACCGATAATCACGCCGACCAGAATCAGCGCAGCATAGGTCACCAGGTAGTACTGCATCGGCAGGGCAAACGACATCCAGCCGATGCTCTCCTGCAGACGCGGAATCATCAGATTGCGCAGCAGCTCCAGAACGCCGATGGAAAGCAGCGAGCCCAAAATGGCCTGCAGCACGCCCTCGGTGATAAACGGGCCACGAATGAAGCCGTTGCTGGCGCCGACCAGACGCATAATCGCAATCTCACGACGACGCGCCGTGATGGACAGGCGAATCGTGTTGTTGATGAAGATGAATGCGATAAAGGTCAGAAGGCCAACGAGCACCACGGCGGCGATGCGGATGTAGTTGGTCACCTGGAACAGGCGGCTCACTTCCTCCTGGCCGTACAGCACGCTCGCGTTGACGTCGCCGTCATCCGCGATCTTCTGGAAATCGGCATCCTTCTTGAGCTTCTTGGCCGTGCTCTCGACCTGAGACGGATCGTCCATCTCAATCGCAAACGAGGCGGGCAGCGGGTTCTGGCCGTCGAGCGCGCTCATGGTGGCGTCGGCGTTACCCGACATCTTGCTCGTGTACTCGGCCAGCGCGTCGTCCTTATCCTTATAGGTCACGGACTTGACGTTGCTCCACGTCTTGAGCTCGGCTTCAAAGGCCTGGACGTCTGCCTGATCGGCGTCATCGCTAATAAAGGCATTAATGACAACCTGATCCTCGACGGTACCGATCACGGAGTTCAGCATCGCGGAACCCATAATGAACAGGCCGATGATAAACAGCGAAAGGAAGATCGTGATGACGGCGCCGAGCGAGGTAGTCCAGTTACGGAAGAAGTGGCTGATTGCCTCTTTGAAGGAGTAGCCCACGTTAGTTGGTGCCATAGTTGCCGTAACCTCCCCTCTCCTGGTCGCGGATAACGTGGCCGCCCTCAAGGGCGATCACGCGACGGTGCATGCTATCGACCATCTCGCGGTCGTGCGTGGCGACGATCACGGTGGTGCCAGTGCGGTTAATACGCTCGAGCAGCTTCATGATGCCCAGCGAGATCGCCGGGTCGAGGTTGCCCGTCGGCTCGTCGCAGATCAGCAGCGGCGGACGGTTGACCATAGCGCGGGCGACGGCAACGCGCTGCTGCTCGCCACCGGAAAGCTGGTCGGGCAGCGAGTCCATCTGATCGGCCAGGCCGACCAGACGCAGCACCTCGGGCACCTGGCTGCGAATGACGCCCTTGGGCTTGCCGATGCACTGCAGGGCAAACGCCACGTTTTCGTAGGCGGTCTTTTGCGGCAGAAGCTTAAAGTCCTGGAACACGGCGCCAATCTGGCGACGCAGGAACGGAACCTTGCGGTTCTTGATCTTCATGAGGTCCTGACCGGCAACCAGGATGCGGCCGCTCGTCGGCTTGACGTCGCGGTTGAGCGTCGACAGCAGCGTGGTCTTACCCGAACCGGAGTGACCGACCAGGAAGACGAACTCGCCCGGATAGATCTCGATGTTGATGTCGTCGAGTGCAGGCTTGTTGGGCTGTGCCGGATAGATCTTGGTGACATGCTCCATAAGGATGACGGGCTCGACACCGGCCTGCTTGGCCATCTTCTTGCGGCTGGCCTGCGGATCGATGGGCGCAAACACCGACGTAAAATCGGGGTTGTTGAGCGCGTTATCGAGGCTTGCAACCTCGGCGGCCTGATCGCTCTCGACCACCGGGGCAGCAGGCTGCGTGGGGTCGGGAACAGCGGCAAAGAGACCGGACTGCGCAGGCTGAGGAGCCGGCGCCGCAGGGGCCAAGGGGTCGGGAATGCCGGCCATGGTAGGCTGCGGCGTGGCGGCACCAGCCCGAGGCTGCTCCACGCGAGCGGTCACGGCCTGAACGGGCTCAAAACCCGCCGTGCCGGAAAGCGCGACATCGCTGGTTGGATTGTAGGCAAAGGGATCGGATGCCGGCTGTGCCTGATCTGCCGGCTGAGCGGGGGCCTGAGCAACAGGCTGGCCCTCTGAATCCGGAGTGGCGAAACGACTGCCCTGGACGCCTGCCTGCGTCTTGGGGGCATCATCGCCCGCACCGGAGGTACGGAAGTGGTTACCCACTGGTGCTCCTTATCGTCGTGCGTTTAAACTACATGAGCGCTTTGTATTTTAGCAGGATTGCCTTTGCTGCACATAAGAAGCATGGCGGGCTTTGGGATCCCGTCGGCCGGGTACAGGGTTACTCTCCAAATCGTCCTCGGACATGTCGGAGCCCCCGCTGCGCGCTTCGCGCGGCGGGGGCTCCTCCGTCCTGCGGAAAGATTTGGAGAGTAACCCTGTACCCGGCCTGCGGTAACTAAGGGGTCGCTGCGTTTATCTTGAAGTGCTGCATATACAAAGTTGGAAGGGTCTGAATTGCGCTTTGCCGATATATGCCCTTTTCCCTGATGGGACCGTGCTTGAGGGGCGTCTTCATGAGTTGCGGTGAAATAGGGACTGTTTTACCAGTTAAAAGGTCTAATCAGTCCCTATTTCACCGCAATTGAAACAGGGGCGCTCTCCAAGAGAGCGCCCCTGCCGGGTTTCCATAGTACTGGCGAAGCGGTCCTTGAGATCTGCCTTGCCTTAGGCCAAGAACTCCTTGGTGGTCGCCACGATGTTGGCGGCGTCCAGGCCATACTTGTGCAAGAGCTCGGCACCCGGGCCAGACTCACCGAAGGTGTCGTTGACGCCGATCTTCTTGAGCGACGTCGGGCACTGCTCGCACAGGACGTCGGCAACGGCGCTGCCCAGGCCACCGATCACAGAGTGCTCCTCGACGGTCACGACGTGACCGGTCTTGGTGGCGCTCTTGACGATCAGGTCGGCATCGATGGGCTTGATGGTGTGCATGTTGATGACCTCGGCGTCGATGCCCTCGGCAGCAAGCTGCTCGGCGGCCTCGAGAGCCTCACCGACCATCAGGCCGCAGGCAATGATGGTCACATCGGCTCCCTCGCGCATGACAATGCCCTTGCCCAACTCGAACTTGTAGGTCTCGGGGTCGTTGATAACCGGCGAGGCCAAACGGGCGAAGCGCATGTACACGGGGCCATCGCACTCGTAGGCGGCGCGCGTCACGGCGCGGGCCTCGACGTCGTCGGCAGGAACGATCACAGTCATGCCAGGGATGACGCGCATCAGGGCGATATCCTCTGTCTCTTATACACATCTGACGCTGCCGACGATAAGGCTCGTGTAGA
>URBM01000160.1 GCA_900545995.1 uncultured Collinsella sp. | reverse complement strand
GACGTGGTCTGGCCGAGCACGTCGGCTGCGGCATCGGCGTCCATAAAGATGTTCATGAGCGCCTGCAGGGCTTCGACCTGGCCTCCCGGCTCGGCGATGCCCAGATTAATGACGATCTGCGCCGACACCGGAGCGCCCATGCCAGCCATAGCGTTAAATGTCACGGGCGCGGCGGGCTTCACCACCGCGATATAGGGCTTGGCCACAAACCCCGGATCGGTATGCGGAATGGCAATGTTTCCCGCCGGCATGGCAAGACCCGTGGGATAGGCATCCTCGCGCGTGCGAACGGCGTCGAGCCAACCCTCGGCAATGTAGCCACGTGGAGCAAGCTCGCCCTCGAGCCGCGCAAACACCTCATCCGGCGTCGCACACTCCCAATCAAAAAACACCAGCTCAGGCGTAAACAGCGCTTCGTTATCCGCCATGCGCTCACCTCTCTCACCTAGCCATCGGGGACGTTCTTAAATGACTAGCCGTTAAAGAACGTCGCAGGTGACTACCCAAACAAAGGGTGGCCACGTGCGCCTTGGCGCCAATGACCACCCTGACTACTCGGCTAAATTGTACTGTGCGCCGCTAGCCGCGAGGCGCGTCAATTGCGACCTTGCCGCTCTCCAGCACGTGGACGCGGCCGTCGGCGAGCATTTGCACGACCTCGGGATACAGCACGTGCTCAATCGCATGGATGTGCTCCTCGAGCGTGTCGACATCCCAGCCCTCCCCGACAGCCAGCGCGCGCTGGGCGATGATGGGGCCGTTGTCATAAATCTCGTTGGCAAAGTGCACGGTCACGCCGGTCACCTTGACGCCGCGCGCAAAGGCATCGTCAATCGCATGCGCACCGGTAAAGCTCGGCAGCAGCGCCGGATGCAGATTGACCACGCGGTTGGGAAACGCCGCCAGCAGAGGCGTGTGCACCATGCGCATGTAGCCGGCCATGACCACATACTCGCAGCCGCGCTCGAGAAGCTCGTGCGCGATGATCTCGTCAGCGGCGATGGGGTCGGCGTAGACATCCTTGGACAGCGTGAGCGTCTGGATGCCCGCGCGCTCAGCGCGCTGCAAACCCTTAGCCGAAGGACGGCTCGACACCACAAGCTCAATCGAAGCGTTGAGCTTGCCGGCGGCGATCAGGTCGATCAGCGCCTGCAGGTTGGTACCCGAACCGCTGATGAGCACACCGATCTTGAGCGGCTCGGCCGTATCGGTGCCGGTCGGACGGGTGTAGGGCACAAAGCCCAGGCTCGCGGCAGCAGCCATCTGCTCGTTAGCGCTCATCGGAGTACACGACCTTACCGGAGCCCTCGACGCACTCGCCCACGCGGAACGGCTTCTCTCCCAGCGCGACCAGGGCCTCGGTCACGGCAGCCTCGTCCTCGGGGGCGACGATCAGGCACAGGCCAACGCCCATGTTGAAGGTCTTGCATGCCTCGTTGGGCGCGAGCTCGGCCTGGCGCGACACGTAGGTGATGACGGGCGGAACGTCCCAACCCATCTCGGCGCCGTTGCGGGTGACCACGGCGTCGACGTCGTCGGCGAGCGCGCGGTTGAGGTTCTCGGTAATACCGCCGCCAGTGATATGGGCGATGGCGTGCACCGGAGCGCCACCGCGCAGCAGCTCCAGAATCGGCTTGACATAGATGCGCGTGGGGGCCAACAGGGCGTCTGCCAGCGATGCGCCGCCGAGTTCCTCGAGCGGACGGCTCAGCTCCTCGGCCTTAGCGGCGGCCTCGGGCGTGCCCGGCTTAATACCGTCGACGCCAATGACCTTACGCACGAGCGAGTAGCCGTTGGAGTGCACGCCGGTGGAAGGCAGGCCCAGGATCACGTCGCCGGGGCGGACGTTCGCAGGGTCGAGCATCTTGGGACGGTCGACGACGCCCACGGTAAATCCGGCGAGGTCGTAGTCGGCAGGAGCCATGACGCCGGGGTGCTCGGCCATCTCGCCGCCCACGAGCGCGCAGCCCGCGAGCTTGCAGCCGTCGGCCACACCCTTGATGATCTTTGCCATGTGCTCGGCCTCGATGTGGCCGATGGCAACGTAGTCCAGGAAGAACAGCGGCTCGGCGCCCGAAGCCAGAATGTCGTTGACGCACATAGCAACCAGGTCCTGGCCCACCGTCTCGTGACGGTCCATGATCTGGGCGAGCACGAGCTTGGTGCCCACGCCGTCGGTACCGCTAATCAGAATCGGGTCTTCCATATCCTTAAGCGCGGCAGCCGAGAACAGGCCACCAAAGCCACCGATGCCGCCGATGACCTCGGGACGGTTGGTGTCCTTAACCATCTGCTTAATAGCGTCAACGGCGCGGCCGCCCTCGGCGGTATCGACGCCGGCATCCTCATACGTCACATGCTTGCTGTCGCTCATCTGAGCCTTCCTCTCCCACTACCGTGGCGCCGCCCGGGCGCCAAACGGTGCTCATAGTTGCGTTCATTTCGGCGCGCGCCATAACAACGCGCGCCGTCATATCAACAAAACAGCAGGTAAAACCTACCAAAATAAACCTGTCCCTTTTTGGCAGGTTTTAGGCCTCGCCGTGTTCCTCTTCCCAGCTGCGATCGTCGTATTTCTCGACCACGGCGTCGTCATCAAAGTGCAGCGGCTTGTCCAGGTTGCGGGGCTTAAAGCCCTCCATGAACTTGTCGCGGCCAAAGCTCTCGGGAATCGCCACGGGGTAGCGGCCGGTAAAGCACGCATCGCAGTAACCGCCCTTGGGCATGACCTTCAGCAGGCCCTCGACCGAAAGGAAGGCCAGCGAATCGGCGCCGATATACTCGCAAATCTCGTCGACCGTCTTGTTGGCGCTGATAAGCTGCGACTGCACGTCGGTATCGATACCGTAGAAGCACGGCCAGATGACCTCGGGCGAGTTGATGCGGATATGAATCTCCTTGGCGCCGGCGTTGCGCAGCATCTTGACGAGCTGCACCATGGTGGTGCCGCGCACGATGGAGTCGTCGATGACGACCAGGCGCTTGCCCTCGATGTTGTCACGCAGCGGGTTGAGCTTCATACGCACGCCCATGGCACGCAGCTCCTGCGTAGGCTCGATAAACGTACGGCCCACATAGCGGTTCTTGATGAGGCCCTCGCCAAAGGGAATGCCACTCTCGTGCGAATAGCCCTCCGCGGGCGGCAGGCCGGAGTCGGGCACGCCGATGACCAGGTCGGCCTCGACGGGCTCCTCATGTGCCAGCTGACGACCCATGTCATAACGGCAGGCGTAGACGCTCTTGCCGTTCATGATGGAATCGGGGCGAGCAAAGTAGACCTGCTCAAAAATGCAGTTAGCAGGCTCTTCGGCGGCAGGCACGCCCTGCTCGGACACAAGGCCCTCGGCGCTGATGCGCAAAATCTCACCGGGACGGACGTCGCGGACGTACTCGGCGCCCACGATATCGAGCGCGCAGGTCTCGGAGGCAACGACCCAGCCGCCGGCGCGCGTGACATGGGTGGTGGCGTCGACCGTCGCGGCGCCGTCCTGCGACGGCAACTGCGAAACGGATGCGGCATCGGCCTGGTCCAGGCCCTCATCCACCAGCTTGCCCAGCACGAGCGGGCGAATGCCATGCGGATCGCGGAATGCGTAGAGCGCCTGCTCGTTGATGAGCGTCATGGCGTAGCCGCCGCGCACGAGCTCCATGGTCTTGCGAATGCCCTCGCGCAGATGGCCAGTACGCTGAGTAAAGTAGCCGATGAGTTTGGTCGCGACCTCGGAATCCGAGTTGGAGAGGAACGGTACGCCCAGCTCGATCAGCTGGCGACGCAGCTCGTCGGTGTTGACGAGGGTGCCGTTGTGCGCGAGCGCGATAATGACGCTATTGATGG
>URBM01000159.1 GCA_900545995.1 uncultured Collinsella sp. | reverse complement strand
TGGCGGTGCTCACCATCGCATTCCGTCTGATCTCGCTGACGGTCAAGGAAAGCGGAGCCCATGGCGATGGTCGAGCTGCCTAGCTGGCTTGCGGCCGAGGAGCGATACGAGCCCACGGGCGCTCGTCATCGCGTGATGCAAAAGAACGTCCTGCACCTGGCGAGCCTGCTTGAGCGGGTTCGCCTGGGTGGAGGCGCGCACGAGGGCGGGTCGATGGTCGACCGCGCCCTTTCTTGCGTTTCGGCTCCGGTGCGCCTGGTGGGGATATTCGTTTGCGTCCTGTGCGTGTGCCTGACACAAAGCCCGCTGTACCTCATGTTGATGGCGGCCATTGCGCTGGTGCTCGTTGCCGTGCGTCCCGTACGCGGGCTGCGCGCGACCTTTGTGCCGGCGCTTGGCGCCGCGGGGCTCGCAGTGGTTTTGGCGCTGCCTGCCCTGCTGCTAGGTGCTTCCGCTACGGGCGCCATGCTCAAGATTGCGCTCAAGACCTTCATTAATGTGTCGCTGGTGCTGGGCGTTTCGTGGACCCTCACGTGGAGCCGCATGTCGGCGGCGCTCAAGATGCTGCATCTACCCGACGAAGTTATCTTTACGTTTGATATGGCGCTCAAGCACATCGAGGTGCTGGGTCGTACGGCGCACGATCTGTGCGAATCGGTCATGCTGCGCAGCGTTGGCCGTGCGCCCGAGGGATTTTCGCGTACCGATTCGATCGCGGGTATCATGGGCATGACCTTTATCAAGGCGATGAAATGCAGCCGCGCGATGGACGAGGCTATGCTTTGCCGCGGCTTTGCCGGTGCGTATCCGGCTCCCGCGCGCGCCAGGTTTGGCTGGCGCGATGCGGCCTATGCGGCCGGCGTGGCGCTGCTGACAGTGTTGTGCGCCGTGCTGTAGGCGCTGCTGGTTCCGACTGGGGATGTAAATGGGGAAGGGCGACGTTTTGACGATCGATATGAATAGTGCGGCGGGCACGAACGGTGTGGGCGGCGCCGAGGTCGTTCCGCTCATCGAGCTGCGCGACGTGGTGTTCTCCTATGCGGGGCATACGGTTGTCGATGGCGTGTCGCTGCAGGTCGATCGTGGTGAACTCGTTGCCCTGCTCGGTCCCAACGGCTGCGGCAAGACGACGATTATGCGTCTTATTAACGGCCTTGAACTCGCGGACGCAGGGGCATACCTGTTTGACGGGCACGTGGTCGATGCGGCGTATCTGAAGGATTCTGCTGCTGCTCAGAAGTTCCACCAGCGTGTGGGCTTCGTATTCCAAAACGCCGATGCCCAGCTGTTCTGCGCCACGGTGGGCGAGGAAGTTGCTTTTGGTCCCGCGCAGATGGGGCTGCCGGCAGACGAGCTCGAGCGCCGCGTGCGCGATGCCATGGGGCTGTTCCAGGTTGCCGACCTTGCCGACGCCTCTCCCTATCAGCTCTCGGGCGGGCAAAAGAAGCGTGTGGCGCTGGCGGCAGTTGTATCGATGAACCCCGATATCCTAGTGCTCGATGAGCCCACCAATGGGCTCGACGAGGATTCATGCGACATCGTGGTCAACTTCTTGCTGGCCTACGTCGCGGCGGGTAAGACGGTCTTGATGAGCACGCATCACCAGGATTTGGTGCGACGCCTGGGTGCCCGTGCAATCTATATCGATCGATATCACCATGTGGTCGAGACGCCTTCGCCGTCGTATGGAACCGAAAGCGGTACTACGGACTAGTTGCTGCGTAGAGCGTGCGTAGCCGCCCGCGCGGCTTTGCCGTGATGGTATAGTTATCCAGGTTTTTTATGGGGGTGGCTATGCCAAGTTGGAACATTCATATCGCTCAGACGGAGCGTTTGCTGGAGCGCACCGGTGCACTTGCCAATAGCGTGCGCGACCGCAATGCCTTTTTGTTTGGCTGCGTGGTTCCGGATATTTTCGTGGGCTATATGGTCCCTGGCATCGCCGATCCCATCCCGTACCGCATTACGCACTTTGCCAAGCCCGAGCCTATCCCTAAGCCGCGTGAGCACGAGTTCTGGGATACCTATGTGGCACCGTTGTTTAAAAGTTCGCCCACCGGTGCGCCAGCCGCGGCGACCTCGATTATCGAGGAGCGCGAGCGACTGAATCGCGTGCACTATCCCCAGCGCTACAGGGATGCTGGGCCGGTTGTCGGTCCCGGCGCTCGTGAGTTCTCGCTTGCGTCCGAAGATGTGGCGCAGTCGTTGCTCGATTTGACACTGGGTGTCTGGTCGCATCTGGTGGCCGATACCGTATGGAATACGCGCGTGAATCAGTACCTGGAGGCGCACGGCGGCAAGCCGTGCGAGGAGTTCCGCATTAAAAAGCAAGGCGACTTTGACTGGTTCGGCAAGACGCTCGGCATTGTTTCGATTCCGCGCGCGACCGATCGCCTGTATACTGCGGCGACGCGTTTTGGGCAGTATCCCATCCATAAGGAGTATGTGCTCAAGACCATCGGCGTCATGCACGAGATTGTACGCGAAAACCCCGGCGATCCCGACCATCCGCCATACCGCCTGCTAACCGAGGAATTCTTCGACGCAACGTTTACCGAGGTCATCGAGCTGACCGAGGCGGGTTTTGCCGCCCGTGTCGAATCGCCCGATGTGCCTGCGCTGCCCCTGATTGCTAGCTGCTAGCTGGCCGGCCCGGCAGTGAATAGCTCAACCCAATCGACAAGTAGCTCTTGCCGTAAGGTATCTTCGGCAATGCGCTCCTGTTTTGTCTTTGGGATGTGGGGAAGCCCGGCCTTTTTATGGATGAGCTCGGCTATGTGGTCGAAGCTCTTCTTCTCCTTGATCTGGTCATAGGTAATTTGGATGACGTCGTAGCCCATGCTTGTGAGTGCGGTGGCGCGCTCGGCATCGGAGAGGCTCGCGGCTTCGCTGTCGTGGGCAGAGCGGCCTTGGCATTCCAGAATGACGCCCATGCTGTCGGTGGCGCTTTCGATGAGGATATCGGCGTAGCAGCAGGTTTTGTCATACAGCGAACGTGCGGCTTCACTGAGCGGGATGCGCGCGTTGTTGGCGATCTCGATGCCCTGGCCGCCCTCGTCGCGGGGGAGCGAGATAAGCATGGAGGTCTGTACTTCGAAGGGCGAGGCGGCCTGCCCCGTCATGTGCTCGGCCGCCCAGCGCAGTTGTTTGGCGCCGCGCAGGCCTGCGGCTTGCTTGGCGAACGCGGCGATATCCGTTGCGGTAAGAAGCGGCGTGCGCTTCCACAAGTTGGTGTCATTGCCCTTGGTGTCGTTAACTCGCTCCCAGCCGCAGTTGGGTGGAATGAACTTAAGCGAAATAGCTTCATCGAGTTGTTGTTGCGTTCGCTCGCAGGGCTTAAACACTGCAAAGGAGCCGCACATCTCGTAGCACGCCATGAGTAACTGGTTGCGTGAGACCTGCGTGGCAAGGCTGAGCAGCGTGAACTCCGGTGACGTGACATCAAACCCATGTTCAGTCTGCCTAAACGACCCCGGAGGTGCTTCTTGGGTCAGGAGGTGCGATTTAAACAGGCTTCGCGACCCGGATTGTGCCCGAGTGAATACAAGCCTGTGAAGTGGTGCGTGAAGCAGGTCTTTTACAACTGCATGACTTCCGAGGCCACAACATCTGCGATCCATATTGCCAAGGCTAATGGCGGGGTAAAGGCCTAATACCTGCGGCGGGATGCGGTAGTAGTTAAAGGCGGATTGCCCACAAAGCGTCAGGTCCATAATGCCCTCCTGGCCGAAATCATCTCTTTGAAGCGAGTGATGCCAGCGTCAATCCGGAAGTATGCGGCAAAATCTGAACCCTATGAGCGGACCTGGGTAGCGCGCAGAGATGTGGTGTAAGAGGCGGGGCATGCCCCGCCTCTTCTCTT
>URBM01000158.1 GCA_900545995.1 uncultured Collinsella sp. | reverse complement strand
CTACACGAGCCTTATCGTCGGCAGCGTCAGATGTGTATAAGAGACAGGTGCGGAAGGTGACCTCGGCGGACTTCATGCCAGCTGCCATAAGGGCGTGGGCGAGCGGAGCGGCGTCCTCGACCTTGTCGAGCACAACGACCGGCACGATGCCCAGGGACTCAAGCGTGGTGTAGAACTGATCGAACATGATGTTCCTTTCGATGTGTGGCGCGCATGGGCGCGTGATTGCCAAATGTGCTGGTCAGGAGCCGATTTTGGATTGGTTATCGGAGGCACTGCTTGGGGTTCAAGCAATTCCAAAACCGGCTGCTCGACCAGTCATGTAGGAAATGCCAGGCAAAACCGGAATGGGACTGGTGGTTTTGCCCGGCCGGAGGAATCGGGGAGCGGGCCGCAGGGGTATGGGATTGGAAAGCTGCGGCCCGCGGAATGGAGACGGACTAGCGTGCGACGCGAGTGCCACCGTCGGCGGCTGATGCCACGGCTGCGATCTCGTCTGCGGTCACCAAGTTGGAATCGCCCTTGATGGTGAGCTTGAGGATCGACGCTGCAATCGCGTAGTTGACGGCGTCCTGCGGGTCAAAGTCGTTGGTGAGGGCATGGACGAGGCCGGCGTTGAAAGCGTCGCCGGCGGCAACGCCCTCGAGCACGTGCACGTCGTGAGCAGGGGAGAACCAGTGCTCGCCGCTCTCGGCGTCAAAGAGCATGCCCATCCAGATGGAGCGCTCGACGCAGGAGATGTTGCGGACGACCGAGGCGACCTTTTTGCAGCCGTACTCGGCGCAGATCTGACGGGCCATCTCGACGTAGGTGTCGCGCTCCTCGATGCCATGGGCAAGGGAACCAGAGACGCAGGTCATGCCGAGGCCGGCGGGCGCATCCTCGTCGTTGGCGATGCAGATGTCGACGAGCGGCAGGAGTTCCTTCATGGTGGCCTGCGACTTCTCGGGCGACCACATCTTGCCGCGATAGTTCACGTCGCACACGGTGGTGATGCCCTTGGCGCGGCAGGCGGCGAGTGCCTCCTTGCAGGCGGCGGCCATCTCATCGGAGACGGCGGGGGTCACGCCGGAGAAATAGAAGACATCGATGCCCTTGAGGATCTCGTCCCAGTCAAAGACGTCGCGTTTGGCCATGTTGATGGCAGAGAACTTGCGGTCGTAGACGCAGCCGTTGCCGCGCTGCGAGGCGCCGACCTCAAACACATAGGAGCCAAGACGGTCGCCCTGACGCACGACGCGCGTTGTGTCGACGCCGTAGGCCTTCAGCGAGCGCAGCGCGCACTCGCCTAGGCGGTTGGCCGGGACAACGGATACGTAAGCGGCCTTGTCGCCTTGGTAGGCTAGGGAAAGAGCGGTGTTGGCCTCGGCGCCACCGTAGCGGACGTCAAACTCGGTTGCCTGCTCAATGCGCAGATGATCTTTGGGTGAGAGCCTCATCATGATTTCGCCGAAGGTAAGAACCGTTTTACCCATGGTCGCGCAGCTCCTTCTTGCTCGTGCGTACACCTTTGATATGGCGTTGGCGCGGAGGTGCCAAGACGGTAGGGTACATCTTTGCACCTCCGCGCCAACGCTTGCCGAAATCGGTTTACGAAATCGGTTTCGTTTCGAGTTGTAGTATACTCACCTACAGCGTTTTGCAAGCGAGATTTTTAAAAAAATGCCTAAAATGGCTCAGACTGCTGACAATTGGGAAACGGGGTGCGCCATGGCGCAGATGAGAATCAAGGACATTGCCGCCGAGGCGGGTGTGAGCCCGGCCACGGTCTCGCGCTATCTCAACAACCGTCCCGGGCAAATGACCGAGGAGACCCGCGCCCGCATCGCCGAGGTCATCGAGCGCACCGGCTATCGCCCACGTGCTGCCGCGCGCAATCTGCGCAGCTCGCGTACCAATCTCATCGGTGTGATCCTGGCCGACATCGCCAACCCGTTCTCGAGCGCCATGCTTGAAGGACTTTCCGCCAGCGCCGCCGCGCGCGGCTGCTCGCTCATGACGGCCATTAGCGGCAACGACCCCGCTAAGGAGGCCGAGTCGCTCGCCAGACTTATCGATGCTGACGTGGACGGCCTGGTCGTCAACACCTGCGGAGGCAACGACAAGGCGATCGCCGCGGCCGCGGGGCGCCTGCCCGTTGTGCTGCTCGACCGCGATGTCGCCGCCGGCGGTGTCGATCTGGTGACATCTAACAACCGTGAGCTGGTCGCCGGCCTGGTAGACGCCTTGACCGCCGCTGGCAGCGAGCGCCTGTGCCTGCTCACCGAGGCAAGCGACGACAGCCCCGTGCGTCGCAAGCGCGCCGAGGCCTTTACCGACGAGCTTTTGCACCGCGGCCTTGCCGGCGAGGTCGTCACCCTGGCCGACGGGGGCGCCACGGGCGTCGGCCGCCTGGACGAGACCATCCGCGGCTATGCAGGTAAAAAGCTCGGCCTCATTGCTGTCAACGGCTTGGTTTTCCTGCGTCTGACCGAGGCGCTAGCGCAGCTGGGACCCTCGCTGCCGGCGGGGCTCAAGATCGCGACGTTTGACGACTACCCCTGGAACCATGTGCTCTTTGGTGGCGTGACCACGGCCGCGCAGGACACCCTCACCATTGCCGAGCGCGTGGTCGAGCGCCTGTCCGAGCGCATCGACGTCGTCACCACCACCGTGGGCGAGGCCGCAAAGCTCGCCCCCAAGCGTATCGAGGTCCCCGGCCACATCGAACACCGCGCTTCGACCTCGCGCTAGTCTGTATGATAATATATAGACAATGTCATACAGGAGGTATCCATGGCTGCGTCTGTGCTGAGTGTGCGAGTGGACTCGTCAATTAAAGACTCATTTGCCGAACTGTGCGAAGAGCTTGGCATGACTTCGTCTGTTGCGGTCAATATGTTTATGAGACAGATGCTGCGCGAGCGTTCGCTGCCGTTTGTTCCTTCACTTGGTAAAAGCTCTGCGAGCGAAAGCGCCGCGGCGGGCATTTTGGATACTGCCCAGATTGAGTCCGCCGTCTGCGAGGCGGCCAGCTCGATTCCCGCCATCAAAACCGTGATTCTTTTTGGTTCGTATGCCCGGGGCGAGGCGCATGTCGATAGTGATATTGACTTGCGTCTCGAAGTCGATCGCGAGCAGGGCTTTGGTCTTTTCGCGCTGTCGGCATTTGGCGAGGCGGTGCGCAAAGAAACCGGGAGGCAGGTTGATCTCGTCTCTAGTGATCATCTTGATGACGATCTTGCCGCGGTAATCAAGCGCGAAGGAGTGATCCTTTATGATCGCGCGTAAGTCAGACTGCCTGTTCGCGCACGTTTTTTGAGCGCTTGATACGCTTTAACCCTGCGGAAACATTTTTCTGCGATAGTATCTGCGATATAGACCAGTCGAAACCCGCCCGAAAGAAAGGGGAGCGACATGAACCAGCAGAACATCGATTACGTACTCCGCTCCGTAGAGCAGCGTGACATCCGCTTTGTGCGTCTGTGGTTTGTCGACATTCTCGGCCGCCTCAAGAACTTTGCCATTAGCCCCGAGGACCTCGAGGTCGCTTTTGAGGAGGGTATTGGCTTTGACGGCTCCGCCATCGAGGGTTTTGCCACGCCCGAGGAAGCCGACATGCTGGCGTTTCCCGATGCTTCGACCTTCCAGATCCTGCCGTGGCGCCCGAGTCACAACGGCGTCGCCCGCGTGTTTTGCGACGTGTGCACTCCCGATTGCAAGCCCTTTGCCGGCGACCCGCGCGATGCCCTGCGCCGCATGTTCCGCAAGGCCGAGAAGGCCGGCTATCTGCTCAACGTGGGCGCCGAGCTGGAGTATTACTACTTCCCCGACGAGCACACCCCCGAGCCGCTCGACAACTGTCTCTTATACACATCTGACGCTGCCGA
>URBM01000157.1 GCA_900545995.1 uncultured Collinsella sp. | reverse complement strand
GGGGACAGGGTCGTGCCGGTATCGACCGCCGACTACTACGCGAGCGCCGAGGGCCCCGTCGCCCCGCGCCCGGTCCACTCCGCGCTCGACCTGTCCAAGCTCGAGGCTGCCGGCTTCCACATGCCCGACTGGGAGGAAGAGCTGGGGGAGTACATCAAGACGCTCTAGCCGCTATTAACTTTTCGAGAGTAAAAGCCGCCGTTCTTTAACGGCGGCTTTTCTTGTTGGTGGCTATCTGCGCAGTGGTGCCAATAGTATTTTGCGGAAGATCTACCTCTCGCTTGGCATGGAAGTAGGGTGGCCGGGCTGGTCGTCGTAGGCGTATTTGCTGTACACGTTGACCTCCCACTGCTTTTTTTCGACCTTTGCTACAGAATCTAGGATGAAGCCGGTCGCAAGGCTCAGGCCGCACAGGAACATAAACGAGGCGGCGAGCACAGCGGTGGGGAAGCGCGGGACGAGGCCGGTCTGGAAATATTCGACAACGATGGGCATGCCCAGGGCGAGGCCGAATACCGCGAACAGAAGCGCAACGAGGCTGAAGAACTTCAGCGGGCGGTAGTCCTTGAACAGCGTGCCGATCATCGCAACGACTTTAATGCCGTCGCTCACGGTGTTGAGTTTGGACTCGGAACCCTCGGGACGGTCGCGGTACTCGATGGGCACATCTTTGATGCGCCAGCGGTGGTCGACGGCGTGGATCGAGAGCTCGGTTTCGATCTGAAAGCCCTCGGAAAGCACTGGGAAGGTTTTAACGAACGGGCGGCTCATGGCGCGGTAGCCTGTCATGACGTCATCGAAGCTGTAGCCATAGATCCACTTGATCATGGCGCGGACCAGATTATTGCCAAAGCCGTGGAAGGCACGCTTGTTCTCCTCGGCGTAGGTGCCGTTGGAAAGGCGATCGCCTACGGTCATGTCGGCCGTGCCGTTAAGGATGGGCTCGCAGAGGGCCTTGGCCGCCTCGGCGGGGTAGGTGTCGTCTCCGTCGACCATCAGGTAGCAATCGGCGTCGATATCGCGAAACATCTGGCGGCACACGTTGCCCTTTCCCTGACGGGGCTCAAAGCGGACTGTGGCGCCGTGCTCGGTGGCAATGCGTGAGGTATCGTCCGACGAGTTGTTGTCATAGACATAGACCGTCGCCTGCGGAAGCTCGCGGTGAAAGTCGTCGATGACTTTGCCGATCGTGAGCGCTTCGTTGTAGCAAGGGATGATGACGGCGATGGATTCAGAATTCACTTAATGCTCCTTATACATTCAATCCTAGAAAGTATAGCCGTTTGGGCCTGGCATCCTAAGATGTGGGTTAGTTCTCCAGTTTTGTTGCGCGAATCGTTTGCATGGCCGTCGGGTCTATACTGTTCGTTTGTCAACGATTACGAGTAAAGGAGTTGCATCCGTGTCGGATCAGACAAAGCAACAAGAAACTCGCAGTCTGCCTGCGACGTTTGCTAAGAACGAATTTGAGAAGGACGCGTTTATCCTTCGTCAGCTGGTTACCAAGGATTTTAAGATCAAGTATCGCCGTAGCGTTCTGGGCGTCGCATGGTCGGTGCTCAACCCGCTGCTGATGATGATCGTCATGGCCATCGTGTTCTCGACGATTTTCGCCCAGGGCCGCAATGGCTCAATTACGCCCGAGATGTACCCGCTGTACTTGATCGTGGGTAACATCACCTTTGCCGTCATGTCTGAGTCTACTAACCAGGCCCTGACGTCGATCGTGGGCGCTGCCCCTCTGCTCAAGAAGGTTAAGGTGCACCGCTGGGTTTTCCCGGTGCAGAAGGTGCTCTTCTCGCTGGTCAACTTTGCCTTCTCGCTGGTCGCCGTCGCCATCGTCATGCTGTGGTTCCGCGTTATGCCTTCTTGGCACCTGATTCTGTTGCCGGTTTGCCTGCTGCTGCTTATGTGCTTCTGCATGGGCCTGGGCATGATGCTCTCTGCCCTTACGGTCTTCTTCCGCGACGTTATGCATCTGTGGAGCGTCGTCATTACGGCGTGGACTTACATTACGCCCATCTTCTGGACGACTGACTATATTGCGCAAATGCCGCATCTCGTGCGTATCTTGATGTATGCGAACCCCATGTTCAACTACCTGCAGTTTATGCGCGATATCTTCCTGTTCCAGACTACGCCCTCGCTTATGACGTTTGGTATGTGCGTCGCTTGGGCGGTTCTTGCGCTTATTATTGGCTATACCGTGTTCCATAAGTCCGAGCGCAAATTTATCCTCTACATCTAAGGAGTGCTGTGATGACTGAATCTGTTGTTGATTACAGCGAGCAGCCTCTGGCTGTCGAGGTCGACGACGTCACCATGATCTTTAACATGGCGTCCGAGTCGCTGACCAACCTCAAGGAGTACTTCATTAAGCTTGCCAAGCACGAGCTGTTCTTTGAGGAGTTTAGGGCGCTTAAGCACATCTCGTTTGATATTCATCGCGGCGAGGTTGTGGGTCTGGTCGGCACCAATGGCTCCGGCAAGTCTACGATGCTCAAGATTATCGCTGGCGTTCTTGAGCCTAGCGAGGGTAGCGTTAAGGTGCACGGTAACATCGCGCCGCTGATTGAGCTTGGCGCCGGCTTTGACCCCGAGCTGACCGCCCGCGAGAACATCTATCTGAACGGCGCCCTGCTCGGCTATACCAAGGAGTTCATCGACGCCAACTTTGACGGCATTATCGAGTTCGCTGAGCTGCAGAACTTTGTCGATATGCCGCTTAAGAACTTCTCTTCGGGCATGGTGGCGCGTATCGCCTTTGCAATCGCGACGATTACCGAGCCCGATATTCTGATCGTTGACGAGACGCTGTCCGTCGGTGATGTGTTCTTCCAGCAAAAGTGTGAGGCCCGCATCCAGCACTTTATCCAGAGCGGCGACGTGACGGTTCTGTTCGTTTCGCACTCTATGGAGCAGGTTGAGCGCATCTGCCAGCGTGCCGTTTGGATTGAGAAGGGTGACCTTCGCATGGACGGCCCGGTCGATGAGGTCTGCAAGGCGTACCGCGAGCAGTTCAACTAGGTTATAATTACTTGCGCCTGACAGGCTTGTGCTTGCTTGGGCGTGCGGTTATTTGCTCCATTAGCTCAGTTGGATAGAGCAGGGGACTTCTAATCCCAAGGTCGACGGTTCGAATCCGCCATGGAGCACCATCGTTTATTAAGCCCAGACCGCTTGGTGGTCTGGGCTTTTTTCATCTTGTGTGTTGCTGGAGCCGAGCGCGAGCAAGCCGCTGCTGTTTGTTGGGGTTGGCATTTTACTTTTACGAGATGCTCTTTCAGCAGCTCCAACGCGTGGGCGTAGCCTTGGAGGCCCTCTCCGGTGATGGTGGCGAAGCAGGCCAGACGGGCGTAGCTTACCTGGCGGAAGTCTTCGCGGGTCTCGACTGCGCTAATGTGGACCTCCACAGCCGGGATGGCGACGGCTTTGAGCGCGTCCAGGATGGCCACGCTTGTGTGCGTGTAGGCGGCCGGGTTGATGACGATGCCGTCGACCTTTCCGTAAGCCTCCTGGATCTTGTCGACGATGCTGCCCTCGTGGTTAGACTGGAATACCTCGACCTCGTCGAAGCCCTGTGCGGCACCCGCTTCCTGGCAGATCTGCACTAAGCGATCGTAGTTGTCGCTGCCGTAGATGCCTGGCTCGCGAATGCCGAGCATGTTGAGGTTGGGGCCGTTAATGACGAGTGCTTTCATGGTTGCTTCCTTTGCGGTTGAAAAACCACCACAAAGGTGCCTGTCCCCTTTGTGGTGGTTTTGGTTAGAGAGCGGGTGGGAGGGTGTCGAGGAGGGCATGGGCGGTGTTGGCGGCGCAGTCGCGTGAGTCGATCTGTCTCTTATACACATCTCCGAGCCCACGAGACATCTCAGGA
>URBM01000156.1 GCA_900545995.1 uncultured Collinsella sp. | reverse complement strand
GATTCGAACGCACGACACCCGCTTTAGGAGAGCGGTGCTCTATCCCCTGAGCTACGGAGGCATGTTGTACTAGTTTAGCAGATTTACTGCATCGCCATACGCCCCATGACCAGACTTCAAAGTTGCGGTGGAATAGTTCCTGCCTAAAGCATCTAAAGCCGCATTTAGGAACTATTCCACCGCAACTTATAAGGGGCTAGTTACCTTTGTGAAAAAGGTTTTTGATAACGGAGGGGATGCTCTTCGCGCCCTTGGCCGTCACATCGATAAAGTCGGGCGAACGCACGAGCTTATCCTCGTCGACGTACTTACGAACCGCACGAAGCGTCTCTTTGTCGTCGCGCGTCGAAAACGTAAAGTGACCGTTGTCCTTGGTGAAGATGGCAAAACGCGTGATCTTCTTGGTGCCGCGTAAAACCTCGGCGGCAATATAGTCGACCTCGTCCCATGGGATTTGAATATAATCCTCGGGATTGCGCTCGTTATAGTACTCGAACGCCTTATTGCCCACCATTACGTTACCGTGACTGGTAAGCCCCATCAGGCAGGTTGCCGGCGTTGCCAGATCGACCGTGCTGTTCTGAGATTGCGCCATGCGCGCCTCGCCCTCCAAATAAAACAATCGGACCGCATCCAGTGTACACACCGGGTGCGGTCCGTTTCAATGGCTCAAAAGCCCTTGCCTAGCAACTCTCGGTCTTAAGCCGAAGCGTGCTTACATGAAGCCGCAGACGCGACCGATGATGCCGACGGCGAAGAGAGCCAGGATGATGACGATCGGGCTGACCTTCTTCTTGAGGAGCTTGCAGACCAGCAGGGTCAGGCACACGGCGGCAAGGCCGGGGATGAGCTGATCGAGGTTAGCCTGAAGCGTGGTGACCTTCACCTGATCAAGGGCGTTAGCACCGATGGAGTTATACATCGTCAGTGCTTCCTTGACACCCTCAGAACCGGAGGGCAGGTTAGCCCAGTCGATAAAGGCGCCAGCAGACTGCGTGACCTTGGAGACGACCGGGGTGAAGGAGATGGACACCCAGCGCTCGACCAGGGCGCCGATGATGAACATACCCAGGATGGAAGCACCCTCGGTGACCTTGCCCATCAGACCGCCGGAGAGGTCCTTGGCAATGGAGGAGCCGACCTTGTAGCCAAACTCCTGCGTGTACCACAGGAAAGCGTAACGGATGATGTTCCACGCGAAGAAGAACAGCAGCGGACCGGCGATGCTGCCGGACAGGGCCATGGAAGCGCCCAGAGCGCCCAGAATCGGGCGAAGGGTGAACCAGAAGGCAGGGTCGCCGACGCCGGCGAGCGGGCCCATCATACCGACCTTGACGCCCTGGATGGCGACGTCGTCGATCGGAGCACCGTTGGCGCGCTCCTCCTCGAGGGCGAGGGTAACGCCAATGACGGGGGCGGAAACATAGGGGTGGGTGTTATAGAACTCCAGGTGGCGCTTAAGAGCGGCAATCTGGTCATCCTTGCTGGTGTAGAGCTTCTTGATCGCAGGGATCATTGCGAAGCACCAGCCGCCGTTCTGCATACGCTCGTAGTTCCACGAGCCCTGAAGGAACTGATGACGGAAGCAAACCTTCTTGCGGTCAGCCTTGGTGAGCTGAATCTTGTTCTCTGCCATATGTATCACTCCCCTCCTACTCGTAATCGTTCAGAATATCGCCGAGCGGGTCGCCGGAGCCACCGCCCATGCCGCCACCCTGCTTGGCCAGATCCTTAAGGCCAAGGTAGATGAGGGCAAGGGAGATACCGATGAGGCCAAGGGCGATCAGCGTGAGCTGAGGGATCGCAGCAAGGACAAAGCCGAGGATGAAGAACGGCCAGGTCTCCTTGGTGGCCATCATGTTGATGACCATGGCGTAACCGACGGAAGCGACCATGCCGCCGCCGACAGCCATGCCGCCGGACAGCCAGTCGGGCATAGCGTTAAGCGCGTTGGTAACTGCCTCGGCCGGGATGATGCACAGAAGTACTGCCGGGATGGCGATACGAAGGCCCTGCATAAGGATGGCAATGTACTGCCAACGCTCGATGCCGGCGAAGTCGCCCTTCTCGGCGCAACCGTCCATGGCGTGAGCGATAGCGGTAGCCAGGGTACGGCAGATCATGGTCAGGAACAGACCAGCGACCGACAGCGGGACAGCGACGGCGATAGCGGCGGTAACGGCCTTCGACGGATCGGTAGCGCCGCCGTTGAGGGCGAGCACCATGATGATCGAAGAGGCGACCGAGGCCAGAGCGGCGTCAGGCGCGACGGCGGCGCCGACGTTAGCCCAGCCAAGGGCCATCATCTGGAGCGAACCGCCCAGGAGGATGCCCTCCTGAAGGTGACCGGTTACGAGACCGATAAGCGTGCATGCCACGAGCGGCTGATGGAACTGGAACTCATCCAGAATGCCTTCCATACCGGCAAGCAACGCGACAATCGCAACAAGCAGAATAGTGATTGCAGACATGTATCGGACCCTCCTTTACTATGCTTGAGCGGCCAGTTCGGCCTTAGCTTTCTTCAACATGGCGTCGAGATCCTCGGAGGAATCCGAAGGAACCTTGCGGACCTCGAACTTGACGCCCTTAGCCTTGAGGGCCTCGAGAGTCTTGACGTCGTCATCGCCCATGGCGACGGCGTTGGTGACGACGACCTTGCCCTTGGAGTGAGCCATGGAACCGATGTTGACTTCCTTGATGTCGACGCCGGCCTCGATGGCCTTGAGCAGATCCTGCGGGTTCTCGAAGAGCAGCATGGCCTTGGTGTCACCAAAGCGCGTGTCCTTGACGACCTCGGCCATCTTCTTGATGGGCACGACGTTGGCATGGACTCCCGGAGGGGCAGCCTGCTCGATCATGGTCTTGCGGAGCTCGTCGTGAGCAACGCCGTCGGAAACCACGATGATGCGGTTGGGGTTGATCTGCTTGGTCCACGTGGTGGCCACCTGGCCATGCAGCAGACGGGTGTCGATACGGACGTGGGCAATCTTGATGTGCCCGTCGCCGATGACCGTTCCCGGAGGGATGGCGCCTGCAGGAGCAGCGGCGGCCGCAGCCGGCTTCTTCTCCTCGGGCTCCAGAGACTCGGGCTTGACGCGCACGCCAGCCTTAGCCTCAGTCACGAGATGTTTTGCGATCGCATGTGCAGTGTTCTTTGCATCAAAGCGCTGCGAATATGCCTCGATGAGCATAGGCAGGTTGACACCGGTGACGATAGCCCAGGAATCGTGGCCCTCGATGAGCCCGCTGATCTGGTTGAACGGCGTGCCGCCCCACAGATCAACGAGGAAGAGCACCTGCTCCTGGTCCTCGAAGGAAGCGACTGCTTCCTCGACCTTGGCACGGAAGTCGTCGGGGCCCATGCTCGGCTCGAGCGAGACCACGGCTACAGACGGCTGATCGCCAAAGACCATCGAGCCCGTCTGCTTGATTCCAGCTGCCAAGTCCCCGTGGCTAGCAAGAACAATACTTACCATCACATAACCTCCTTTTTGTCTACGTATTTCCTACACGACATTAAGGAAGTATACCTGTTTGGTTTGTGGAATTATAGCTAAATTCGCAAAAGGTTGGTTTATTTGTTTAAACGTCTAGGTTTGTTACAAGTTGATTACTTTACTGCTTTTTGACTCATTACACGCCAAGGCGTCGCACATCAAGCCATGCATTTTACAGATACAAACAGGCTGTTCATTAATATCGATTTTAGGCAAGCTCGAATGCGCTTGTACTGCTGCTATTTTGTTTAAACAGACATAACTTGACTATTATCGTGACTTATGTTCTACGAAACCACTCAAAATAGTTGCGGTGGAATAGTTCTTGTTTAAGAGCCAGAAGGGGGGTGCGGACAGAAAGTTGGACCGTGAAGCGGTCCGGACTGGAGGTTCGCATG
>URBM01000155.1 GCA_900545995.1 uncultured Collinsella sp. | reverse complement strand
CGAGATCCTGAGATGTCTCGTGGGCTCGGAGATGTGTATAAGAGACAGGACCTGGGCCGTGCGCTGGGAAGCGTTGATGCTGGGGTGTACGCCTTCTGCCTGGTACAGGCGTTTCTGACGGCGTGTGCCTTGGCTTGCTGCCTTGTTTTGGTACGCCGTATGGGCGGCGGACGTGGCGTTTGCCTGGCACTGCTGGCGTTTCTGTGCCTGTATTGGCACCTTCCCATTTATGCCTCGGCCATGGCGAAGGACGCCACATTCCTGCCGTTTTTCCTGCAGTTCTCGGTTGCCTCCATTGAGGTTATGCGTTCGAGGGGGCAACTCCTGAGGGCACCCGGTTTCCTTGCTGTATACGTTGCACTTCTGCTTCTGGTTTCGCTGACGCGTAAGACCGGCCTGATTCTCGTATTGGTTGTCCTGGTTGTCGTGTTCCTCAAGGTAACGGGTCGGCGCGGGCGAGTTGTCGTTGCGGCAATGGCGGTCGGCGCTTCTTTGTTTATGGCGGTTATCGTGCCCAGGGCCGTGCTTCCCGCTTTGGGGTGCGAGCCTGGTGGCAAGCAGGAGGTCTACGGTCTCATGTTTCAACAGTCCGCGTTGCTGATGCGTGACCACGGGGACGAGCTTCCGGAATGGCAGCGTCAAGAGATCGAGCGCGCCATCGGGGAGGATGGTAAAAACAACTACACGTGGTTTTTAACCGACTCCGTTAAAGACCCCACGTTTGGTAAGGCCGACGAGCTCGATTTTGCAGCCTATTTTGGCGCTTGGGTAGCGGGGCTCCTGCAGCATCTACTTTGTTATCTCGAGG
Source organism: uncultured Collinsella sp. (assembly GCA_900545995.1). Lineage (GTDB taxonomy): Bacteria > Actinomycetota > Coriobacteriia > Coriobacteriales > Coriobacteriaceae > Collinsella. The sequence goes on along the minus strand of URBM01000155.1, from coordinate 3,096 downwards.
CGTATCTGGGAGTGCAGATTGGCTGGTATGCCATGTCGGCGGCGGGAAGCGAGGCCTTGTCGCCCTATGTGACTCCCGTCGATGGGCACAACGTGAGCCATGTGTTTCCTCGCTCGCGGGACCTGGGATTAAGCTGGTCCGATGCGACCTTGGGTCGCAGTGTCGAGTCGCTCGTCGCATGGTTTCAGTCGACGCCGGTCGGCATGATTGTCGGCGCCAAGGCGCTTTGGTCGACCTGGGGTAAGGCGTTTCTGCTGCTGGAGATAAAACGTCGTGCGCCCCAGAAACTCTATCTGATGGCGCCACTCGTTGCGGCAAACCTTGTTCTTTGGATCTCGCCGACGTCGTACACGACCGAGTCGATGCGCTACCTGCTGCCGTTGTTGTTCTGGCTGCCCGTGAGCGCAGCGATGACTTTTGCCAGCGTTGCATCGACCGAATAAAACCGAGCCAAGGGATTGGGCACTTATCGACCGTATATCGCTGCGGGGCAGCTAATTTGGGACGGGGCTTTTTTAGCTACCCTTTTTGGACGACTTCGCACTCTTTTATTCAATGTAAGGGTAGCTAAAAAAGCCCCGTCCCAAATTAGCTGCCCAGTGCAATGACCGTGTGGTTAGTTGCGCTTGAGGTGGACGACGGTTTCGCAGTGGAAGGTTTGCGGGAATAGGTCGACTGGCGTGATCTTGACGGGGGAGAAGGTGCCCTCTTCGACAAAGCGTTTGAGGTCGCGGGCCAGAGTTGCCGGGTCGCAGCTCACGTAGGCGACATCACGGGCGCTCGTGCTGGCGATAAGGTCGATCGCCTCGGGCGCGAGGCCCGCGCGTGGCGGATCGACTACTAGGACATCGGCGTCCTGATCGGGGAACTCGCGCACCGCGTCGCCGCCGATGACGTCGACGTTATCGAGCTTGTTGATCTCCAGGTTACGGCGCAGGTCGCGCACGGCCGGACCGTAAGCCTCGACGGCGGCGACAAAATCGCAGCGGCGGGCGAGCGGCAGGGTAAAGGTGCCGGCACCACAGTACAGGTCCACGGCCAGCTCGTCTTCCTGAGGATCGAGCGCGTCCATGACGAGCTCGATCAAAATCTCGGCGCCCTTGGTATTGACCTGGAAAAACGACGGGGCAGATAAGCGCATCTGGCCTTCGGCGATATTCTCGGTCCACGAGCCCTCGCCGGCGAGCATCTCGACTTTGGAGACACGGCGGGCTTTCTTTTCGCCCTTGCTCATCACACGCACGATACTCGTGGGATGAGCGGCGTCCGCCAGCACGCGGGAGACCTGCGAGCGCGGGAAGGAACCCGTGGGCGTCCAGAGTGCGACCTCGAGCGCCTTGGTGCGACGCGAGGCACGAATGCCCACGCGCTCAAGGCCCAGATCGTGGCTGCCGCTCAGATAGTTGAGCGCGCCGACGACCGATTTGAGTGCCTTAGGGAAGCGTTTGTCGAACAACGGACACGAATCGACGGTCACGATTTTGCTGGGATCGACGCCGTGCATGCCAAGGCGTACGCGACCGTTGACGACGGTCGGTTCGAGCTCGATTTTATTGCGGTAGCCCCAGTCGTCCTTGGTATGGCGGATGGGCTGCACCAGCTCATCGACCTGCTCAGGAGCGAACTTGCCGATGCGCTCGAGCGTGGAGCGCAGGTTTTGCTCCTTGGCGGCGAGTTGTGCCGTGCGTGAGAGATTGCCCCACGAGCAGCCGCCGCAGATGCTCACGAAGGGGCAGGGAGGCTGAATGCGATCGGGGCTTGGCTCCAGAATCTCGGTGGTGCGGGCGCGCATGAACGACTTGCCGTCCTGTACGACCTCGGCTTCGACGGTGTCGCCTGCCACGGCGCCCTGCACAAAGACGGCCTTGCCGTTGTCGGCGTGCGCCAGTCCGTCGGCGCCGTAGGTCATCGATTCTATGGTGAGCTTCATATTCCTGCCTGTCATTCGCGTTGTTGTCCGCAACCATGGTAGCAGGGAAAAGCGCCCTGCATCTGAGGCTTTCCTCAAATACGGGGCGCTTCTACAAACGTCTATTTCGTCTTGCCGGTAATGAGCGTCTTAAGACCCAGGCCGATCAGGCCCAGGCCCATGCGCACGCGACCGGGGCGATGGCGCTCGATGGCCCTGGTCTTGCCGGCGGGCTTATCGCGACGGGCGCTCGTCTCGGGTGCGGGCTTGGTGACCTGCGGCTCGGGCTGAGGTGCAGGTGCAGGCTCGGGCTCAATGACGGTCGCCTGGACCTTCTGAACCTCGGGCGCTTTCTCCACGGCGGGCTCTGCGGCAGCCTCGGGCTCTTTCACCGGGGGAGCGGCAATCGCTTCCGGTTTGGCAGCTGCCCCATGTTCAACCTCGGCCTGAATAGCTTCTTCGGCCACACGCTCCTTCTCCTGTGCGCGCTGCTGCGCGGCCGCCTCGGCGTTGCGATAGGCACGCTCCAGTAGGGCTTCCTGCGAGTTGAAGGGTTTCTCACCCTCTGCACGCTCCACGGGAACCCAGGTGCCGTCACTCGTCAGACTGCGGGCCTTCACGTTGTCGCGCAGCTGCATGTCCATGTACTCGTGCACCAGGGCGCGGCAGGTGGGGTCGAGCACGGGGTAGGCGATCTCCACGCGGTGCTCGGTGTTGCGCGTCATCATGTCGGCCGAGCTCAGATAGATCATGTCCGAGTCCACGCCAAAGGCATAGACGCGCGCATGCTCCAAAAAACGCCCGACGATGGAGCGCACGTGCACATTCTCGGTCTTGCCCGGAACGCCCGGCTTGAGGCACGAGATGCCGCGGATGATCATGTCCACGCGGACTCCTGCGCACGACGCCTCGGCGATCTTGTCGATGACCTCGCGGTCGGTGAGCGAGTTGAGCTTAAAGAACACGCGGGCGGGCTCGCCAACGAGGGCGCGCTGGATCTCGCGATCCAGGCCGCGCATGATGAGCGGCTTCAGGCCGACCGGCGCCACGCCCAGGAAGCGGTAATCGCCGCGCAGGTTGCCCAGCGACAGGTTGCGGAAGAACAAGTTGGCGTCCTCGCCGATGCCGGGATGGGCGGTCATGAGCATAAAGTCGCTGTAGAGTTTGGCCGTCTTCTCGTTAAAGTT
>URBM01000154.1 GCA_900545995.1 uncultured Collinsella sp. | reverse complement strand
GTCAGATGTGTATAAGAGACAGGGTGTCAGTGATCTGGCAAGCACGCTCGCGAATCGACTTGACCTCGGTGCCGCTCAGCTCAATGCCGCACTCAAAGGTCTCATCAATAAAGTACTCGTGATGTGCCGAGCGATTCTTGGAAATGAGCTTGCGCTCGCGCTTACTGGGCATCGCCGGCCTCCTTGGCGCCATCGGCGTTTGAGCCCGCAGCCTCGCGCTTTGCCCTGCGCTCGGCATTAAGCTCGGCATCGCTCTCGCGCACCAGCTTGATAATCGCCGCGCATGCCTCCTCGCCCACCAGGTCGCGGGCACGGACCGTCAGGCGCGTAGCCTCCTGCTTGTCGCCGTCGCTTGCAGCATCGGTCGCACACATGATCAGGCAGATGGCGATCTCGGCCGAAGGCGAGGTCGGCACGCCCTGCAGGGCGAGCTCACCCATCACATGGTCGTCACTCTCGTCCGCGGCATCCGGATAGGTGGTATGGATCTTGTTGAGCAGGCGCGTCGTATGCGCATCATTGGGCGCCAGGCGCAGCGCCAGACGCGCGCAGCCCACGGCAGCCGAAATGTTCTCGGTCTCGGGCTCCAAGAAGTACTGACCCAAGTTGGTGTAGGCGCGTGCGGCGCACTTACCGTCGCTCGCGCGCTCCAGCACCGAGAACGAGAGCGATGCCCACTCCTGCTTGTCCTCGAGCGCGCGGAACAGCTCGGCCAAGTCCAAGCGATAGTTGCAGTTCATGGGATCCCAACGCACGGCCTGCATCAGGGCATTCCGGGCACTCACATAATCCTGCTGGCGAATGTAGGCAAACGCCATGTCGGAGTACAGGCGGTCAAAGGGAACCTCGACCTGCACCAGCTCGCGCGGATCCTTCTCCACGCGGCGATAGGCCAGGCGCTCAAACTTGCTGTCGAAGCTAAAGTACTGGCGCTTCTCCTCCGTCTTGCACTCAGCGTCGATATACTCCTCGGCGAGCTCCACCAGACGCTCAAGCAGCGGCGTCGCCGTAGCCAGGTCGCCCTGCGCCAGATAGTTCTCGGCATACGTGATGTCTTCCAAGCTGATAGGCAGGTCCATGACAACTCCTCGGTCCGGGCGGCAGACTCAACGCGCGCCTTAAATATCGGTCAATACACAAAACCCGGGTCTCTTACGAGGCCCGGGCGTTCAATTTTGGTAGCCCGTACCAGATTCGAACTGGTGATCTCCGCCTTGAGAGGGCGGCGTCCTAAACCGCTAGACGAACGGGCCATATGTAGCAAATGCAATGGCTGGGATGGAGGGAGTCGAACCCCCATTGACGGAACCAGAATCCGCTGTCCTGCCATTAGACGACATCCCAATGACTGCATCGCTGCGCTCGGCTGTGCCTTTGCGCAAGAAAGAAATATACGGGAAGTCCGGCCGTGACGCAAGCCCCAATTTTGACTTTTTTGAAATTCAGTCAAATACGGCCAACACGTGAAGGACCTGTGAAGTCGACCGCTGCACACGAAGGGCAAAACGCCGCGAGCGGTAGCCGTCAACCGTTGGCAGATTCTACCGCGAAAACGATAGCACCAGGCAACACAATCGAAGTATCAATGATCACGTAGATATCGAGGCGCCATGGACGAAGAGCTTGATTACCTATGGGAGACCCTGGGCCTCGAGATCACTGCCGACCTTTGGCCCGAACGGGACAAAATTCACCCCACGTTACGCCCCGCCATTACTGTGGTGCAGGCAAAATACCGCCGTGCATCCTTTTTGATCATGCGGATGTCATGGCACGCGGGACTCCCCGACCTTAAGCGAATCCAGGCAAGCCTCGTCGAGCTGTCCGGTATGCCGACCGTCATATCCGAGGCGCACCTGGAGCAGCGCCAGCGCGAGCGACTGCAACAGCAGCGGATCCCCTTTATCTGCCCCGGCGTTCAGGCATATCTGCCCTTTATGGACGAGGAGTACTGGAGCGGCAAGCCCAACAAGCACGTAAAGGTCTACGGTCCGCACGAATGGGCACAGCTCAAGGATTGAGCCGAGCGAGCCCGCCGATGGAAAACACGTCCCATCCTGAGCGCTCAAAACGGGTCGTGCTTTCCGCAGCCGCTACAGCAATACCTCGGCCCAAGCCGATTCCTTAAAGCCAGGAATCGCAAAGTCGTCGCCCACCAGCAGTGGGCGCTTAACCAGCATGCCGTCGGTCGCCAGCAGCTCGTAGCACTCCCGATCCGTCATGCCCGCATCCAGACGCGCCTTCAGGCCCAGCTCTCGATATTTCATGCCCGACGAATTAAAGAAGCGCCGCACCGGCAGCCCCGAACGAGCAATCCAGGTCGCAAGCTCATCAGCCGTGGGATTGTCCAAAACGATATCGCGATCGATATACTCTACCCCATGTTCGTCCAGCCATGCCTTGGCCTTCTTACAGGTCGAGCACTTGGGATATTCAACAAACAATACCGCCATGGGATTTCCTTTCTTAGAGAAAACAGGTGTCTGGAAAACTGCACATCGACGACCACTCGCGATTGCAGCCGTTATTGTAGTCAATGTCGAAGCATAGGCAGTCGCGATGTCTCGTCTTAAGGCTAGCGCCTCGCATGGGCGCCGATCGGCCGAGTCGCATGGCGCACCAACGCCGCTGCCAGCAATACCAACAGCATGGCGGTGACATAGCCCGCAGCATCGAATCCTAAATCGATAACGTCGAAATGCCTGCCGGGAACAAAGATCTTATGTACCTGATCGCCAACGGAGCAGGCGGCGCAAAAGAGCAATACGGGCACGCAACGGGAGTATACGCTCCACGGACGCCTGGAAAAGCAAACCACGACCACCGAGGCGAACAATCCGACGAAGAAAAACTCTACGGTATGGGCAACGCGACGGACGTTCGTGCCCACCCACATGCGAATGGAAGCAAGTCGGCCAGACCGGACATTCGAGGCAGCCGAATCGGTGCCCCCGGCCATTCCGTTCTCCGTCTGGGCTTCGCCCGTGGCATCGGCAGCCTGAACGCCCGTAGCCTGACCCTCCACCACACGCGCGGTGGACTCGCTCAGCGACGACGTCTCCGCCGCATTTTGCTCCGTCAGCACCCAGATGCCTGCCAGCGTTGCAACGAACAGAACAATCGCGATCCATCCGATTATTTGTTTTACGCGCGCCAAGGGCCAACCTCCTTTTTTGAATATCAGCGAGTGTAGCCCCAAATGGCATCGTCACCGTATCAAAATTTGAATCGCAACAGGAAGCGACAAAGCGACGCAAACCCCTACCCCGCCTCGCGCATCCAGCGATCGAACGTCCCCACGCACACGCCCAGGCACTTTGCTGCCTGGCTGCGGGTAATATCGCCTGCCTCATAGCTATCGCGCACCAACTCAAATTGAGGAGGGCACGGCTTGCGAGGTCGACCGAAACGGACCCCTCGCGCCCGCGCCGCTGCAATTCCCTCCGCCTGGCGCCGATGGATATTCTCGCGCTCCACCTGCGCCACGTAGCTCAGCAGTTGCAGCACAATATCGGCAATCAGGACGTTGGTCACATCCGGCGCGCCGCTGGCCCTAGCGCGCGTGTCAAGCAATGGCATGTCCAACACCACAATGGCAACCCCGAGCTCCTTGGTAATGCGTCGCCATTCCTCAAGAATCTCGGAGTAATTACGGCCAAGTCGGTCGATAGAAAGAACCACCAGCACGTCCCCGTCTCCCAGGACGTGCAGCAGCTCGCGATAACGCGGTCGATCGAAGTCCTTGCCGCTCGCATGGTCGGCATAAATATACGCCGAGCCCACGCCATAGACGCCCAGCGCATCCAGCTGCCGATTAAGGTTCTGATCGCGCGAACTCACCCGCGCATAACCGTACACCTGTCTCTTATACACATCTCCGAGCCCACGAGACATCTCAGGATCT
>URBM01000153.1 GCA_900545995.1 uncultured Collinsella sp. | reverse complement strand
CGAGATCCTGAGATGTCTCGTGGGCTCGGAGATGTGTATAAGAGACAGCCTCAACACCGCTCGGTTCATCGCCGCCCGCAAAGGTACGGGTGCACCAACCGGCCAGCGTCGACGTATCGTGCGTCGAGGTGTACAGAATCTTGCCGGGCGTGGGATGCACACCGCAACGAACGTCGTAGTCGCTAAACTCCAGCACATCCATGCCGGGGAAACCACAGGTCGATGCCATGGCGCGAACACCGGGCGTCAGATAGCCCAAGTCCTCAGCGATAAAGTTGAGCGGACCCAGTTCGTCATAGGCGGTCTGGAACAGGTCCTTGCCCGGGCCCGCCAGCCAGCGGCCGTCGGCGCATGCCTTGCCCGCGGGAATGCTGTAATAGCTGTGGAATCCCAGGAAGTGATCCAGACGCACGCGGTCGTAGAGCGAGAACGCGCGGCGCAGGCGATCCATCCACCAACTATAGCCGTTCTGCTTCATGTGGTCCCAGCGGAACGTCGGGTTGCCCCACATCTGGCCCTCGAGCGCAAAGTTGTCGGGCGGCGCGCCGGAAATCTCAATCGCCTTGCCGGTATCGGACAGCCAGAAGTTCTCGGGTTCGCTCCACGCGTCTGCCGAATCGTCGGACACGTACATAGGAATATCGCCGATGACCTCGATGCCCTTCTTGTGCGCATAGTTCATGAGCTCACACCAAGCGAGGTCAAAGCGGTACTGCATGTACGCCTGAAGCTCGGCCTCGTTGTGGAAGCGCTTGTCGTCGATTAGATGCTCGTTGTAGCGAGCGACATCTGCCGGCCAATTGTGGCGCGACTCGCCTTCAAAGTACTTTTTGACGGCCATATAGACGCTGTACTTCTCGAGCCAATCGGCATTGCGATGTTTAAACGCGGTGTACAACGGATCGGCATCTTCGCCGCCGCGGGCCATCCAGGTCTCAAAGTCGGCGGCCAGCTCCTCGTGGCTCTCGGGTAGCAGGTCGATATTGCCTGCAAAGGCCGAAGGACCGGCGTAAGGGGAGCGGAAGAAGTCCGTGGGGTTGACGGGGAGAACCTGCCAGTAGCGCATGCCCATGGCGGCCAGATGGTCGATAAAGCGACGCGTGGGCGCGCCGATCGTACCGGGCTTGCCGTCATCGGTCGACACCGATGTGATATGGCACACAACACCCGCACCGTGATCGAGCGGCTCCTGCAGGCGCTGCTCGGCGTGGTGATAGATGATCGACGAACCCAGCGGATACAGATCGAGCGTGACCGTGCCGTTGTGGATCTCGCACTCGTGACCGCTAATCACATCGCTCGCGCATTCGCCGAGTGCCGGAATCGTCACGCGGTGTGAATTGCGCAGGCTGCGGTTGATGATAACCGTCGCGGACTCGCCATCCTTGCCCGTGCGGTTGTATGCCAGCACCTCATCATTGAGCGCAAAGGCCTTGATCTCGCCATCGATCATAAACGGCAGCGCGCGGCGCACGGCCGAGGCATTCTTGACGATCGCGAACGTATCGAAGTCGTGCAGGTTTTCCTTGGTCGGCATGGTGCGGCGATTGCCCGGATCGGTGAGACCCTCCAAGCCGTACTCGTCACCGTAATAGATTGAGGGAACGCCCGGGAACGTCATCTGCATGAGCGTCGCCAGCCAAAAGCGGCTCTTGGCCAGGCCCATGGAGTTCTCGTCCAGGCGCCATTTGCTGCGCTCACTCTCGGGCAGCTGCGACTCGTCGGGGCCGCCGCCGAGCACCGAGATAATGCGCGGACGGTCGTGGCTCGACAGCAGGTTGAGCGCACAAGACAGGGCCTCACGCGGATAGTTCTCGCGTAGGGTCTCGATATCCTCGGCAGCTTGGTACGCGTTTTTGTAGCCCATCAAAAAGCCGATGACCATGTCGCGGAAGGGGTAATCCATGGCCGAGTCGAGCTCGGAGCCTTGCAGATAGCGACGCAGATGGGCGTAGCTGATCTTGTTGGAGGCGTCTTCCCATACCTCGCCGAGCAGCAGCGCGTCGGGCTTCTCGGCGAGCACGGCCTTCTTGATCTCGGTCAGGAAATCGTCCGAAAGCTCGTCGGCCACGTCTAGGCGCCAGCCATGAGCGCCGGCACGTAGCCATTTTCGGATCACGCCATCCTTGCCCAGGAGCCGCTCGCGTACCAGTTCGGAGCTCTCATTGATGGCGGGCATATTGCCCACGCCCCACCAGCAGTCGTACGAGCCGTCCTCGTGGAAATAAAACGCATCACGCCACGGCGAATCCTCGCTCTGCCACGCGCCCACGCCGGGGTAGTTGCCGTAGCGGTTGAAGTAGATCGAATCGTCGCCCGTGTGGTTGAACACACCGTCCAGAATGATGGAAATGCCTAGCTTCTCGGCCGCCTCGCACAGCTCGGTAAAGTCCTGCTCGGTGCCCAGAATCGGATCGATCTTGGTGTAATCGGCGGTGTCGTAGCGGTGGTTACTCGCGGCTTCAAAAATGGGGTTGAGGTAGATGGCCGTAAAGCCCAGCTCGGCGATGCGGGGCAGGTCATTCTGGATGCCCTTGAGCGAGCCGCCGTAAAAGTCCCAGGTCTTGATGGATCCGTCTTCGGCGCGCTCGTACACAGGCGGCTCGTTCCAGTCCTCGACCATGCGGCGCTGAATGCCCTTACGCGGTTTTTCGACCTCGGCCAGCGTGCGCTCGCGCCAGTGCTCGTCGCGGGCATAGCGATCGGGGAAGATCTGGTAGACCATACCGCGCTCGTACCAGGTGGGACGGTTCTCACGGTGTTTGTAGACGGTGACCTGGAATGACGGCACCTCAGCGTAGTCGTAGGTTACGCCTTCGCCGCCGGTGCGGCCCTGTGGTGCGCCCAGACGAACCTCGGGCTGGCCCTCAATATTGCAGATAAAGCTGTACCAAATAAGACAGGGCTCGGTGCACTCAAGCTCTGCGGTAAATATGCCGTCGCCCTCGTGCGTCATGGGATATCGAGATTCACCGATCTCATCGACCCAGGTGCGCAGCGTAAGCGTTGCCTGCGCGGGATCGGCGTCCTCCAGAATCACGGAGAGCGAAAGGGTTGTTCCTGTGGTCACAGCGCCAAACGGAGTGCGAAACTGCGGCAGACGGCTGTTGTGTATCAATCTCATAGTACGGTCCAGTTCAATAGAATCACGGCCTGCTGGCCATGGGCTTTACGCACAGGATGTAAGTATATCTGTTGTACACAGGCTGTATAAACAACATCCGTTTACCATCGGCGAACGGTTGTCCTAGAAAATCGTTTTACCAACTACCTACAGAGAAGGGGCGCCCGGTTGGAGCGCCCCTTGCATGGGGTTTGATTAGGTTTTGGATCGTCTTTGGGCTAGCGGCGCTTGCGGGTGGCCGTGGCCTTGCGGACGGACGTCTTCTTGGACGGGGCCTTTTTCTCTGCCGGAGCGGCGGGGGAGACCGGAGTCTCCTTGGCGGGCTCGGGCTTGGCCGTAGCCTTCGGTGCGGCCTTGACCTTAGCGGCCTTCGGCGCCGGCTTGGCCTTTACCTCGGCCTTGGCCTCTGCCTTGGGGGCAGCAGCTTTGGTCGTGGTCTTCTTGGCCGTCGTCGTTGCGCGCTTACGCGCGGTGGTCTTGGCGGCCGGCTTTGCCTCGGCAGTTGCCTCGGCCTTGGGCTCGGCGCCCGCCTCCTCGACCTTGACGGCGGGCTTTGCGGCACTCTTCGGGGTAGCCTTGGCCGCAGCGGCCTTGGTCGTAGTCGTCGACTTCGTTGCCGTTGTCTTCTTGGCAGCGGTCTTTGCCGGAGCACTGGCGGCCGGCTTGGCCTCGGCGACATCGGCCTTTACCTCGGGAGCAGCCTCGGCTTCGGCGGCCTTCTTGGCAGCGGCGGTCGTGCGCTTGCGCGTGGTCGTTGCCTTGGCAGCAGTCGTCTTTGCTGCGGCTGTCTTGGTG
>URBM01000152.1 GCA_900545995.1 uncultured Collinsella sp. | reverse complement strand
GGTGTTATCGGTGCAGGCATCGGCGACGACAAAGACCTCGATGAGCTCGGACGGATAATCCTGGTCCTTGATGGAGCGAACGAGGTTGGCGATCACGGCCTCCTCGTTATGCGCCGCGATAAAGAAGGCATACCGGTGGAGTTTTTTGGCCTTGGGAGGCGCGACCTCGCCGCGGAGAGCACCGATGACAAAGAAGACCACCTGGTACAAGAAGCAGACCGTGAGCAGCGTGACGACAATCTGGTTGAAGATCACGATGGGTGTGTTGGTTTGTAAAAAGGCGAGCATGCAGGCTCCCAGGAACGTGTTACGTAAACAACCGTATATCTTACCGCAGGCTTACCGAGTTCAAGAAACCACCTAATACTGGCTAGGCTTCGAGCAGACCGAGCTGCGGTACGATTTCGTCGCCGGCAGCAGTGCGACCAAGCGAACGCGGGGCTAAGTCGTCGAGGACGGCGGCGAGATCCCACGGCAGCTCGTCGCGGCACTCAATGCGCTCTCCCGTCACGGGATGATCGAACGCCACGCGCCAGGAATGGAGGAATTGCCTGGTCAGACCCTGATCGGCACGCGCATCGCACTTACCGTAGAGCGGATCGCCCACGCAGGCGTGGTTGATATGGCGCATGTGCACGCGAATCTGATGCGTGCGGCCCGTAAACAGGTGGCACTCGACGAGCGTATAACCGTCGTCAAAACGCGTGGAATCAAAGCGCTCGAGGACCTTAAAGGTCGTAATGGCCTGGCGCGCGAAAGGATCGTCCGAAACTGCCATCTTGACACGGTCACGCGTAGAACGGGCAATGCCGGTGTTAATGGTGCCCTCGTCCATAGCGATATGACCGTGAACGAGCGTAATGTAGCGGCGGTCGAGCGTGCGCGTACGGATAAGATTTTGGAGCGCGCGCTGGGTGTCGTCGTCCTTGGCAGCAAGCATGAGACCCGAGGTATCGCGATCCAAACGATGCACGATACCGGGGCGATCCTCGCCCTGCACAGTGCCCAGATGGTCGATACCGCAGTGATAGACCAGGGCATTCGCGAGCGTACCGCTCTCATGACCATGCGCAGGATGGCACACCAGGCCGCGCTGCTTGGAGAGCACAATGAGATATTCGTCCTCATAGCGAATGTCGAGCGGGATGACTTCGGGAATCACATCGGTCGGGTCGTGCGGCTCGGGCAAATCGACCGAAATACGGTCACCGGCCCGCACGGCGTACTTTTTGGACAGGCAGGTCTCGCCATTGACACATACGGCACCGCCCTCAATCAGATGCGCGCAGGCAGAGCGCGTAGGACAGCCGCCATTGGCGCCCAGATAGGCGTCAAGGCGCTGACCAGCGGCATCGTCGGCAACAAGGATATGAATGTCAGCCATTAGCGCTCATTCCTTTCGCGAATCTTGCGGGCACGCTCCCCACGCTGCTTGGCTTTGCGCTTGGCGCGGGCCTCGTCACGGGCGTTAAGCTCGGCGGTCGCATCGACCTCACGGGCCGCGGGGCTCAAGAACATGTAGCCGAAGAGGGCGAGCACGACGCCCACGGTAATGCCGATATCGGCCACATTGAAGACGGGGAAGTCGATGAAGGTGGTGGCAATAAAATCGGTCACGAAGCCAAAGGCCAAACGATCGATAGCGTTGCCGATAGCACCGCCCGCAACCATCGCCATGCCCACAACCTCAAGATGGGCGAGCTGGGGTGCACGAACGAGGTACACGGCAATAGCGATAATGACCGCCAACGCCAGCACGGCAAACGCGACACCATGCCCCTCGCCCATGCTAAAGGCAGCACCGATATTACGGACAAACATAAAGTCGATGACACCGGGGATGACGGTCACATGCAAAGCGTCGCCCACGGCACGAACCGCAAGCTTGGTCAGCTGGTCAACAAGCAGCACAACCAGCGCCACCCCACCAGCAACACCCAACCGCCAACGCAAAGGCGGCGTCATATCCCCAGCACGACCCAAATCAATCCCCTAGCCTCAAGAACATCGAATTACGTTTAACGTAAGTAATCATCTTATAGTGACAAACGCCAAACGCGCAGCATATTCACCAACGCTAGCGAAATAATCAGCATAAAACAAAAGCGGCATTCCGAAAAACAGAATGCCGCTTTTATTCAGCGGAGCAAATGGGCCGAAGGCGCCCAAATTCTCCCTATAACTAAAATGCCGAGTTACCGTGCCTTAAAGGGCATTCGCACAACGCTTACAGATGTGAGCATGGCCGTTGTACTCGCCGACGGTGGTGCGGTAGTTCCAGCAACGGTCGCAGCACTCGCCCTCGGCAGCATCGATGGCAACAGAAAGCTCCTCGCCCTGGGTAAGCTCAACATCGGAGACGATGTAAAACTCGGCCAGGTCGACGGCCTTGTCGCCGGTCAGCAGCGCATACATTTCGGCGGGAACGACCGCCTTGACGCGGACCTGCTGGCTCTTGGTGAAGGTGCCAGCGGAGCGGGCATCCTCAAGGGCCTTGGTCACGACGCTACGGAGCTCGAGTGAAGCCTCGAGCACGCCCTCAAAATCGTTGGCCTCGTCGACCGTGATGGGCGACTTGTACCAATCGAGCAGCGCGGCGTACTTCTGGTGATCGACGCAGCCGGCGGGCGCATAGGCCATGGCCTCGTCGACCGTATAGGACAAGATCGGCTGCAGGTCGCGCATGAGCATCGAGAAGAGCTCGGCCAGCACGGTCTGGGCGCTGCGACGCTCGAGCGAACCGGGCTTCTCGCAGTACAGACGGTCCTTCAGGGCGTCGAGATACACGTTGGAGAGCTCGGTAACCACAAAGTCGTAAAGCGCACGGTAGGCGCGCGGGAACTCGTAGCTGGCGTAGGCATCGTCGACCTCGGCCTGGACCTGGGTCAGGCGGGCGACCATGAGCTTGTCGAGCGGCAGCAGGTCGGCAAAGGCGACGCCGTCGGTCTCGGGCTCAAACTGACCCTCGAGCTCGGAGAGCAGGAATCGCAGCGTGTTGCGGAAACGACGGTAGGCATCGGACGTACGAGCGAGAATCTCGTGGTCGATGGAGACGTCGGAGCTGGTATCGACGGAGGCGACCCACAGACGGATGATGTCGGCACCCATCTCGTCGCAGACCTTATTGGGGTCGATGACGTTGCCGAGCGACTTGGACATCTTGCGGCCCTGGCCGTCGAGGGTAAAGCCCTGCGAGACGACCGCCTTGTACGGAGCGTGGCCGTTGGCGCCCACCGAGGTGAGCAGTGAGCTCTGGAACCAACCGCGGTGCTGGTCAGAGCCCTCGAGGTAGACGTCCGCCGGGTACTCCAGCTCGGGACGGTACTCGCAGACGGCCTTCCAAGACACGCCGGAGTCCCACCACACGTCAAGGATGTCCTTATCAGCCTTGAGGTGATGGCCACCGCACTTGGGGCAGACGCAGGCCTCGCCCAGATAGCTCTCAGGAGCGTCGGTGAACCAGGCGTCGGAGCCCTTCTCGTGGAAGAGCTTGATGACGGCGTCGAGCGTGGCGTCGTTCATGACCTTCTCGCCACAGTCGGCGCAGGTGTAGCTGGGGATAGGCACACCCCAGTTGCGCTGACGGCTGATGCACCAGTCGGGACGCTGCTCGACCATGGCGCCAATGCGGTTGGCGGCGTGGGCCGGATACCACTTGACGTTCTCGCGGACCTCTTTGCCAGCCTGCTCGCGCAAGCCGGTCTTGTCCATCGAGACGAACCACTGGTCGGTAGCACGGAAGAGCACCGGGTGCTTGCAGCGCCAGCAGTGCGGATAGCTGTGCGTGATCTTCTTCTCGAGGACCAGGGTGCCACGCTCGCGCAGGAACTCGATGATGTGCGGGTTGGCCTCATCGGTGTCCATACCGCTGAAGGGGCCGCCGGTGCCAAACTCCTCGCCGGTGTAGAACTTGCCGTCGTCATCGACCGGCATGCAGATGTCGGTGATGCCCTCCTTGAGGCAGGCAAAGTAGTCGTCGACGCCGTGACCGGGCGAGTTGTGGACGATACCGGTACCGTCATCGACACCGACGTAATCGGCCAGCAGCGCCACGCCCTCGACACC
>URBM01000151.1 GCA_900545995.1 uncultured Collinsella sp. | reverse complement strand
GTCCAGGCCGAGGGCGGCATTGCCCAGGGTATCGGTCACGCGCTCTACGAGATCGTCGAGCACGATGAGCGCGGTCGTCTGCGCACCGGCAACTTTATGAGCTACAAGCTGCCCACACGTCTGGATATCGGCAGCATCCGCGTGGCCTTTGAGCCGAGCTACGAGCCGACGGGTCCGTTTGGTGCCAAGTCGATCGGCGAGGTCGTCATCAACACGCCGCTCGCCGCCGTTGCCTCGGCCGTGGCGCACGCCACCGGCCACCAGGTTCGCTCGCTGCCCATCACGCCCGAGAAGGCCCTGCTGGGGGAGTAACAGGTCAGCGAACAAGTCGTAATTGGCGGGGCGGGGCAACTCGTCCCGCCTTTTGCACTCGTGGTGAGGTCGTGAGCTTGTAAAAGGTGTGCGTGCGCTTGTCGTTCGTATCTGCTATCATTCCTAGTCTGTGCGCTCATGCGGGCGTGGCGGAATTGGTAGACGCGCCAGATTTAGGTTCTGGTGGGATTCCCGTGAAGGTTCGAGTCCTTTCGCCCGCACCAACGCATCTGCGTCGGCTTCGGCCGTCGCGACTCTTTGTTGCATAAAGGTACCAGCACCTCAGATAAGCTGGGCAGTATGAGGAGGAACGTGTTGAACATCACCGCTTCTGACGTCAAGGACGCCAAGCTCACCGCTACGGTCACCATCCCGGCCGCCGACGTCGACGCCGCGATCAAGAAGGCTTACAAGGACACCGCCAAGAAGTACCGCTTCCCGGGCTTCCGCGCCGGTAAGGCTCCCCGTCCGGTCATCGACTCCGCTCTTGGCGCCGAGGCTACCCTCGCTCAGGCCACCAACGACCTGATCGCCGCCAACGAGCCCGCCGTCCTCAACGAGCTGGACATCGTCCCCACCAAGAACGGTGACTACAAGGAGCTCGACCTCGCCAAGGATCACGAGGACTACACCTACACCGTCGAGTTCTCCCTGCGTCCCGCCGCTGAGCTCTCCTCCTTCGACGCCGTCGAGATCGAGATGCCTCCTGCGGAGGTCACCGAGTCCGAGATTAACAACCAGGTCGAGATGCTCCTCAACTACCGTGCCACCTTCGAGGACGTCGAGGGTCGCGCCGTCGAGGCTGACGACTATGTGACCGTCGACCTCAAGGCCGTCGAGAATGCCGACAACTTCGCCGCCGAGGGCCGCATGCTCATCGCCGGTAGCGACAGCAACCCCAAGGAGTTCAACGAGGCCCTGATCGGCGCTAACGTTGACGACGTCAAGACCGTCACCTGGACCGACGAGGTCGAGGAGGGCGAGGAGGCCGAGACCCACACCGTCGAGGTCACCGTCAAGGGCATCAAGGTCCGCAACACCCCCGAGCTCACCGACGAGCTCGTCAAGTCCGACTTTGGCTTCGACAGCATCGAGGCCATGCGCGACGCCATCAAGATCGAGATCGAGCAGGACAAGGCTTCCCGCCTGCCGGCCGAGAAGGAGAACCGTTGTGTCTCCGCTCTCGCCGAGCGCCTGCAGCTCGATGAGATGGATGCCGACTACGAGCAGTCCGTCTTTGAGGAGCTTGGCCAGAATTTCCTGTCCAACCTCGCTGCCCGCGGCATGACCCTGGACACCTGGCTGCCCGCTTCCGGTCTGACCATGGAGCAGTTCATCGGCGACCTGCACAAGCAGGCCAACGACGTTGCCCGTGAGTCCCTGGCTCTGGACGCCCTCGCCCGTGAGCTCAAGATTGAGGTTACCGAGGACGACATCAACGCCGAGTTTGAGAAGGCCGGCGTCAAGGACGTCGAGGCTTCCAAGGCCGAGTTCATCGCCGACGGCCGCATGCCTGCCGTCCGCGAGTCCATCCGTCGCTCCAAGGCCGTCGACCACCTGGTCGAGAACGCCAAGGTGACCGAGGTCGACGAGACCGCCAAGGACGCCGAGTAATTCTCGCCACCTTGCCCGCGAGCGCATGGGTGCGCCCGTGATGGGGTAAAGTTATACACCGGTTATCCGGTTGCTTCGTACGGTGCCAGCCAATGCATAGCATGCGGGCACCGTACGTTTATCTAGAACCAATTTGGTCCGCAAGAGAGAAATGGAGATGCGTATGATCGCCAAGTTCGATTCCGCCCTCGTGCCATACGTTATCGAGCAGACGCCGCGCGGCGAGCGCAGCTACGATATCTATTCGCGCCTGCTCAACGACCGCATCATCTTCTTGGGCGAGGAGATCAACTCCGTGAGTGCCAACCTGGTCGTTGCCCAGCTGCTGCATCTTGAGAGCCAGGATGCCGAGAAGGATATCTCGCTCTACATCAATTCGCCCGGTGGCGAGGTTTACTCCGGCCTGGCGATTCTTGACACTATGAACTTTATTAAGCCGCAGGTCTCGACCATCTGCGTCGGTATGGCCGCGTCTATGGCCGCCGTGCTGCTTTCGGCCGGCGCCAAGGGCAAGCGATTCTGCCTGCCGCACTCCAAGGTCATGATTCACCAGCCCAGCGGCGGTGCCCAGGGTCAACAGACCGAGATCGAGATCGTGGCCGAGGAGATTAAGAAGACCCGTCGCGAGCTCAACCAGATTCTGTCCGACGCCTCGGGCCAGCCTATCGAGAAGGTCCAGGCCGACACCGAGCGCGACAACTACCTGACCGCTGCCGAGGCCCTCGACTACGGCCTGATCGACCGTATCGTCACCTCGCGCGACCTCGCCGCGAAGGACGCCTAGGATGGCCGGTAACATGCAGGACAACTTTGACGAGAACGGCAACCCCATCCGCTGCTCCTTCTGCGGAAAAGAGCAGGGCCAGGTTCGTCGCCTCGTAAAGGGTCCGACCAACATCTTTATCTGTGACGAGTGCGTCGCCGCCTGCTCCGAGATCCTTGAGGAGTCGCTTGCTTCGGACTTTATGGACGCTGCCCGCAACGGCAAGCTGCCGGGCTTCCTCAACGACCACGGTCAGGCTGCATCCCAGCCCGCCGTGGACCCCGAGGCCGAGGGCTTTGAGCTCGAGGACGACGCCCGCCAGGTCATTACGCATGTGCCGACGCCGCACGAGATCTATGACGAGCTTTCGGCCTATGTAATGGGCCAGGAAGACGCCAAGCGCGCCATGTCGGTGGCCGTGTACAACCACTATCGTCGCGTGATCGAGGGCGGCGCCGCGGTGTCTGCCTTTGACGACGACATGGGCTCGCAGTTCGACGACGATATGGACGAGGTAGAGCTCGCCAAGTCCAACATCTTGCTGCTCGGTCCCACCGGTACCGGTAAGACCCTGCTGGCCCAGACGCTCGCGCGCATCCTCGAGGTGCCGTTTGCCATCGCCGATGCCACCGCGCTTACCGAGGCCGGCTACGTGGGCGAGGACGTGGAGAACATCCTGCTCAAGCTCATCAATGCTGCCGATGGCGACATTGAGCGCGCGCAGGTGGGCATCATCTATGTCGATGAGATCGACAAGATCGCCCGCAAGGCCGAGAACCTCTCCATCACCCGCGATGTTTCGGGCGAGGGTGTTCAGCAGGCGCTGCTTAAGATTCTTGAGGGCACGGTGGCCAGCGTTCCGCCCACCGGCGGCCGCAAGCATCCCCAGCAGGAGCTGCTGCAGATCGATACGACCAACATCCTGTTCATCTGCGGTGGTGCCTTTGTGGGTCTGGACAAGATTATCGCCGATCGCGTGGGCAACAAGGGCGTGGGCTTTAACTCCGAGATCGCCGGCCCCACCTCGGTCGACGAGAACGACCTGCTGCGTCAGGTACTCCCGCAGGACCTCAACGCCTTTGGCATGATCCCCGAGTTTGTGGGACGTACGCCCGTCGTCACCCAGACGCAGGCGCTTGACGAGGACGACCTGGTGTCGATCCTGACCGAGCCCAAGAACGCCGTGGTGCGTCAATACCGTAAGATGTTCCAGCTCGAGGACGTTGAGCTTGAGTTTGAGGACGCCGCCCTGCACGAGATCGCCCGCATGGCGCTCGCCCGCAAGACCGGCGCCCGCGGCCTACGCTCCATCTGCGAGGACGTGCTGCAGCAGACGATGTTCGACCTGCCCAGCGAGGAGGGCGTTTCCAAGGTCATTGTG
>URBM01000150.1 GCA_900545995.1 uncultured Collinsella sp. | reverse complement strand
CACCAATTGAAATTGAAAGCCTCCGGCGACGGGGGCTTTTCTTTTATGCCGCCACCGCATGGATTCGAACCTCGGTCGAGGCGCGGGCGTGAAGCGGACGATTTCTTATCGACTCGTGTAAGATTCCGAGTAGATGTCGCGACTTATTCGCGACCACTCCTTCTTCAAGCGACCGATCAGGGTGATACTTCGTGGCAGAGCGTCCGACATACAAGCTCAGGTTTCTCGATCCCAAGAAGCGCTTTCCGGTGATGCCCGAGCAGCCTGCGGGACGCTCATATGGCGTGGTCTGGAAACTCTTTGGCGAGGACCCGCATGAATCATGCTATGTCGTCGAATTCGTCGGCAAAAGCCATGTGTCGCTTTTGGGCTACGTGAGCGTTTCGGGTGAGGTCTATAAGGTGGACCGTCCCGTTAACGAAGTATCGCTGCCCGACGATCCCGACATGCAGCTGATTCTTGACGAGTCCGATTCCAACATCGGTGAGATTGCAGTCAGGGGTACCGATGGGACGATGCGCTCCCGGGCGCGAGTCATCGGCTCTCCCGAAGGCCCCATGCGCGAGCAGTCCGATCGCGAGACATGGAATTCGACCCGCGCCCTTCCTTACGGCGAGTTCATGGCCTCGATGTTCTTGCGCTACGTGATATTTGCCAACTCCGAAAGCGCTATTGCGAACACGGCGGGCGTCGACGGTCTCGATGCGGACATGCAGAACGTTGTCGACAAGATCAAGCTCGTAAAGTTGCCCGAGCCGGTCGAGGTGTTTTTGGGCTTTAACACGGCACCGCTCCCCGATGCTATCGAGACGCTGCTTTACCGCGTTGACCATGCCGAGAATCCGAGCGGTATCGAGCGCTATGCCGCCGCCCTTATGAGCGAGGTCGACTTGCCCCGTCTGCGCACCATTGCCGCCAAGTCAGAAATGAGCCTAGCGCGCATCGACCGGTCAAAGTTGTTCTATCTCAATTTTGATCGTAGCCTGTTGGACCAGGACGAGATTGACATGCTGCTTGCCATCGAGTGCCGTCTCAACCGCCTCTCCGGCATCCTTGAGCGCATCGGGGCCGGATTGGCCCCTGCGGCATCCTCGCCGAGCCTTGAGGGCTGCGCGCTCTTTGATGCGTGGCATATCGCCAAGACGACCAACGATGTTCCCCGACTGCTCGATACGGCCTCGAGCGATAACCCGTGGGTCAAGCCGGGAACGGTTTCGTGCCAGCCGGGCGGCGAGTGGGACGTGCGCACCCGTTTTGCGCGAATCGTTGAGGCGCTCAACGTGGTCACGCGGCTCGACTATACCTATCGGGCAAACGTTGCCGAGGGGATTATGCTCGTTCGGTTTGGGCAGTCTGTCGTTGATGCCATGCCGCAACGTGAATACGACGCTCAGGATGACGCCTGGCGCGAGCTGGACGAGGACACGCGCGCGATCTGGGCCGCGGAGCACGATGCGCGCGTGGCACTCACGCTTGCGGCAGCGTGTTTTGCCGCGGGCACCTGCATCACGCGCTGCTATGTGCAGATTGCTGCTCCCGACAGTGAGCAGGGCGAGCGCGTTGTTGCAACGTATTTCTTTGGGCGTGCGGCCTATCTGGCCGATTGCGTGCCTGTCGCCAAGGATCTTGAGAGCATGGACATGGACGATATGTCGTGCAAGCGTGTACTTGAGGCGTATGAGTCAACCGCTCCGGAGACGATTGAGCCTGCGGAGGTTCATGCTCGTCCGCGTGATGACCATCGCACGCTGCCGCCGGCGCTGCGCGATCTGCTGCTTGCCGATACGGCTGACGAGTTGGAGGTCATGGAAGAGGACGACGACCCATACGTGGCCCGTGTTGTTGAATTGCGCGAGCAGGCAAAAGTCGACCGTACAGGTGCTTTTGAAGGCTTTTCCCGGCTCGTCGAGGAGTTGGAGGCTAAGTGCGCCGTCGCCGAGCTTTTGGCGACAGGTCCGGTTCAAACGCAGTTTTGCGATAACCAGCTGGTGCGCATGGTGCTACCGGTGTTGGAAGAAGACCGCTCTGTGCGAATCCTTCGTGCGCCCGATGCGCTGTACTTTGCCCAGCACGAGATCTGCAGCTTTTACGTCGAGCAAGAGGACTTTGAACGAGCGCTGCCCGAGGTGCGCCATCTTTACGATCTGGCGCGCTCGTCCATGCAATCGCACTTTGCGCTCATCAACGTTCTTGCGCGTCTGGAGCGCTTTGACGAGATTATCGAGGTGGCGCGCCACGGCCTACGTATTGCCAGCGATCGCTCTGCAATCGGCTACCTGTTCTATCGCCTGGCGTTTGCCTATTGGAATTGCGATCAGCTCGACCTTGCGCTGGCTTGTTACCGTCTGGTGCCACGTGGCGAGGAGTCGGGCAGCAGCGCGCTGGAAGAAATGCAGGGCCTTATGAACGAGATGGGCGTCAGCGAGCCTCCGACGTTCGAGGAAGCGGTCGAGACCATTCGCAAGGCTGGACTCGAGCTGCCGCCAGTGTCCGCCGTGACGAATCAGCTGGCAGATGCCGCTGTTCAACTGGTCGACAACGGCTTCTTTTTCCTGGCACGCGGTTGCATCTTCCAAATGTGGCGCACCATGGGCAACGACGAGCTCGGCTCCCTCAACCGCTCGCTGGGGTA
Source organism: uncultured Collinsella sp. (assembly GCA_900545995.1). GTDB lineage: Bacteria > Actinomycetota > Coriobacteriia > Coriobacteriales > Coriobacteriaceae > Collinsella. The sequence goes on along the minus strand of URBM01000150.1, from coordinate 1,462 downwards.
GGCGAAGCTTCCAATGAGGAAAGGATGCTAGGCAATTAGAAAATTTCCTCTTGCCCATCTTAGGCTGTTTGGTTACTATAGAACGGCTGTTACGGAGAGCTGACCGAGAGGCCGAAGGTGCTCGCCTGCTAAGCGAGTATGCCCCAAAAGGGCATCTGGGGTTCGAATCCCCAGCTCTCCGCCAGTACGAATTTGAAGAAGGGTCCCATTTGGGGCCCTTTTTTGTGCGGAGAAAGGAGGCTGGGGATTCGAACCCTCAAAATTGAGGCGTCCCGTTGGACGCCTCATTTGGTTCGATGTGATATCGCTCCGGCCCTACGCCTTGGGCGCCTTGGCTACGGTCTCGCTCTCGGCTGTGAGCGGGCGGTTGTCGATGCGGCGGCCCAAGCGATCGAGCTTCACGAGCAGCCATTCAATGGGATTCGGCCCTGCGCCTTCCTCGTCGGCAACCAGGTCCATGACGGCGATCTTGGTGCCGTCCTGCTTGAGTGTAACGCTGCCCACCTTGTCGCCCACATGCACCGTGCCCGAAAGATCGTCGTAGCTAACCTTTTCGGTCACCTCGCCGGCAAGAGAAAACACGGTCGCTTGCGCCGTGGGATCGGCGAGCGTGGCGTCGATTGTCTTATCCGTCCAGTCGGTTTGACTAATGCGCGCCATAAGCGGGTTGCCGTTGGCGGTCTTTTCTTGCGTGTTGGCGATTGCGACCGTCACCTTGTGACCGTAGTACCAGTTGGCAAGGGTGGCGGTATCGGTAAAGCGCTGATCGGTGGTGGTGGAGTTCAAAATAACGGTGTAGATCTCGTCGCCGTCGCGGTTGTAAGCGCTCGTAAAGCAATAGCCCGCGTCGTCGGTGGTGCCGGTCTTGCCGCCGATGTTGCCATCTTGGCCCAGCAAATAGTTATGCGTGTCCATGGAATGCGAATGGTCGGTGCCGTCGGCGCCCGTGACCTCGATCCAGGAATCCTCGCTCGCTACGACCTCGCGGATCGTGTCGTTTTTCATGGCCTCCTGCATCATCAGCGCTACGTCGTGTGCGGTTGAGTGCATATTGCCAGCCCACTCATCAAAGTCCAGACCATGCGGGTTTTCAAAAAGCGTACCGGTACAGCCGAGCTTCTTAGCGCGCTCGTTCATGGCCTTCACAAATGTGGCCTCGGCGTCTTTGGTCTTGGGGTCGATCTTCTTGCCCACATATTCGGCGAGCACGATGGCGGCGTCGTTGCCCGAGGGAATCATCAGACCGCGTAGTGCCTGCTCCACGGTAAGCTCGTCGCCTTCGAGCAAGCCGGCGGTCGAATTACCCACGGTGGCTGCGGCGTTGCTCACCGTGACCTTCTCGTCCATCTTGCAATTCTCGACGGTTAGGATTGCGGTCATGACCTTGGTGATCGAGGCGATTTTGACCTGCTCATCGGCGCCGCGCCCATAGTAGACGGTACCGTCTTTGCCCATGACGAGG
>URBM01000149.1 GCA_900545995.1 uncultured Collinsella sp. | reverse complement strand
GGGCTCGGAGATGTGTATAAGAGACAGCAGGCAAGCTTGGCGCCCACACGTCGCCACGTTCCATGGGAGAGCGCGCACGAGCGGTCGCGGTTGATTGAGTTGTCATGAATTTGCTTTCGCATGTGAGCCTCCTTGTCGTAAGGGGTGCTTCTGTAACACCATGTTACGAAAAGTTATCCGGATCCCAGGGCACAAATTCGCATGTGGGCCATCTTCCAGCGCAAAAGGCAACGAGCACGCGATTGCCAAGCGCGCCCTGTCTTTCGAAAGGCCCACCCCCTACCGTCCTGGTCTAAAATCGGGGACACGATTGTTCCGTCCATCCAAAGGACCATCCTTGAATCTGAGCAAGCCTAAAATCAACGCGCTTCTGGCCCTCGCGCTCTTCACCTTCGCCTTTCTTTCCGTCGAGTTTCGCTTCGACATCAATGTCGGCCTGCTCGCCGGCGCCGAGCGCGTTGTGCTCGCACAGGGCTTTATCCTTGGTGCCAGCGTCATCGGCTTTATCGGATATGCACCACTGCTCGGTCTCGCCCAACGCAAAGGCCAGCCCCAGGCAGCCGTCAGCGCCGCCGTTCCCATCGCCATCCTGGGATTGACCCAAATCCAGTCCCCCACGGGTTCGCTTGTGCTCGAGATTCTGGGCTGCGTGGCATTCTTTGGGCTCGGTCTGCTGGGTGCCGCAGCGCACCACGCCTTTTCATTGGCATTCCAGGATGATCCCAAGCTCGCCACCGGTGCAGGAGCGGCCTATGCCGCGGGCATCCTGATGCAGTTCGCCATCAGCCTGCTCAATTGCGGCGGCATCGCAGAGCTCATCGTCCTTGGCATAGCGACCATCGCCATCTCCGCACTCAGCGTCGTTCCCCAAAAGGCCGCCGAGAGCTCCAGCCGCGCCATCAATCCCTTTGTTGAGCCCTCGCACGCACTCGCCAAGCAGGCATGCTGGAGCATCGCGCTCATCATGATTCTTGCCTGCTTGTTCTCGACCCTGGACAACGTGGTCACGCTCTCCAACGCCCACGGCACCATTGCCGTGCAAACATGGCCGCGCCTCTTTTTGGCGGCGAGCGGCCTTGCCGCCGGCATTATCTTTGATCTTGCCGAACGCCGATACATGGGACTCGTCATGCTCGGCATCGCCGTACTCTCGACCATTTCCATCCTAGCCGTAGAGGCCGGGGCCGATCCCAACCTGGGCCTTATCGTCTTTTACCTGAGCTCGGGCTTTTTCGTCACGTTCTTCACCGCCACCTTTACACAGCTGGCACCGCGCATGCATGCGCCCGCCCTCTGGGCCGGCATGGGACGCGCCGCCAACAACATGTGCGCGTTCACTACATCGGGAATCTCGCTGGCACTCGTGACCTCGGACAATGTTGCCCTCATCATGATCGGCGCGGTTGTGCTGCTCGTGGCGGCCAGCGTGGCATTCGTTGCTGCCGGGCTGTTCCGCCTGCCCCAAACCGAGCAGGAGCGCGAACATCAACAGCTTGCCGAGGAAGCACTCGCCGCGCCAACCATCGAGGAGCAGCGCCAGGCCTTCATCGCCGACCACGGTCTCACCCCACGCGAGGTCGACGTGCTGTTCGCCGTAACCCAAGACGAGCGCCCGCTCAAACAGATCGCCGAGGAGCTCGGTATCTCGATGCGTATGGTGCAGCGCCACCTGAGCTCCATCTACCAAAAGACCGACACGCAGACGCGCGCCGGTCTCGCCAAAGCCTTCCCCTCTGCCTAAAACAAAAACCACCACAAAGGTGCTGTCCCCTTTGTGGTGGTTTTGATCGGCTAGCCTTCGAGCTGCGCCACTTTGTAGCGGTAGGCAGCGGCAATGACGTCTTTACAGCCTTCGCGTCCCAACTTGGCGCGGTTGACAACGATATCCTTACCGCTCGTCATCTTCCACTTTCCGGCGCTGTAGCGCTTATAGAACGCCTCGCGCGCCTTCTGCTGCTGCTTGACCAGCTTGGCGCCCTTCTTTTTGTTAAGACCGCGCTTCTTGCGCACGATCTCGACGCGGTCCTCAAAGGGAGCGGTCACCAATACGGCAATGTGGTTGGGGTTGTTACGCAGCAGGTAATCGGACAGGCGGCCTTCGATAATGCAGCTCTCGGTCTCACCCAGATCCAAAATCACCTGGCTCATCTTTTGGAACAACTTGTCCGAGTACGAACGGGCATCGTAGCGGTCGGGCAGAAACGCCATGTTCTCCACGGCCAGGCGCTCGTCGTAGGCGGCCATCTTGTCGAGCGACTCGCCCGCGCGCAGCGACGCACGCACCAGCAGCTCGTTATCGTACAGCGGAATCCCCAACTCGTCGGCAAGCATGCGACCAATCTCGTGGCCCTCGGCGCCAAAGTCGCGCGCGATGGTAATGACCACAGGATTCTTCTTGTTCTCCAGATCGCTCATCGCGATTCCTTTCTAACAAATGAGAAATAGGCGATTCCTGATTCTCATTTTGTCACTTACGACCGTCCTGGTTTCCCAAGTGCGGCAGATTGCCCCGAAAGAGGAGCGCCGCGTACTAAATGTACGCAAGCGACGATTGAGGGGCAAGATGCCGTGCTTGGGGAAGCAGGACTACGCTGCCACAATACGGCGTTGATATGCTCGGACCAGCAACGAGATACCAAAGTTGAGCACAAAGTACATCGCAAACACCAGGCCGTAGAGCATAAGAACCTGCGACAGGTCGATCGCGTGGGCCATCACGACGTTTGCCGTGTACATGAGCTCGGCCACGTTAATGCCCGAAAGATACGAGCTGTCCTTGATGACGGTCGTGCATTGGCTAAACAGCGCCGGAATGATCGTCTTAAACGTCTGCGGCAGAATGATGTAGCGCATGGTGGCAAAGAAGCCGAAGCCCTGGCTCTGCGCTGCCTCAAACTGGCCGCGCGGAATCGAGTTGAGGCCGCCGCGCACAATCTCGGCCATAACAGCGCTGGTAAACAGCGTAAAGGCGATGGTCGAAATCACAATGTCCAAACCCTGCACCGTAAAGTAGATAAACAGAATCCACAGCAGGTTCGGCGTGCAACGGAACAGCTCGATATAGGCGCTCACCAAAATACGGAACGGGCGGGGCGCATAGCTTTTAACGAGCGCCAGCACCGTGCCAAAGATGAGCGAGAAAAAGATCGACAGCGCCGAGATCTCGATTGTCTTAACAAAGCCGCCCCAAATGTAGAGCAGGTTGGTCGCGTTGAAGATTTCCATGCGCTAGGCCTCCTCTACGTTGTCGAGCCCCAGCTCGGCCAGGCTCACGCCGCGCGGACGCTCCTTGGAGCGGCGCTCGAGCCACTGTACCAGCATGGCGAGCGGAAAGCAGATGATGAAGTACATAAGGCAGCAGACGATGTATCCCTGCAGGTAACCGTACAGACTCACAAAGTTGTCGGAACGGTACATAAGGTCGCCGCCGGCCACAAGCGCCAGCATCGACGTGTTCTTGACCAGGTTGAGCGCCTGGTTACACAGCGGCGGCAGAATGATCTTGAACGTCTGGGGCAGCACGATGTACCAGTACGCCTGCGCACGGGTGAAGCCCTGGCTCTGGGCCGCCTCCATCTGACCGCGCGGAACCGCCTCGATACCAGTGCGGATGACCTCCGAGATGTAGGCCGCGTGATACAGGCCCACACCCAAGAAGCCCAGCACGAACGGCGCGATGCGCACCGGCTGATCGGCACCGGTTATGGCCTGCAAAAACTGCGGACCGGCCATGTACATAAAGAGCACCTGTACGGGCAACGGGGTGTTCTGGTAAAACTCCACGTACACGCGGCTTATGGCGCGCAGCACGCGCGAACGAGTGGTAGAGAACACGCCCAGCAGCGTGCCCAGCACCAGCGACAGCAGCAGGCCGGCAACGACCACCTGCAGCGTCACGCCAAAGCCCTCCCAGAAGGGCCCCATGTTTTGGAATGTCGTCGACCAACGGTCGGCGTCAAATAATCCTTCGAGCATTTGATTCCTTCCTTGGACGATGCGCCTATACAAGACCCCAGGTCTTGACCTCTTGGTCGAGCCAGCCGTCGGCCAGGCGATCGCAAATCACCTGATCGACCACGGCCGAAAGGTCGCAG
>URBM01000148.1 GCA_900545995.1 uncultured Collinsella sp. | reverse complement strand
GGATAGCGGGGGCGACGTTATCGGGATGGCCCTCGACCTCGGTGGCAATGCGGACGAGCTCGGCGCGGTCGACGGTGTGGCCCGTCAATGCGGCGGCTGCCATAATGCCGGCGACGACGCAGGTGGAGCTGGAGCCCAGGCCGCGGGCGACGGGAACGTCAGTCTGAATGTCAATGGCGACGGGGAAGGCCGGCTCGCCCCATGCGGCCAGTGCATCCACAAAGCTCACGTAGACTAGGTTGTTCTCGTTTTGGAACTCTTCGGGGCAACCCGTGATGGTGAGCTTGTCGGCGCGCTCGAAGGTGAAGTGCGAGTAGAGGCTGACGGCCATGCCGAGGGTGTCGTAACCAATGCCTAGGTTTGCGCTCGTGGCTGGGACGGTGATTTTGATCATGTGAGTCCTCCTGGCGTGCCTGGCTGTTTAGTTCGCTGCTCGGACAGTCCTGCGCAAGACGGAAAGCACATTAAGTGCTTTCCTTTGCGTGCGGAACTCGCGACGAACTAAACAGCCAGGCACGTTGTGCGCGTTCGTCATCATCCCGGTGGGTATCTGATGGAAGAAAGTGCGCCGGCTTTCGCCGGCGCTTAATAAGGGGTTTAGTTGGTGCTCATTCGTTTTGCTGCAGACTCGACGTAGCTCGCCATCTCATCGACGTCGCAGACGTCTTCGAAGCGGACGGGCTTGGACTCGAGCTCGGCTAGCTGGACCGGGGCAACCGTGTTGGTTGCCTGCTCGAGCACACGCATAGCCTCAAAATCATCCTCGGGAACATCGAGGCCCAGGGCGTCGCAGCAGGCGCGCGGGAACTTGTAGGGGCTGGCGGTCGAAAGCAGCACGCGAGCCTTAGCGCCCTCGGCGGGGGCGACCTGCTCAAAGACGTGATAGCCGCAGGCGGTGTGCGGGTCGATCACGTAGCCGTTGGCGTCCCAGCAGCTCTTGATGGCGGCGCGGACCTCGTCCTCGCTGGCCCAGCCGCAGCCAAACACGCTCTGAATCTTTGCCAGCAGGTCGGCGGGAACCTCATAGCGACCAGTCTGTGCCAGCTGCTCCATAAGGCCGGCAACGAGCTCACAGTCGCCATCGGACAGGAAGTACAGCATGCGCTCCAGGTTGGAGCTGATGAGGATGTCCATCGACGGCGAGATGGTCGTGAAGAACGGACGGTTGCGGTCGTAGACGCCGGTGGTCAAGAAGTCGGCGAGCACGTTGTTCTTGTCGCTCGCGACGATGAGCTTGGCGACGGGCAGACCCATACGCTTGGCGTAGTAGCCGGCCAGGATATCGCCAAAGTTGCCGGTCGGTACGCAGAACTCTACGGCATCGCCAGCCTTGATGGCGCCGGCGCGCAACAGCTGCGCATAGGCGGCAAAGTAGTAGACGACCTGCGGTACCAGACGGCCGACGTTGATGGAGTTGGCGCTCGAAAGCACCGTGCCTGCGGCCTCCAGACGCTCGGCAAGCTCCTTATCGGCAAAGATGCGCTTGACGGCGCTCTGGGCGTCGTCAAAGTTGCCGCGGATGCCGCAGACGGCGACGTTATCGCCCTCCTGAGTGGACATCTGCAGATTCTGTACGCGGCTGACTTTGCCCTCGGGATAAAAGACGGTGATGCCCGTGCCCGGGGCGTCGGCAAAGCCGGCGAGTGCTGCCTTGCCCGTGTCGCCCGACGTGGCGGTGACGATCATGATGCGCTCGGCGCCGCCGTCCTGGGCGGAGGTGCGGGCCATGAGGCGGGGGAGCATCTGCAGGGCGACGTCCTTGAAGGCGCTCGTGGGGCCGCCAAAGAGCTCCATCACATAGGTCTGAGGGGCGTCGGTGCCCGGTGCTGCGTCGAGCTTGACGAGAGGCGTGACCTCTTCACTCGCGAACGTGCCGCGGTATGCCTCGTCGACACACGCCGAAATTTCTTCGTCCGTGTAATCGTTCAGTAACATTCCCAACACATTTTGAGCGATTTCAAAGTACGATTTATCAGCAAGCGAGCTGATATCGACCTGCTGGGTGCCAAGCTCGTCCGAGACAAACAAACCCCCGTCGGGAGCGATGCCGGTACGGATTGCCACCTTACTTGAGCATGATAAAGTGCTTCCTCGTGTACTATGATAAGTTCCCATATAACAGTGCTCCTCGGATACCTTGGTCCCAATCGGTGAAACCATGGTATCAGAGCGTGCAAAATAGGTTCGCAGAGGCTTTTTAGAAAGGTAACCTCCAGCCCATGATTAAGATTGCCAAGTTTGGCGGCTCGTCGGTCGCCGACGCCGAACACTTCAAGAAGATCAAGGCCATCGTCGATGCCGACCCTGCCCGCCGTTTTGTGGTGGTTTCCGCCTGCGGTCGCCGCTTTAAGGGCGACACCAAGGTGACCGACCTGCTCTACCTGGTTAACGCGCACGTTAAGTATCACGTGTCGTGCGAGGAGCTGCTCGAGGACATCGGTCAGCGCTATTTTGATATCGCTGACGAGCTGGAGCTCACCTATCCCATCCGCGAGGAGTTCGCAGCCTTTGCCGAGCGCGCCCGCTCGGGCGGCTACTCCACCGAGGAGCTTGTGAGCCGCGGCGAGTACTTCACCGCTCGCCTGATGTCCGAGTACCTGGGCCTGCCGTTCCTGGACGCCGCGACGGTTGTGGCGTTCCATCACGATGGTACGCTCAGCATGAACCGCACCTCCGAGCTGGTGCAGGAGTACGGCCAGCAGGGTGGCTTTGTTATGCCCGGTTTCTACGGCGCGACGCGTGAGGGCCAGATCAAGCTGCTCGATCGAGGTGGTGGCGATATTTCGGGCTCGATTCTGGCCAAGTGCCTTGGCGCCGATCTGTACGAGAACTGGACCGACGTTTCGGGCTTCTATTCTGCCGATCCGCGTATTGTTCCCGAGGCTCAGCCCATTGCGCGCGTTACCTACGAGGAGCTGCGCGAGCTTTCGTACATGGGCGCAAGCGTCCTGCACGAGGAGGCCGTGTTCCCCGTGCGCGAGGCAGGCATTCCGCTGGTCATCAAGAACACCAATGCGCCGCAGGACCCCGGCACCATCATTAGCGAGACGGCTGACGAGGGCGAGGCGGAGCCCATCATTACCGGCGTGACCGGCAAACGCGGCTTTGTCGCCATCAATGTGGCCCGCGACCGCACCAAGCCCCGTGTCGGCTTTATGCGCCGCGCGCTTTCGGTCTTCGAGCGCTATGACGTTTCCGTTGAGCACATGCCCACCGGTGTCGACCGCTTTGGCGCCGTGGTGCAGGAGCAGGACGTTCACGATTCGCTGTACTCGCTTGTGAGCGACATTCAGCAGGAGGTCGAGCCGCTCGAGATCGAGGTTGTCGAGGGCTTGGCGCTCATCGCTACCGTCGGTCGTAACCTGCGCGGCCGCGCGGGTATCTCGGGCCACCTGTTTGGCATGCTTGGCCAGGCCGGCGTGAGCGTGCGTATGATTTCGCAGAGCTGTGACGAGATCAACATCATTATCGGTGTCGAGGAGAAGGACTTCGACCTAGCGATTCAGACCATTTACCGTGCCTTCTCCGACGAAAACGGCATTGTGAAGGTTTCCGATCTGGAGGCTCCTGCGCCGGTCGATCCCGCTCTGGCCGCGCTCAAAAAGTAGCGCCTGCTCGGTAGATTTTTGGGACATGTCTCATAAATCTACGGTGGGGCGTTTCATTTCGGTTTCGTTTCGACGGGGCGGGTTTCGTGTCCGCCCCGTTCTTGTATACACTGGCAACAATATTCGGCCTGCTTGGCGTGCGGGCAAAAGCCACAACCTTTAAAGGGGGAAGCATGAAACAGTACACGGTTGCTATTTTGGGCGCCACGGGAGCCGTGGGCACCCAGATGCTCGAGTGCCTCAACGAGCAGGAGTTTCCGGTCGGTAAGCTCAAGCTGCTAGCGAGCGCGCGCTCTGCAGGCAAGACCGTTGAGTTCCGCGGCGAGCAGGTTGTGATTGAGGGGGCTTGCCCCGAGGCCTTTGAGGGCTGCGACATCGTACTCGGCGCCGCCGGCGACGATATCGCCAAGGAGCTGCTGCCTGAGGCCGTCAAGCGCGGCGCCGTCGTAGTCGATAACAGCCACGCCTTCCGCATGGATCCCGAGGTGCCGCTGGTCGTGCCCGAGATCAATGC
>URBM01000147.1 GCA_900545995.1 uncultured Collinsella sp. | reverse complement strand
CGCGCTTGAGCATCACCACAATAAACGGATGCTTGCCTTGTGGCACATCGCGCAGGCGCTGGCCGGCCAGGCGACCGTGGGGCGTCACGGTGACCTCGCGCAGCGTAACCTCGGCACGCTCTTCGAACGTTGGGGCGGCCATCACCAGCAGATCGCCTTCCTGGATCACGGTATCGCCGTTGGGCAGCACCGGATGGGCGCCGTCACGCAGCACCAAGACCACCAGCATGTCCGTTGCGCTGCCAATGTCGGCGAGCGAGCGTCCGGCAAACGGATGTCCAGCGCCTACTTTGAGCTTGACGAACGACATGCCGTCTTCGTCGCGGTAGTCGTTAAAGGTGCGACGCACGTCGCCGGTCGCATCGATCATATCGAGCTTCTTCGCCACCGCCGGCAGCAGCGAGCCCTGCACCACAATGCTCGACACGGCAATCGCAAACACCAGGTCAAATAGGTCGTGTCCGCCGGGAACGCCGGCCACTACGGCAAAGAGACTAAAGACGACCGAAGCTGCTCCGCGTAGGCCCGCCCAGCTTACGAGCGCGACCTGGCGGGGATTCGTCTTAAAGGGCGCTAGGAGCACGCCGACGGCGATGGGGCGGCTCACGAAGAGCATGAACGCCATGAGTGCCAAGCCCGGCAGCAGCATCTGCGGCAGGCGTGCGGGCGTTACGAGCAGGCCGAGCAAGAAGAAGATCGTCATCTCGGCCATCTCGGTGAGGGTGTCAAAGAAGTGCGCCATCTCGACTTTGCCGGTGATGTCGCTGGCGCCCAGCACAATGCCGGCCAGGTATACAGCCAAAAAGCCGTTGCCGCCCAGATAGCTTGGTAGCGCGTAGGCGACGATGGCCACGGCGAACAAAAAGATGGTCTGCGCGCCCTCGGCCGTTGCATGTGCGCGTTCAATCAGGCGGCCCGCCGCCCAGCCGATGGCAAGACCCAAACCCGCGCCCAGGATGATCTGCTTGGCCAGCAGTGCGGGAATGTTGATGTCGCCGCCGGCCGCGAGTGTGGCGAGTACGGCGGTGAGCAGGTAGGCGACGGGGTCGTTGGAGCCCGATTCGACCTCGAGCAGCGAGTCTGTGCCGCCCCTCAGCGAAAGGTTGTGCTCGCGCAGCACGCTAAAGACGCTGGCCGCGTCGGTCGACGCCACGACCGATCCCAGCAGCAGGCCGCCGATCCAGTCGAAGCCCAGCACAGAGTGGGCGAACACGCCGGTGATGCCGGCAGTGATGACGACGCCGAGCGTGCTCAGCAGCACCGCCGGCGCAGCGACGGGCTTGGCGCGGTCGATATTGGTGTTAAAGCCGCCGTAGAACATGATGAACAGCAGCGCCGTGCTGCAGACGGTTTCGGTAAGCGCGTAGTCGCTAAAGTCGATATGCGCCGGGCCGTTGACGCCCAACAGCATGCCGAGCGCGATAAAGATAAGCAGGGTGGGGAAGGGGAGCTTTTTGCCGACGGGTTTGATGGTCAGGCACAGAATAATGACGAGGCCGATAAAGAGAAGAATCTGGTTCATAGGGAGTGTCCGCTCCTGGGTGGTTGGCGTGGCACGGTCAGTTGTCTGCGGTTATTTGTACCCAAAGATGGTGGGTTTATGGGGTTGGATTGCGGGCGTGCGCGATATCGTCATAGACGGCTTCCGTCTTTGCCTCTGCTCGGAAACCCTTTCCAGCTTTATTGCAACGGAGTACAATGGGTAACGTTTAAGTTCAACTTGAAGTTTTAGTTGCGGCGCCGGGCTTCGGCCGCAATGCAAGGAGAGGCGTACCATGGCGATCTATGTGACATCTGATGCTCACGGGCACGTGCGTGCGCTTGACGAGGCCCTGTCTAAGATCTCGTTGACGTCCGACGACACACTGTACGTGCTGGGCGACATGATCGATCGCGGGCCCGATCCGGTCGGCGTTATTAAGCTCGTGCGCTCGCTGCCCAACGCCCGCGTGCTCAAGGGTAATCACGAGCAGATCATGCTCGATGCCATCGTTGGCCAGGATCCGCTCGATGCCGAGACCTGGGATATCAACGGTGGCTGGACGACGCGCGAGCAGCTCAACGACATGGAATATGAGGCATACGAGGAACTCGTGCGATGGATGGCCGCGCTGCCGCTCTACGCGGTGGTCGAGACCGAGGAACGCCCGTATCTGCTGGTTCATGCTGGAATCGAGATGAAGGCGGCGCGCGCGTTTTTGCTTGAGCATGGCGTCGATTGTGCCGATGGCGTCGGAGCGGTGGATGCCGATCGCGAGCTGCTGCAGCAGATGCTCGCGGTGCAGTCGTCCGATGACCTACTATGGATTCGTCACGGCTATTGGGATGTGCCGACCGGGCTGCTTTCTGCCGAGGGCAAGGGCCCGGTCGTGGTGAGCGGTCATACGCCCACGGTATCGCTTGGGCGCTATTGCGAGGTCGGTGGTCTGGCGGGGCTCGATGAGGAGTCGGGCCGCGGGCAGATCGTGCGCTTGGGCGGCGAGGACACTGCCGGTGTGCCCGATCGCATCGACATCGACTGCGCCGCCGCCACCGGCTCCGAGTTCGGTCGCGTGGGCATCCTGCGGCTCGATGATGGGGCGGAGTTCTACGCGAACATCAACCCGGGCGAATAATCGGTGCAAGGGGTAGCTAATTTTGGACGGGGCTTTTTTTGACTACTTTCGGAGAGTAGCGCCTTCTTGCTCGGTAAGCGCTAGAAATGAGGAGCGTCTGCGTCCTCGACAGCGCGAAAATGCTCGAAAAACCGTTGCAACGGAGTTAAACGACGTCGCGGCGGTTCTTTTTTGGCTGCCCGCTGGCTAAGTGAGTAGGCTTTTTTGGAAATGCCGAGCACCCAACATATTTGCCTCAATAAAACCGCAGGTCACAGACTTGTGCTCTGTTGGTGTGGTCGGGGATTCGGTAAAAGTCTACTCACTTAGTTTTGCGTGATGAATATTGTCCGCAACGAGACCCCAGACGGGGTGATTCCATCGCAAATTCCGGTGACCGGGCAGCTAATTAGGCGCCGTACGGATTCCGGTCCCTCTCTATGCGTTGGCGGATGCGGCGGTACTCGATTATCAGCAGCACCAGGAGTAGGGCCATTATGGCTAGGTAGCTCACTACAGCGCCCATCAGACCGAGCAGATTGATCAGAATCACCGGGAGCACCACGCTTACGGCGAAGCAGATCAGGTAGATCTTGGTGACGTCTCCAGCGTGGCGTAGCACCGTGATGATGGCGTAGATAAAGTCGATGGCCGCGGTGACGCCGCCGGCGACGACCATCAGCAGCGCCAGCGTACGGTAGCGTTCAAAGCTGAGACCGTACATAAAGCTCATGAGGGGAATACCGGGACCTGCCATAAATGCGGCGCACACGCCGGTGATGACCACGATCAGCGCCATAACGGCAACAATAATCAGGTCAAAGCGATGACGCTTACGAGGATTAGCCCAAATGCTCGACAGACGCAGGAGCTGCGGTTTATAGATAAATCCAATGCTCAACAAAATTCCCTGCGCCGGAAAGAACAGGGCATTAAAGTACAGCTGATACTTGTAGGCCAGCGCGCCTTCCATCACGAACTTGGGCATGCTCTCGATAAGGTTAAACAGGAACAGTGCGCCAAAGAGCGGGGCGCACTGGATAAACAGGTGGCCAGCCTCGCGCAGGCTCATGCGGCGTGATTTTTCGGTCTCAAGCAGGGCGAGCGGGGCGGTGACCAGCACGAGCGAGGCAATCGCGGCGATGCCCATGGCCATGGCCGCGATGGGCATGCTGCGCGTGAGGAACAGTGCCACGCTAAAGACCGCGATGACGCCGGCGGAACGCAGCGTTTGGCTCATGCCGGCCAAATAGAGCTTGTCGGCCTGCTGCAGGCGGCCCTCGTACACGTCGGCGATGCCGTCGATCACCTTATACAGGTAGACGCCCAGGCCGATCGTGGCCATCTGCGCATCGTAGCCGCGTGCGCTGCTGTACGTGAGGCCGCAGCCTAGGGCGAGCGCTCCGCAGATCCAACGATTGAGCTGGTAGGAGGCGAAGGACGTCTTTTCGTCGATGTCCGAGACCTGGAAATTGCGCACGCCGTAGTTGCACGCGATCATGATGAGCGTGCCGGTGACAAAGGCGATGGAGAACTTGCCGGCTTCTTCGGCGCCCACGAGCTGCGTAGACACGATGGTGAGCCTGTCTCTTATACACATCTCCGAGCCCACGAGAC
>URBM01000146.1 GCA_900545995.1 uncultured Collinsella sp. | reverse complement strand
GCTCTCGGCCCTCAAGCTTATTTTGGGTGAGCGCGCGGATTCGTCTATGGTGCGCGAGGGCGAGGCGCTGGCGAGCGTCGAGGCGCGCCTGTTTGACGGCCCGCACGACACGGAGGGCTTCATCGTGCAGCGCAGTCTTTCTGCCGAGGGCCGCAGCCGAGTGAAGATTGACGGACGCATCGCCAGTGTGCGCGAGCTTTCGGAGCGCGTTGGCGTGATGATGGATCTGTGCGGCCAACACGAGCACCAGCGCTTGCTCGATCCGGCGCATCATGTTGCGATGGTCGATGCCTGGGCAGGGCGCCCTGCACTCGAGGCGCTCGAGCACTACCGCGCCTGCTTTAAGGCTTCGCGCGCTGCCGCTAAGGAGGTTCGACGTGTCGAAGAGACCTCGCGTGCGCAGGGGAGCCGCGTCGAGGAAGCGCGCTTTGCGCTCGAGCGTATCGGCGAGGTCGACCCCAAACCGGGCGAGTATGAGGAACTCGAGGAACTGCTGCCGCGCTCCGAACATGCCGAGGCGCTGGTTGCCACAGCTAATGATGCCCATGCATCGCTTGCCTCTGAAGGGGGAGCGCTCGATGCCGTGAACAGCGCCGTGGCAGAACTTTCCCGTAAGGCTTCCGTCGATCGCAAACTTGGCGACATTGCCGATTTGCTTTCGGATGCCTGTATCTCCCTTGAGGATTGCGCGAACGAACTTCGTGCCTATCGCGATGGCGTCGCCTTCGATCCGCGCGAGCTCGCTCGCATGCGTGAGCGGTATTCCGACCTCAAGGGCCTGCTGCGTCAGTGGGGTCCTACCATGGACGATGTTTTTGCCATGCGCGATCGCTCGCAAGAGCTGCTGTCCCTGGTCGATGATGGCGATGAACAGATCAGAAAGGCGCGTGAGGCACTCGGGAGCGCCGAGCACGAGTTGTTTGCCGCTGCCAAGGCACTTAAGCGCGCTCGCAATGTGGCGGCCCCGCGCTTCTGCCACGAGGTTTGCCGCCAGATGGCTCGCCTGGAGATGGGCGGCGCCGAGCTCGTCTGGGAGTCGCGTGATCTTCCCCGTGCTGAGTGGACGCCCGTTGGTCCTTCGAGCTACGAGCTGCTATACCGCAGCGGTGCCGGTTTGACTCCACGTCCCCTGCGCCGCATTGCGTCGGGCGGCGAGCTCAGCCGCGTCATGTTGGCAAGTAAGGTTGTCCTCGGTAACGCGGACGGTGTCGATACGCTGGTGTTTGACGAGGTCGATGCTGGTGTCGGCGGCTCCACGGCCCGCGCTCTTGCTGGTGTGCTGGCCGATCTTGCCGCCACGCATCAGGTCATCGTCGTAACACACCTGGCGCAGGTTGCGGTTATGGCCGACAAGCACTACGTGGTCAGTAAAGAGCCCGGCGACGTTCCCCAGACGCATCTGGATGAGGTGGCTGGGGATGCTCGCACTGCCGAGATTGCCCGCATGCTCAGCGGCGACCAATCGGAGGCAAGTCTTGCGCATGCCAAGCAGATGCTTGAAGAAGCTCGAGGTTAGGTCGTATCAGCGGTGTTGGTGGGACAAAATAGACTGAAATTTTTGTCCCACTACGCGTTTTACTCCACAACCTTATCCGGCTGGATGAGCTCTTCGTAGTAGCTGATATGCTCGCGGGCGTCTTCGATTTCGGGCAGCAGGAAGTTGTAGATGACCTCGATGATCATCGTGGCGCTCATCTTGGAGAACGCGAAGTCGCCCGTTGTCAGTAGTGCTTCGTGGTTGACGGTATTAAAGGTGTAGTCTGCCAGGCGCGCGAGCGGGGATTTGCTGTCGCTGCTGATGACGACTACGGTTGCGCCGCAGTCGCGAGCCGCTTTTGCCATGCGATTCAGACGGCGCGACTTGCCGGAGTTTGAGATCAGCACGATAACGTCACCGGGGCGCAGCGTGAGCGCAAAACCAATCGAGGTCTCGCTGATGGTGCTTGCCATGCAACGAAGGCCCAGCTGCGAGAACTTGAACGTCGCGTCGAGCGCGACGGCGTTGGTGTTGCCTACGGCCGCAAACTCAATAACGCCGGCATTCTTAAGCGCGTGTACAACTGCGGCCAACGTGTCGTGATCAATGCCGTCGATGGTCGCATTAAGCTCACTCACCTTGGCGGCGAGGATATTTTTAAGGCTCTGCTCCATGTTGTCGAGCGAGACCTCGTCGGTCAGGCCCTCGTTGCGCTGACTCTCTAAGTCGCGCGCCAACGAAAACTGAAAGCTGCGGAAGCTGCCAAAGCCCAGCTTGCGGCAGAAACGCGAAACGGTCGCCTCGGACGTGGCGGCAGCGCGCGAGAGCTGAGCCGCCGTGAGGCGTGGCGCCTCGGACTGGTGCTCCAATATATAGTCGACAATGCGCTGCTCGGACTCGCTGTATCCCTGGTGGGTACTAATGAGGGAAAGTGCGCTTTTGCTACTATCGGTCATGGATGGCTCCTGGTTGGCATGAAAATCTAACTTGATTTGCAATGCCATAGTATACGGGCATTTTCAATTACAAGATACACCTTGCCGTTTCAAGTGTTGATGGTAAACTTTCACTTGCCGTTTACGGTTATGAAAGAACCTTTCACCGGAGAATTGCGCCTTGTCTCTTCTCACGCGGACGGTAGGTTGGTATCTTTCAGTTGTGGAAAAACGCGCATCGAAGCGCGTGTAGGGGAGCGCCCGCGGGCGCTGTACTCAAGAAGGAGGGACACATGGCTAAGTTTGACATCATCGCCGCGACCGGTTGCCCGACCGGCATTGCGCACACCTTCATGGCGAAGGAGGCGCTGGAGAAGGCAGCTGCCGAGCGCGGTCTGACCATTAAGGTCGAGACTCATGGCCAGGTCGGTGTCGAGAACGAGCTCACCAAGAGCGAGATCGCCGGTGCCAAGGCCGTCGTCGTCGCAGCCGATAAGGATGTCCAGGCTGAGCGTTTCGCCGGTAAGCCCATGGTTTCCGTTGGTGTTTCCAAGGCCCTGTCTGTCGAGGCTGCTGGTAAGCTGATCGACCGCGCGCTCGCCGCCAAGGGCGACGACACGGTTGCCGCTGCCGCCGATGTCGAGGACGAGGTCGAGGAGAAGGAGTCCATCGGCCACGTCATCTACAAGCACCTCATGAACGGCGTCAGCCACATGCTGGTCTTCGTCGTTGCCGGTGGTGTTCTGACCGCCATTTCGTTCCTGTGGGGCATCACGTCCTTTGATTCGACGGCTGCCGACTACAACAGCTTTGCTGCGATGCTCAAGATCATCGGCGGCATCGCCATGAACCTTATGGTTCCGGTGCTTTCCGCCTACATCGCCGAATCCATCGGCAAGCGCCCGGCGCTCGTCCCCGGTTTCGTTGCCGGTATGATTGCCATCCAGGGCCTGCCTGTTAACGCCGAGACCGGCATGATCGACGCCGGTGGCGCCGGCGTGGGCTTCGGCTTCCTGGGCGGCATCGTCGGCGGCTTCCTCGCCGGCTATGTCATCCTGCTGCTCGAGAAGGTTTTCTCTAAAATTCCCGCGAGCCTTAATGGCCTGAAGGCAATCTTTCTGTATCCGCTGTGCTCTACCGCCATCGTCGGCCTGGTCATGCTCGGTATTTCCGGCCCCATGGCTGCCATTAACCAGGGTATGATGGATTTCCTGCAGAGCCTCGGTAACTCCGGTCCGGTGATCCTTGGCCTGGCCATCGGCTGCATGTGCGCCTTTGATATGGGCGGCCCGGTCAACAAGGCTGCTTACGCTACTGGCACCTTCCTGCTCGGTACCGCTCTCGAAGCTGGCGTCGGCACCGAGACCTACAACTTCGGCACCAACTTCATGGCTGCCGTCTCCGCCGCTTGCATCGTTCCGCCGCTGATCACCACCTTCGCCGTCGTTGTCGGCAAGAAGTACTTCAGCCAGGAGGATCATGACGCCGGTATCGTCAACCTCATCCTTGGTTGCACCCACATCACCGAGGGCGCCATTCCGTTCATGACCAAGAACATCTGGCCCGTCATGCCCATCATGATGCTCGGTTCTTCCATCGCTTCCATCTTGACCATCTTCTTCAACGTTCACGATCCGGCGCCTCACGGCGGCTTCCTGGTCCTGCCCGTTGTCGAGAACGGTCCGCTGTGGGTCCTCGCGATCCTCATCGGCGCTGTGGTCGGTGGCATCCTGTTCGTGGCCTTCAAGAAGTACGACTTTGAGAAGAATCAGAAGGCCGCTCCTGTAGCCAGGTCCGTTGAGGCC
>URBM01000145.1 GCA_900545995.1 uncultured Collinsella sp. | reverse complement strand
GATCCTGAGATGTCTCGTGGGCTCGGAGATGTGTATAAGAGACAGGTTCCAATACGGGGCGTAAGCGACTTGCCGGCTATGAGCGCGCGCTGCGCGAGGTTGGCCTGCCTATCGACGCACGTTTGGAGTTTGAGAGCGAGTACTACATTCCGAGTGCCTACGAGGCCTCGGAGGCGGTGCTCGCAACTGATGCCACCGCTGTGTTCGCAAGTTCGGACAACATTGCCCTTGGTCTGCTCAAGCGCTTACACGAGATGGGGAAGAGCATTCCGGGCGACATTTCGGTGGTGAGTTACGACAACTCGGCCGCCGACGTTCTCTTTGAGCCGGCGCTGACCGCGATTGAGCAGGATCCTGGTATCCTCGCGGAGCATGCTTTTGGCTGCATGTCCAAGCGCCTTGCCGGTAGGGGCGGTAGACGTGCCGAAGAAGTCGTTCTGGAGCCGGCGCTTATCGTGAAGGGCAGCGTGCTCGATCTTACCGAATGTAGCTAAGCGTACTTGTTTGTTTGCATAGATTGCATGCGGAGTGTCCGCTATTTGCCGGCGGGGCCGGGGTGCCTGCCTTGTTTTGAGAAGTTCGCGGAGCCCACTTCTCAAAACAAGGCAGGCACCCCGGCCCTCGTCCGTGAACTCTTCCGCTGGCCGAGCTATAGACGCCGCGCACCGATAGGGTAAGGCGGCGGCTTGAAATTGGTGCTATATTCAGCTTGAGTTGTTTAATGCTAGTACGGGAGGCTGATATGGGGCTGTTCAAGAAGAAAAACCCGCAGGATGCCTTTGATCCCGATGTGTTTACCATCACGGATACGATTTTGGACCCGCCGCGGTTTACATTTTTGCCGGCTATCTACCAGGATGCCACGCGCCGCAAGTGGGCTGTGCATCAACGCGGTGGCGAGCCGAAGATTTTTGACTATGCGGACGTGTTGCAGTGCGAAGTAGCCGAGGCGGGCGATCCGGAGGCCGAAGAAGCGGTCTCTAAACAGGAATTTGCCCGGCGTATCCTGGCAAATCCTGCCAAGGCAGCAAAAATAAATGCTGCCAAGCGTAATATGTGTCTTGGTATGGGCGTTGTTGTGGCGGTTCAGACGGGAAAAGACGAGGTTTCCAAATTAGAGATTCCCGTTATGACCGACGAGGTCAAACGCGATTCAAGTCTATATAAGTCGTATCGGAATGTCGCCGAGAAGATCAAGGCCGAATTTGATGCCATGGGAGGGCTGACCTAATTTTGGCGGCATACGTGTCTGAATGAGGAGTCTGTGCAATGGCAGGCGAATCTTATGCAATTCCCCCCAAAGATCGTGCTGTTGAGGGAATTCTTTGGTATATCCAGCACCATCAGCTTGCCGGCGGCGATCGCCTGCCGGCCGAGCGCGTGCTGAGCGAAGAGATTGGCGTTTCGCGTACGGCGTTGCGTGCCGGTATCACGCGGCTTATCTCGTGTGGAACGCTCGAGAGCCGTCGCGGATCGGGCACGTATGTGTGTCCTCCCAAGCCGCTGAATATCTTCCAGGAAACGTATAACTTTTCCGATGCTGTGCGGACTGCCGGCCTGCACCCCTCTTCTCGTCTGGTTTCCACCGGGACCATCGAGGCGGATGAGGCGCTTGCCGACAAGCTTGGGGTGGCTGTAGGCGCTCCCTTGCTCCGCATGCAGCGCGTTCGACTTATTGAGGGCGAGCCGACGTCAATCGAGACGGCTCACGTTAACCTGTCCCTGTGTCCATCGCTTATCGAGCACGATTTTGAGTGCGAGAGCCTTTACGATGTCTTGCTCAAAGAAGGTGGCGTGCGTGTTGAGCATGGACGTGAGCATATCTCCATCTCGCGTTTGAACGCCGAAGAGGCCGAGCTGCTCCAGCAAGAAGAGGGAACGCCGGTGTTCTATGAGAGCTCGATCGAATTTGATAAGGACATGCGTTTTGTGGAGCATTGCAAATCGGTGATTTTGCCCACAAAGTTCCGCTTTGCCGATAACGGCGAAGAGAACGGCATGAGGAGCGTGGCAGGTGAACAATGGCTGAAACAGTAGATGCCACCCCGGTTTATATGCGCATTCGACGCCGCATCGAGGAACGTATCGAGCGCAGTATATATCCCACGGGTTCCATGATTCCGTCCGAAAAAGACCTTGCCGAGGAATTTGGTACGACACGCTTGACCATCCGAAGCGCTGTCGATGAGCTGGTTCGGCGCGGGCAGATTCGCCGTGTTCGGGGAAAAGGTGCCTTTGTGGCGCAGAAAGTACCTGCTTTTTTTGAACGCACGGTCGGTTTCCGTGAATCGGTCCGTGCTTCGGGCGGCGAGCCGTCCGTCCGTATTCTCGCGCGTTCCAAGCGTTATGCGGGGCTATATTACGCCGACCTGTTTGGCATCGCCGAGGACGACCTGCTCTATTCCGTTCGACGCCTGAACTGCATAAACGGTAGCCCCGTATCGATTGAGACGGCGCTGATTCCCTGCCTGCTGTTCCCAACCATCGAAGATATTGACGTGTCGGTCTTCAGTTTGTACGAGACCTATGAGATGCTGGGCCGAAAGCCAGTCATGGCACAGGAAAAGCTCGATATCGAAGCGCTGGGCGCACGAGATGCCGGCCTCCTTGGACTGGAACAGGGCGATCTTGTTTTGCTTTTGGAATGCGTGAGCTATGACGCGAGCGGTCAGGCTATCGAGTATGTAAAGTCCTTCAATCGTGGCGATACGGGCGGCTACACCTATACGTACTAGCTGGTATTTTGTGAATAACGGCTGGGAAACTAACCAGTTTTGATCGTTGGGTCAGCTGTATATACAACCTTACAGGGCTCAAAATCGACCGTTCGCCGATGGGGATAAATTAATCGACAAAGAGGTATCAAAAAGCCGTAACCTGTAACTGTGATTGGTATCAAATACTAATGATGTGTAACGAGGTGAGACGATGAAGATGCTCGATTACGTTCAGCTTGCCCATGTGCGTATGGGGGAGAACCTCGAGCGTTCGTCTGAGCTGGTAGCGCAGCTCGTTGATATTTTCCAGTCCGGTTCTTTTGACGCACTGCGCATCGTTGCTTCGGGTTCGTCGCGCCATGCCGCCGATTGCGCCCGCGATTACCTGCAAGATGCGCTGCAGATGCAGGTGTCCGTTGTAACGCCCGAGGCCTTCGTCGATTTTGAACACACCTATCCGCAGCATGCGCTCAACATCGCCGTCTCGCAGAGTGGCTATTCGACCAATACGATTGCGGCGCTCGATTACATGCGCGCACACGATATGGCTGCAGTTGCGCTCACGGCAAACGTCGAGGCACCCATCAAGGAACACGCTGACATCGTTCTTGACTACGGTGTGGGCGTCGAGTCGGTGGACTTTGTAACTCTGGGCGTCGAGGTTCTCGTTGAGTATCTGGTGCTCTTTGGTATTTACGGCGGTCAGGCGCGCGGAACGGTTGACGCCAAAGGCGTTGCCCAGCGTCTTGACGACCTGCGCGAGGCTATCCAGGCCAATGCCGTGATGTGCAAGACCGCCGAGGCATATGTCCAAGACCACATGCTCGAGCTTTCTGAGCACACGCCCGCTATGGTCGTCGGCAACGGCCCCAACTATGGTGTTGCCGAGGAGGCAGCGCTCAAGCTGAGCGAGACCATCAAGATTCCTGCCATGCATCACGAAGGCGAGGAGTTCGTCCACGGTCCCGAGATGCAGATTGTTCCGGGCTATCCGGTGTTTATTGTCGACGATCCGCAGGGGTCGGAGCGTCTTGCGAATATCGCCGATGCGCTATCGAACGTTACGACAAAAACGGTGCTGCTCACGGCCCATCCCAGGGGTAAGGCTCACGAGGTTGTGGTGCCTCAGGTGGCTCCGCTGCTCAGCGCAATTCCCAATCTCGTGTTCTTCCAGACGATTGCGGCAATAATCGCCGAGCGTCTGAAGTCATGGGACGTTCACCCGTATCTCGATGCCGTCTCCAAGCAAATGGAGGTCAAGGCAGAGGGCTACGAAGAGTCAGTCAATGCGCTTAAGGCCAAAGCGGCTGAGTGTTACGGAATATAAGCGGGTTTTGATGCCCGTTGGCATGGGGGATGTGGAAACAACCCCAGAAAGGAGAGACAAATGAAGGAAACCGAGAAGATCGAGATCATGCATTTCGACCAGGAGGGCTATCTCGAGGACGGCAAGGCGCTCTACGAGACCGGCAAGAAGATGACCGCGCTCGCCGACAAGGTCGCCGACGAGGGCTACGACGCCGTGT
>URBM01000144.1 GCA_900545995.1 uncultured Collinsella sp. | reverse complement strand
GGCGGGCGAGAGCACGGGGGAGAGCTTCTCGTGTCCCCATCCACGCGTGAGCTCGTTGATCACGATGCCGAGCACGGCGGGGATGGCGATCATAAAGGCCATGTCTTGCATCATACTCGGCACATCGATCGAGACGGTGGCACCCAGCAAGAGCTTAAGCGTGAGCGGAATCGTCACAGGGGAGATAACCGAGGACGTCAGGATGATGGTGAGCGCGAGCGGGCCGTTGCCGCCGAACATGCTGATCCACATAAAAGCGGTGACGGCCACGGGCACGCTGTACTCGAGCACGATGCCGCAGACAAGGTTGGGATTGGAGCCAAAGAACAGCGATCCCATGGCATAGGCTGCTATGGGAATAAGCACCGCCGAGACGAGCAGCGCCAAAATCAGGTGCAGGGGACGGCGGAACACCTCAGCGACCTGGTGGAAGGTGTTGCTGAGCGCACCTTGGAACGTCATAAAGGCGAAGAGGGCGGGAACGATGGGCTTAAGTACTCCGATCTGCTGGGGAAAGAGCACGCCGAGCGTTACGCAAATCGGAACGATGACCTGCATATGCCCCGCGAGGAACTTTCCCAGTCCAACCCATTGCTTCATATGCCCCGTGACTCCCTTTATCCGCGAACTCGTTTGAATGGATATGCTAGACGCTCGCATGCGTCCGTGCGTCAGAAACGCTCGATTATTTCGAGGCTATTACCGGCCTCGTTTACCGAAACCAGGGCGTGCCGCGAGGCTCTGCGTCCGTGCCGCACGGTATAATAAATCCGTTCAACAGATCTGCCTGCCGAAGCGGGCATACACAGAGGACTCATCGCTATGAACCGTGAGAGGTATCGCGGCGACCTGCCCCTATCGGGGGTGGGCGCCTATGTCATCGCTTAAGACGACGCATCGCTGGGCGGTCGCTCAGCAAAATCCCGAGCTCGAAAAGGAGCTTTCGGCTGGTCTGGGCATACCCGGGCTGGTGGCGCGCATTATGGTTGCGCACGGCATTACATCCATCGAGGAAGGCCAGCTGTTTTTGACGCCTTCGCTCGATCGCGACTGGGCGGACCCGCTTGTTATTCCGGGCATGGCGGTCGTCGCCGACCGCGTTGAGCGTGCTATTCGCAACCACGAGCGTATCGCCGTCTTTGGCGATTTTGACGTCGACGGCATTACGTCGACTTGTCTGTTGACCGAGGCGCTACGTTCGTTTGGCGCCAACGTCACGCCGTTTATTCCGCACCGCTTTGACGAGGGCTACGGCCTGTCGCGTGCGGCGCTCGACCGCGTCAACGAGCTTGCTCAACCCAACCTGATTGTGACCGTCGATAACGGTATTGCTGCCAAGGAAGAGGTCTCCTACCTGGAGAGCCTGGGGATTGATTTGGTGGTCACGGACCATCACGAGCCGTCCGACCAGGTGCCGCAGGGCGTGCCCCTGACCGACCCCAAGCTCGAGGACGAGGGCCCCTCGCGCGAGCTTGCCGGTGCCGGTGTGGCGCTTAAGCTGGTACAGGTCCTGGGCGAGCGTTTGGGCAAGCCGTCGTATTGGCGTTCGCTGATAGAGGTCGCGGCGCTGGGCACCGTGTCCGACATGATGCCGCTCACGCCCGAGAATCGCGCACTGGTCGCCGAGGGCATCCAGCAGATGCGCGTGACGGCCCGCCCCGGTTATATCGCGCTTGCCGCACTTGCCAAGGCCGACCTTTCTACCATTACGGCCGACGGCCTGTCGTTTTCGCTCATCCCTCGTCTGAATGCTGCCGGCCGCATGGCTGATCCCAAGCTGGCGCTCGACCTGCTGCTTGCCCGCGACCCCATCGAAGCGAGCGCGCTTGCCGCCGAGCTCGAGGAAATCAATCGCCAACGCCGCGAGATCGAGGCCGAGCTTACGCGCGATGCCATGGCGAAGGTCGAGGAGACTTATGACGGCGGGCGCGCGATTGTCGTGGGCGGCGAAGGTTGGCACGAGGGCGTCAAGGGCATCGTGGCGAGCCGCCTGACCAACCGTTATCACGTGCCGGCGCTGCTGTTCTCGATCGAGGACGGTATCGCTCGCGGTTCGGGTCGCTCGGTGGGCAAAGTCAACCTGTTCGACGCCGTAGAACGCTGCTCCGACCTGCTGATTCGTCGCGGCGGGCATGCCGGTGCGGTGGGCGTGACCATCGAGGCATCCAAGCTCGATGAGTTCCGCCGTCGCCTTTCGGCCGTGCTATCGGAGCTTCCTGCCGATGACTTTGAGGACACTGACGAGGTTGCCGCCACCGTTGACCTCTCCGAGCTGAATATCGAGACCATCGAGCAGATTTCCCGTCTTGAGCCGTTTGGCCAGGGCAATAAGGTGCCGCTTCTGGCCGCCGAGGGCGTGACGATGTGCGATCGCGCCGTGGTGGGCAAAACCGGCGAGCACATGCGCTTTGTGGCGACCGATGGCGCCGCGAGCGTGCCGGCCATCATGTTCCGCGTGCCGCAGATCGATAAACTCATCAATTGCGACAGTGCCGTCGACTTGGTGTTCGAGGCCGTGGCCGAACATTGGCAGGGACGTGTGAAGCCCAAGCTCATGATTAAAGATGTCTTGGTGCGCGATACCGCGGCGCCCAATATCGACGATCCGGCATGTGAGCTTCGCCGCGGCGTGCAACCAGCGGATTCTGGCCTGCGCCTGGAGTCGCGTAAACGTGAGACGCTCGCCCAGCTTTCTTATACCGAGCTCACGCGCTCGCTTATCCATAGCTTTATCGGCTCAAACCAGCCGCATCGCGCGCAGGTCGAGGCACTCGACGCGCTCGCCGACCACCAGAGCGTCTTGGCCGTTATGGGGACGGGGCGCGGCAAGTCGCTCATCTTCCATGTGCACGCCGCGCGCGAGGCGGTCCTTCGTGGGCGGGCGAGCATCTTTGTCTATCCGCTGCGCGCGCTCGTTGCCGACCAGGCTTATCACCTCTCGTCGACGATGGCTGCGCTCGGCATTGGCGTGGGCGTGTTGACCGGCGAGACCGTGGAGGCAGCGCGCGATGACGTGTTTGCCGGCCTGGCTTCGGGCCGCACCGGCATCGTTCTCACGACGCCGGAGTTCCTGTCTATCCATCGCGATCGCTTTGCACGTTCTGGACGTATTGGCTTTGTCGTTATCGATGAGGCACACCATGCCGGTCTTGCCAAAGGCGGCGACCGGAGCGCCTACCTCGACATGCCCGATATTCTCAAAGCCCTGGGCGACCCCGTTGTCATGGCGGCAACGGCTACCGCGACGGCCCCGGTCGTGGCGGAGCTTGCTCGTGTATTGCCGATTACCAGGACGGTGGTCGACGAGACCGTTCGCGAGAACCTGCAACTCGAGGACGACCGTGACCTTGCGAGCCGCGAAAATCGCCTGGTGTCAATCGTGGCGACGGGGGAGAAGACCGTCATCTACGTCAACTCGCGCGACCAGTCCGTGGCGCTTGCCAAGACGTTGCGCAAACGCGTGCCCGACTGCGCGACCCATATTGCGTTCTATAACGCCGGGCTTGCGCGCTCCGATCGCCGCCGTGTCGAGGAAGCGTTTCGCGACGGAAGCCTCAGTTGCATCGTTTCGACCTCTGCCTTCGGTGAGGGCGTCAACCTGCCCGATATCCGTCATGTCGTGCTCTACCACATGCCGTTTGGTGCGATTGAGTTTAACCAGATGAGTGGCCGTGCCGGCCGCGATGGACAGCCCGCCGTGATTCACCTGCTCTATTCGTCGCGTGACGCTCGTATTAATGAGCGCCTGCTCGATTGTTACGCGCCCGAGCGCGATGAGCTTGTCACTCTCTATCGAGCGCTGCAGACCATGTGGCGCTCCAACCGTGGCAAGACGGGGGACGATTCATTCTGCGCAAGCGATATCGACATTGCGCAGATGTGTCTTGCCATCGATGCCCGCACGCCGGTCGACGAGCGCTCGGTGGAAAGCGGCCTGGGAATCTTCGAAGAACTCGGTTTCTGCCGCGTTTCGGGGTTTGACGATACGCGTCGCATCGCGATGGCGGAAAACCCCGGTCGCGTGCAATTAAGCAGGTCAATTCGCTATTTGGAGGGCTTGCGCTCGCGCATGGAGTTCACGGCTTTTCGGAGCTGGGCACTCGATTCGTGCGCTTCTGATATGCTAGCCAAAGTTAACCGCCCGATCGTACCGCGGGCCTAGGGGAAGGGGACCTCGATGGACGCCGCAGCCCGTACCGCCCATGATTCCACCCTCCAGCCGTTTTCGGAGATGGAGCACTATAAGCA
>URBM01000143.1 GCA_900545995.1 uncultured Collinsella sp. | reverse complement strand
CCTTATCGTCGGCAGCGTCAGATGTGTATAAGAGACAGACCCCGAGAACATCATCGATGCCGCGGTAAAGCGCCAGAAGGATCGCGCGAGCGGCCAGACGTCGTTCTTCGATATGTTTGGCGACGTTGAGGGCTCGGGCTTTGAGGTGAGCGTGCCCGATCCGGATGGCCAGGAATGGGACCGCCACCTCAAGTTGAGTCAGGAGAAGGAGGTTCTGGGCATCTATGTCTCGGACCACCCGCTGCGCCCGTTTGAGTATGCACTAGCCAAGGCGCGTGACTTCTCGTTCTCGCAGATCGACACCGGCTACGAAGTTCAGAATCCTACGGGCGGCACCATCAACCAGGAAATTCCCGAGGGCAAGGCGCTGTGGTGGGCCGGCATGGTCTCGAGCGTGTCCAAGCGCGTGACCAAAAACGGTGACCCCATGGGCATCGTGCAGCTCGAGGACATGGAAGGCGAGGCCACCGTCGTCGTGTTCCCCAAGACCTACAAGGAGGCCGAGGGGTACCTGTACGGCGAGGTCGATCCCGAGACCGGCGCGCAGCTGTCCGATGCCTTTGTGCGCATTAAGGGCAAGCTCGAGCGCTCGGACCGCGGCGACCAGATCATCGCGCAGGAGATCGTGCCGCTCGAGCTTAACGAGGAGAACAACAAGCCCAAGGTGTTTGAGGTCATGGTGCCCAACAGCCGCTTTAGCCAGGGCAATATGGCGCGTCTTGCCACGGTGCTTACCGCCAACCCGGGCGGCGACCGCGTGGAGATCTTTATCGAGCAGGTGGACGGGCGCGTGCTACGTGCCGAGGTGCCGGCCAAGGTCAACGCGCGCTCGATTCCGCTGCTGGCCGAGGCAAAGGCGATTGTGGGTAACCAGGGTCGCGTGACGGTTATCTAAGCTACCCCAGGTGAGATTGGAGGAAGTGATGGCGCAGGGGACGTTTGTGCAGGCGCTTCGCAAAGAGGCGGCGTTGAGCGGCACCTTTATGAAGGGCCGCTCGCTCATGCTCAACGGCGCCGTGCTGTCGATTGAGGACAGCGGCTCGCGCTTCTCCAAAAACGTGACGGTTGAGGGCTCGGTGCGCGGCTCGCGCGGCGACCTGTACAAGACGCACGTGGCGCTCGATATGGACGAGCACGAGGTTATCGACTACGACTGCGACTGCCCCGCCGCATACCGCTATCCCGGTATGTGCAAGCACGCCATCGCCACAGCGCTGGCGTACCTGGACACCAGCGGCATTGAGCCTGTTGAGGGGCTGCGCACGCCGGTTCGCACGTTTACGGCGCAGCCGAAACAGCCCGCGCGCGCCGCGTCCGCCGCGCCGGCCGTCAACCCCAACTTTCCCTTCCCGGCGCCCGTCCCCACGAGCCCGAGCCTTGTGGCGGCGCTTTCCGATCTTTCGGACGCGCGCATGGATGAGCTGGCGAGCATGCGCCGCAAACTTGCCGGTGCCGTTGATCCCGACGCCCCCAAAGCGGCGTTGGAGCCCTCGTTGGTGCCGTACTACAATCCGCTGTTCGCTGACCGCTTTAGCTGGGCGCTCGAGTTCCGCATTCGCTGTGGATCGGTCTCCTACGTGGTCAAGGACATCGACGGCATGGCCGATGCCTACGTGCGCGGCGGCACGTTCTCCTATGGCAAGAAGCTCACGTTTGTCCATTCACCTGAGGCCTTTGACGAAACATCGACAAAGCTGCTCAACCTTGTTGTGACGACAGTTGCCTATCTCGATGACATCACAAGCTCGCGTTCGGCGTCGTACGACTTTGCCCGCAGCGGTTTTGTTGCCGAGCGTCAGTTGCCGCTGTCCGAGCATAGCATCGTATATGTGCTGGACCTGCTGCGCGGCCAGACCATCTCCTTTGAGCCCGCCTGATCGCGGGGGACGACGACGCGTCGCACCTACGACGTGGCGGTTGAGCTGTCTCCGCAAGGGGAGGACGAGGCGTCCGCTAAGCGCCCACCACTTCTTGCCGCCAAAATCGCGCCGGCGGCTGGTGGTAGCTATGACCTGCGCCTGCCCGCCGATATGTACTGCTTTGCGTCGGGCGATGCCGCCTACTTGGTTGACACGCGCCGCGCGCGCCGTACCGACGCTGCATTTGCTCAGCATGCCGCACCTTTTTTGTCGCGCTTGCTGCCGTGCCGCACGCCCGCCCATATTGCCGCCGAGCAGGTGGGTGAGTTCTGCCGTATGGCGCTGCCCATTTTGCGCGACTATACCGACCTCACCGCGCCCGCCGCGCTCGATACTGTGGCACCCGAGGCGAGCTTTGCCATGGCAATCGGCGTCGACGATGGTCTTGTGACCTGCAAAATTACGGTTACCTACGGCGATTGGTCGGCTGATCTCTTTAGTCTTGGTGCTCCGGGCAGTCCTTTCGAAGAGCAACGCCCCGGCGTTCCGCCCCGCGATACGCTGGCGGAGTTTCGCGTTATGGACACGGCTGCCATGTACTTCGATTTCTACGAGGGCGGCCTGGCGTTTGAGGAGCGCGATGACGAGAGCCTGTTCCACTTGCTGACCGAGGGCCTGTCTGCCCTGTCCGAGCTGGGTGAGGTCATGCTCAGCGACCGTCTGCGCCAGATTTCGGTGCGCCCCGCGCCCAAGCTCTCGGTTCGTGCGACCGTCAAGAGCAATCTGCTCGATGTCGAACTGGGCGCGAGCGGCCTTTCGGCGGCAGACCTTGCCATCTACCTTGACTCCTACAAGCGTCACCAGACGTTTGCGCGTCTCACGTCGGGCGACATCATTCGCCTGGACGAGGGTGCCCGCGCCGCGTTTGGTCTTGCCGAGGACCTGGGGGTCGATGCTGTCGACCTGCTCGACGGCGTGTCGCTTCCCGCGTCGAGTACCCTGTTTGTCGACAGCATGCTTGCGCGCACGCCCGAGCTCGAAGCCGATCGCGACGCTGCGTTCCGTCGCACCGTCGAGCGCTTGGATACGCTCGGCAAGATGGACTTTACGGTGCCGGTCTCGCTCAAGGCCACACTGCGCGGCTATCAGGTCGACGGCTACCAGTGGCTCGGCTCGCTCGAGCACCTGGGCCTCGGCGGTATCTTGGCCGACGATATGGGCTTGGGCAAAACACTGCAGATGATCGCGCATATCCTGGCGCGCGTGGAGGCGGGGGATGCCAAGCCCACGCTCGTGGTGTGCCCTGCGTCGCTCGTGTATAACTGGACCGCCGAGCTGGAGCGCTTTGCGCCTTCGCTCGACGTGTGCGCTATCGTGGGCGCCAAGGCGCAGCGCCGCGTGCAGATAGCCGGCGCTGACGAGCATAACGTGGTCATAACGTCGTATGACCTCATGCGGCGCGATATCGACGAGTATGCCGAGCAGGACTTTGCCCGTGTGGTGCTCGACGAGGCCCAGTACATTAAAAACCCGCTCACGCAGGTGGCGCACGCCGCCAAGCGTCTGCCTGCCGGCGTGCGCTTTGCCCTGACGGGCACGCCCATCGAAAACCGCTTGTCCGAGCTCTGGAGCATCTTCGACTTTTTGATGCCGGGCCTGCTTGGCTCGCGCGAGTCGTTTGCCAAGCGCTTCGAAAGCCCGGTCGAGCACGCCGAGGGTGACAGCGCCGCTCGCTTGCAAGCGCTCGTGTCGCCGTTTGTGCTGCGCCGTGTTAAGGAAGACGTGGTGGCCGACCTGCCCGAGAAGATCGAAGACACCGTCATGGCGCAGCTTACCGGCGAGCAGCGCAAGCTCTACCTGGCCAACCAGGACCGCATCGCCCAGCAGGTGCAGCACCGCGAGGCTGGGGAGTTTAAGAAGGACAAACTCAAGGTGCTCGCCGAGCTCACCAAGCTACGCCAGATCTGCTGCGACCCGCGTCTACACTACGAGGATTACAAGGCGGGGAGCGCCAAGCTCGATACGTGTATGGAGCTCGTGCACGGCGCACTCGACGGCGGGCATCGCATCCTGTTGTTCAGCCAGTTTACGGGTATGCTCGATATCATCGGTAAGCGCTTGGCCAAGGAGGACATCGCCTTCCTTAAGCTCACGGGCGCTTCGTCTAAGGAGAGCCGCGCCAAGATGGTCGCGCAGTTCCAAGCGGGCGAGGTTCCGGTCTTTTTGATTTCGCTCAAGGCGGGCGGCGTGGGCCTTAACCTGACGGCGGCCGACGTGGTCATCCACTACGACCCGTGGTGGAACGTGGCGGCGCAGGACCAAGCGACCGACCGCGCGCATCGTATTGGCCAGCAGCACACGGTGACCGTGTACAAGCTCATCGCCAAGGACACGATCGAGGAACGCATCATGCAGATGCAGGAGTCCAAACGCGACCTGGTCAACAGC
>URBM01000142.1 GCA_900545995.1 uncultured Collinsella sp. | reverse complement strand
GATCCTGAGATGTCTCGTGGGCTCGGAGATGTGTATAAGAGACAGGTTCCAATACCGCCCAGGCGCCGGGACAGGAGCACATACACCAGGGACATACGTTTTCGTAGCGCGCGAGGATATTGCCGCGTGCATCGATGAAGGCGATGTCGATGGGATAGGCCATAAAACACGTATGGACCGAAGAGCAGCGTGGAAACGCCATGACGAGCGGCAGGCCGTTGGCGGCAACCGGACGCCGTCCCAGCATGCCGCGCAGGCGCACGGCAAACGACTCCGCCACCACAAACTCGGCCGGCGTCCAACCCAGCCTATTGAGTGCCCGCGCGTAGGCGATGTAGGACGAGACCGCGGTCACATGACCACCCCCGGACGCCATGGATCGACCGTCACCGCACGCTCGTGCGACAACGTTGTCGGCGCCCCCAGCGAAACGCCAGCGATGCTGAGAGAAGTCGGCCACGGCTCATAGTGCATGGTGCAGGTGTAGGTCCTAAACGTACCGGATAGGGAGAGCAGGCCACCATCCGATGCCTCCGCGCCTTGCTCGCTCGACACTTCGATCCGCAAGTCATAGCCTTCCATGGCATTCAGAATTTGAGTCTGAACCGTCGCCGAGGCATCGGCAGAGCTTTCGTCGCCCTCCCCCTCCGACGCCACGGCGTGCGCCAACACGATGTCGGGTACCACGCGGTCGAAGCGCGCGACAGCGCTGGCAAAGATCATGACGTTGTACACGATGAGTGCCAGCACCAGCAAAACGGGCGTAACCACCGCCATCTCCACCGTCGCTTGGGCGCGCTCCTCGCGCAGACGCATGCGGATACTCATTACGACCCACCGCCCAGAGCGCCAACCAGCGTGGCGACATCGACGGTGAGTGGGATGGAGCCGCCGCCGGGCAGAGGAATCTCCGCAAGCGTGAACACCGTACCGCTAATGGTGCGTTCGACTTGATATTCCAACGCCTCGCAAAGCGCCTTGGGATCGGTCACGCCCAACGGAATACTTCGCAGTTTGTCTTGCGCTTGAGAGAGACCGGCAATGTCAGACCCCGGACTCTTAATGACGTTGGCGGAATCGGTCAGCACCGGCTTTCGCAGGCGCAAGTCGCACGGCTCCAGACCCAACGCCGCCACGGACGCCGAAACGGTATCGCCGAGCCACGATGCGATGGAGCCCAACGCGCCGCTGCCCCCTCCTAGGCCTTTAATCATCTCGTCCATAAGTTCGTCGGCCGAACCTTGGATATCACCGTATCCTACGAGCAGCCGTCCCCAAACATCCATGACGCCGTCGAGCACGCCGGCAACGCCGCCCGAGCGTTCCTTCAATGTCGAGAAAAATCGCGAAAGCACGTTGTTTTGCGCTGTCGCGTCATCGGGTGCCAACACCGCGGCAGAGATAGCACCGCGATCGCCAAGCCTGACTGTCGTGTTAAACGAAGAGTTGAGCTCATCGGGGCTCGAGATGGCACCCGAAACCGCAAGGGCAACCACGCCATTTCGCCCGGGCGGGGCGATACGCGGACGCTCGCCCGAAAGCGCTCTAATGGCCTCGTCAAACGCATTACCCGCACGGTCAGCCTCGTCCTCGGTCTGGCGCATGAGCTCGAGCTCTTTGTTGCGGCATTCGACGTAGTCTTCCAGAGCGTCTTTGAATCGATCAAAGTGGTACTCGAAGCCGTTTTCGATAGAAGTCGAAGGAGCCGCAACGGCGCCGAGCGACGAAACGCCAAAATGGCATCTGTTGCATCTGTCCTGCCCGTCATAATCAGCAACCGAGGCCAGCCCGCCTGGCGCCCCCTTCTTATAGTTGGGGCAACTCGTTCCGTAATGCAGATACATCTTGCCATCGATGGCACTGGTTGGCCACGCCGTATCGGAATAGAGTTCCGTCGCTCGCACCTCGTCAGTGTTGCGCGGCAACAACGGGATATAGGAAGTAACTTCATCTCCGCCCTCGGTTACATATGCACGATTGACCTCTGTACTCGCATAGGTGTAAAACGCCTTGCGCGCCGCCGACTCCGCCTTCATCTCGACGCTTGAGCCCTGAGGCGCCTCGTTTGCAAGGCGCAAGCGGTAATAGGCCTTCGCGCGATCGAGCGCCACTTGCGGCTCCCATGTGACACTCGAGGCATAGTGCTGATTCTCAATATCCGAAAGCTTCGCCAAGCTCTTCGCGCGTTCCCACATGCACGAACAGCTTCCGACTGCGCCTCTGTCCGATCCACCGCAGTCGGCAAGCCAGGCGCGTTCCTTGGCCTTTGACGTTTTCTCGGACGCTTTCTTCAGTTCCCTGGCAGCATAGTCAAGGTCTTTTGAGGTGCTCTCGATGGTATCGGTCGAGATCTCTGACCCTTTGAGCGCGGCGAAGTCCGATTCGGATGTCCTGGGCACGGCAAGCGCCGTACCGGTATAGGTCACACTATCGGTATCCTGCGCCGACACCGCCTGCGTGGCACGCGCGGCGATCAGATGTGGCAGAGCCGTCTCGATTTTCTGTAAGCCTTCCGATGCGCTTTTGGCAAACTTGTTGCGCGTTTTAATGACCTCAATCCCGGTGTCGACCATATTGCCGGCAACTGGTTCGGCACCCGGGATGAGGATGGCGACCAGGCCCGTCCCGATCGTGGCAAAACCCGCCAGGCCCAAACTCAAGATGCTCGCATCAACCACCGTGGCAGCCGTGTGATAGGACGACACTACGTTGGCACCCGCCAGCGCGCCGCTATCGGCCGCCACCTGAGTATCCCCGGCACGCGACATGCTCCATATCGCCGCGGTCGACGAAAACAACAACGTGAGCACCACTAGGATGACCACGGCAGAAGAAAGCGTGGTATAGGCGCCGTCTTCGATAAACAGGTCGATACCGGCTCGACCCATAAAGCCGCCTCGCTTGCGATGGCAGCTCGGACGGCGCGTCAAAACGCGTCTAGACCAGAAACGCTTAATCCCATGCAGCAATCCACGAATCATAATCTCCCTCCAGCCATTCGGGACGCGATTGATACGAGACATCGACCTTGAGCTCAACGTAGCCGCCCTCGGCGGTACCACCCATAGCCTGCGCAAACGCACCGATCACAGGCAACGGCTTGACCTCGCCGGAAACGGACACGGACGAGACGCCACCCGCACCGGCCCGGCCAAGCTCGATATCCCACGACAACGGCCCGCCGGCATGAAAAATCGAAACGTTGGGCACTGCGGCAAGCCGGCGGCGGGTGAACTCCTTAAGATCGTCGTCCTCCGACGTCGTCGTGGTCATGAGCCGCGCGGTCTCAGCGGCGGCAGACTCCATGACCGCGCGCGTATAGAGCAGGCACACCGGTTGCAGTGCGAGAAGGATGAGCGTCAGAAACGTCGGCAGCAAAAAAGCGGCCTCGACCGTAGACTGCGCCCGGTCATCGCGCGCGATATCAATACAACGCGATGTCCTTAGCACCCGCAGCAGCGTCGACAACCGATGTCGAGGTGACGCCGTGAGATGCCGCCCGCTCGACCAGCGCCGCCAAGCGCCCATCGGCACCGGCACGCCAAAGCCCCGCGATTGCCAGCACGATGGAAAGCAGCGCCACCGTGACGATGGCGTATTCCACAGTCGCTTGGGCAACCTCTTCACGCAGAACGCCATGCATTTCACGATCCCTCCTTTGAGCTTATTGTTTGCGGGACCAGACGCACGGCGCGCAGACGACACGAAGCATCGCCGGTATCCGCGGCAACCGTCACCATATCGACCCAGCCGCGCCCATCGCGCACGATGGCGCCCCATACGTTGCCCTTAATATCGAGATAGCCGCTCAGGGCGAGCTGGGCCGTTGGCACCTCGCGGTAGGCGCGTAACATATCCGCCGCTGCCTCGGTCATCGGTCGGTCCTCGGACCATGCAAGCCGGACCGCAATCGCGTTGTCCTCAGGCGAATCCGTCGCAGTGCCAGACCGCTTGTCGAGCGTCCGCAGAAAGGTTTGCGCCGTGACAGCGACATCCGAATCGTCCGCATCTCGCATCTCATCTTTTTGAGACGCCACCGCCGAATCTGAGCCCGAATCGAAGGCGGCCCCAGGGCGCTGCTGCCGCGCGGCGTTAAGCCCCCAAAGCACCGCCGCTATCGCCACGGTCAGGCAAGCAAACACCAGCAGCACCCCGATGGGGCGCTCGCCCTCTACAGGCTGTTGATGCCCTCGCTGATCGCATCCCATAGCTCTTTAACCTTGCCCTTAAATGCGACGATGGCGATAATCGCGATCACCACGAGCACGCCGACCAAGATGGCATACTCGGTGGTACCCTGTGCGCTCTCCTCCTGCAGTAGCTCCTTGGCGCGCTGACGAACATGTGCCGCCCGGCAAAACGCCCAGCCCTGGACCTTGCCAGCAGCGTCAGTCATCGT
>URBM01000141.1 GCA_900545995.1 uncultured Collinsella sp. | reverse complement strand
ATCTACACGAGCCTTATCGTCGGCAGCGTCAGATGTGTATAAGAGACAGAATCGTCGGCATGCCCCGGCAGCACCAGGTGACGCACGATCATGCCGCGCTTCATGAGCCCGTCCTCGTCCACCAGCTCTCCCCCGCGGCGCTCAATCTCGCGCGCCATCTGGGCCAGACCCGACACGGCCACGCGCGGGTAGTCCTTAATATGAGAAAGCGACTGCGCAAGCCCGGCATCGGCATATTTAAAGTCCGTAAGCCACACGTCGACCAGGTCGCCCAGCGCCGCCACGGCGCTCGCGCGCTCATAACCACTCGTGTTGTAGACGATGGGGATGACCAGCCCGCGCGTCCGTGCCGCGGCAATCGCGGCAGGCAACAGGTGCGCATAGTGCGTCGCCGTCACCAGGTTGATGTTATTGGCGCCCTGCTCCTGCAGCTCCAGCATAATCTCGACCAAGCGCTCGGGCGAAATCTCAAGGCCAAAATTGCCGGTCGAGATCTCGTGGTTTTGGCAGTAGATACATTTGAGCGAACAGCCGCTAAAGAAAATCGTACCCGAGCCGGCCTCGCCCGAAATGGGCGGCTCCTCCCACATATGAAGCGCCGCGCGGGCCACCTTGAGTGTGTCGTTAGCACCGCACACGCCGCGCGCGCCCTCATCGCGCGCCGCACCGCAACGGCGCGGACACAAATGGCAGGCGGGCGAAAAAAGTTCGGTCAACGACGTCGGCATAAAAACATGCTCCAAAACAATGATTCAGCAGCTCAAACGTAAAGGGACCAACCGCACAGACGGTTCGAGCCCAAGGCGCCGTAATCGTCCGACACGATTTTTGTAATGTCAAGACTGGAATCGACAAAGTGCCGCTTTATGATGTAGGTATTCCGCCCCCCGCGGAGCAACTGGGTGAACCGTCGCGTTTATTTAGGGAGCCCACACAGTCGTACCTAGTACAGGTATCCTTCGTTGTTAAGGACGCTGGAACAGTCGATGAGGGCACCCACCTGTTTTAGGTGGGTTCATTTTCGTAACGTGGGGGGTGGTTTTCTTTTGCCGAAAATCGCCATTACAGTCCATATGGATCCCCACCGGCATCCCGACAATCCATCGACAACATCCCAATATCTGGTAAGCGCGTGATAATCAGACGGTGCAAACCTCCGCACCCCCTCGGTCGAGTATCATGGGGCAGCTATGCCTTTTTGCGCTTAGCAACCTTTGACCTTTTCCTTCGACGCTTGGCGGTTTTTAGATTCATGGCTTCATCCCCGAGCTACATACCGTACCTATGCGTGGCAACGGCGGCCTTTATCACGACCTTCCTCATGGTGCCCCTGGTCAAGCGCTTGGCAATTAAGCTCGACGCCGTCGACTATCCTTCCAAGCGCCGCATCAACACCAAGCCCATCCCGCGTTTGGGCGGAACGGCGGTGTTTTTGGGCCTGGTCGTTGCCTGCATTGTGCAAATCCTAGGCACCTGGCACCTAGGCTGGCCGCCCGTCCTGGTGCCGCACCCGCGCCTTCACATTAGCTATCCCATGCTGGCGCTCTCCTTTACCGTCATCTTTGCGACCGGCGCTATCGACGACGTCATCCAGCTCAAGCCCAAGCAAAAGCTGGCCGGACAGGTCCTCGCTGCGCTCATCGCCTGCGTGGGCGGCCCGCGCATCGGCGTCATCGTCAACCCGTTTGCCCCTGGCGAAATCATGCTCGGATGGCTCACCTACCCCATCACCGTGATCTATCTGGTGGCATTCACCAACATCATTAACCTCATCGACGGCCTCGACGGCTTAGCCACGGGCATCTGCGGTATCGCGTCGTTCACCATGTTTTCGATGGCCGTTCTCTCGGGCCGCATCGACGCCGCCGCGCTCTCCATTGCGCTCTTTGGCGCCTGTCTGGCCTTTTTGCGCTACAACTTCAACCCCGCAAGCATCTTCTTGGGCGACTCGGGGTCGCTGCTTCTGGGCTTTGCGCTGGGCTCCATCTCGCTACTCAACGTGAGCCGCACCGCCGCGCTCACCTCGCTTATCATCCCGCTCATCGTTGCCGGCGTGCCCATCATCGACACGTTTAGCGCCATTGTGCGCCGCAAGCGCGCCCACATTAGCATCGGGCAGGCCGACAAGGGCCACATCCACCACCGCTTGATCCAAAAAGGCTACAACCAAAAACAGGCCGTGCTGCTCATCTATGCCTGGTGCATCATGCTTTCGGCCGGCGCCGCCGCCATCAATCAGGTCGAGGTGCCCATGCGCGTGCTCATTTTTACCGTGCTCGCCATTGGCTCGGCGGCCTTTGCCAAGCATCTACATCTGTTTGAGCCCGTGCTGCGCCACCATTACAACAAGCGCACGCACGAGGACGAGCTCGTCACCCCCGACGATCCCGCCTTTAAGCAGGAGGAGCAGGCAGCCGAGGAACGTAAGGAAGAGCGCCACCACAAGCTCTAGGGCAAGCTGCTGAGGATGCGTGCGGTGCCGCTGACCATGTGCAGCCATGCACCCATCATGCAAGCCGCCCCTCTCCTGCTCCTCGCTTACTTACGCCCCGACCCTCCAATAAACGCGTTATCATCTTGACCCATGAACATACGTTAGGAGCAACCATGCCAAACGAGAACAGCTACGAAGTCGCGCTGCAAAAGAGCAACGCCATTCGCGAGGGCCTGGCCAAGACGCCCGAGAAGTTCACCATGCTTACCGGCGACCGCCCGACCGGACGCCTGCACCTGGGCCACTACTTTGGCACCCTCAAGGGCCGTGTTGAACTGCAGAACATGGGCGCCAAGACCAACGTGCTCATCGCCGACTACCAGGTCATCACCGACCGCGACACCACCGAGCATATCCAGGACAACGTGTACAACATGGTCATGGACTACCTTGCCTGCGGCATCGACCCCGACAAGACCATGATCTACGCGCACTCCGCCGTGCCCGCCGCCAACCAGCTCATGCTGCCGTTCCTGTCGCTGGTGTCCGAGGCCGAGCTAGCGCGCAACCCCACGGTCAAGGCCGAGATGGAGGCCTCGGGCCACGAGCTTACCGGCCTTCTGCTCACCTACCCGGTGCACCAGGCCTGCGACATCCTGTTCTGCAAGGGCAATGTGGTGCCCGTCGGCCGCGACCAGCTGCCGCACATCGAGCTCACCCGCACCATCGCACGCCGCTTTAACAACCGCTACGGCAAGGTATTTCCCGAGGTCGAAGCGCTGCTGTCCGAGACCCCGCTGCTGCCCGGCCTGGACGGTCGCAAGATGAGCAAGAGCTACGGCAACGCCATCAACATCTCGATGACCGCCGAGGAGACGGCCAAGCGCATCAAGAAGAGCCAGACCGACTCCGAGCGCATGATTACGTTTGATCCCGAGAACCGCCCCGGCGTGTCCGGCCTGCTTTCGACGGCCGCCATCTGCACCGGTCGCTCCGAGGTCGAAATTGCCGAGGAGATTGGCATGGGCGGCTCCGGCCAGCTCAAGAAGTACGTGACCGAGGCCGTCAACGAGTACTTCGCACCTATCCGCGAGCGTCGCCAGCGCTACGAGAACGATCTGGATTACGTGAAGGACGTGCTGCACGAGGGCAACCGTCGCGCCAACGAGATCGCCGAGCAGACCCTGGCAGAGGTTCAGGACGCCATGGGTATGGTGTACTAGACCGATCTGCTGGCTTGAGCTTTCGATTGCTATAGGGCGGGCGCTACGGCGTCCGCCTTTTTTGGAGCGGACCGCTTCGGCTCCGTCCATCACACTCTCCCGACAAACAGGAACAGGCCCGCTGGCAGATAGTTGCCAGCGGGCCTGTTCCCGAAGTACACCGTTGAATCGCACAGAGGGGAGGGATGCGAATCAAGCTCAACAGGGCAGGCTTTTTCATCGCCTATTGCCTGCTCCGTTGCTGAATACAATATAGTTCGCCGTGGTTTACTTTGCAGCATCAATATCCGCCGCCATAGCTTCTCCATAAGTTAGCCCAAGTAAACTAAACCACCACAAAGGGGTAGGCACCTTTGTGGTGGTTTTGGCCACGGCAGAGCCGTTAGAGTCCGGCAAGCCAGCGACAGGCGGCCAAGTCGACGTGCATGGGATCGGTAAACGTCACACCCTCCCCCATTAAGAGCTCACGCTGAGCATCGGGGCCGCCAAAGGCAAAGCCTTCGCAAATGCGACCGTCGGCAAACACCACACGATGGCAGGGAATCTGGCCGGGGCGCGGATTACTATGCAGGGCATACCCCACGTACCGCGCACTTCGTGGACGACCGGCAAGCAGCGCCACCTGGCCATACGTGGCGACCATCCCCTCGGGGATCTGCTCGACCACCTCGTACACCCGTTCAAAAAAGCCCTCAGACGCCATTGCTCGCTCCCTTCCACCCGGAAAAGCATAAACCACCACAAAGGGCCTGTCCCCTTTGTGGTGGTTTATGGCAGGT
>URBM01000140.1 GCA_900545995.1 uncultured Collinsella sp. | reverse complement strand
GGTCTTAAAGTGGCTCAGCGGAATCAACGACGCAGGAATGCTGACCGTTACGACATCGCCCTTCTGGGGATTGTCATCACCAGCACGCTGCACGGTAATGAGCAGGTCTTTTGCTTTACCATCGAACTCGTACGTATCGGTCTTGGTTTCTTTGTTGACCGTCTTGCTCGCCTTGGTAAACGGCGTGCCGTTGATGACGACCTCGGTGAAGCTGTCGACCTGCATAAAGTCGCCCAGCTCATCGGTAAACGTGATGTAACCGGACTTGGTCGCGTCGTAGCCCTTATCAATTTCGGTCGGATAAGGCGCCTCCGATGTGATGGCCTGTGAGATGTCGTCGAAGACCTTCTTGAGCTCTTCGGCATCGGTCGCCGACTTGTAGTAGTCGGAGTTTTCCGCGCGTACACCATGAGCGTCCCATGCCGTGGCATTGGGGTAGTTGCTCGAAACGGCCTGCATGAACTTGTTCTCTTTTTGGCTTTTTCCCGAATCCTGGATACCAGCACTGGGGTTCGCGCCATCAAAGATGCCGATGGTATAAACGGTGGCCTTGCCGTCCTTCATATTCTTAGCAGCTGTCACGGCAGCGTTGGCGACACCCGCATCGAATTTATTTTGCTTTGTTGGCGTACCGTCGGTAAAGAACACAATAATCTTCTTGGCGTCTTTGCGGCCATAAGTGGTAGTGATTTTCTCGGCCAGCTCTAGGCCATAGTCGGCGCGCGTGGCGCCGGCAGGCTGAATTTGATTAATTGTATTCTTCTTGAGATCATCCGCATTGCTGCCGGAACAGTAGGTCAATTCTTTCATAACCTGGGTGTAATTGTAGGAGTACCCTCCGTCGCGATACATATTGTTGCCGATATCGTTGGACTTCTTGCCCGCAAACTTAACAATGGCAACCCTATGCTGCCTATTGACGCCCTCGATGCTCTCATTTTGTTTTGCGATGGTATCGATAAAGCTGTTCGCAGCACTCTTCAGCGCATCGATACGCTTAGGTGAATCTCCGCCGCCCATATGATCATCCATCGAGCCAGAGGCGTCCAGCACCATCACGATGTCAAGCGGCGTGGTGACTGTCACGGTTGAATTAGACGTCGAGGACATCGCCGAAAGCGTAGTCAGGAAGTCCGACTCTTCGTTTCCCTCGGTTGCCATGACCGTCTTGTCGGTCCAGATTCGACCGACGTTTTGAGTCGTCACCTTATTGCCGCTGTGGCCGGCCGCCCATTTTTCCCAGCGTCCGCTGGTGTCGGGGTCGACGACCGTTCCGCTCACCGCCGGTCCGTCCATTCCTGTGCTGGACCTAGCGTTGGCCTCGGGCAGCATGGCGAATGCTGCGGCTGGCAATACCAGCACTACGGCCAGTATCACCGCCAAGAGACCCCTCGTGTACTTACTCATCGCGTCTCCCTTCTCGCGGTCTCAGACCTTGCAACAGCCTAAAGTTACGAAATGAGACACAATTTGGGCAGGTGACACACGTTCCAGATTTGATTTTGGGCGTGAGACAAATGTCTCACCAAAGTTGAGACACGAGAGTTTTCGCAGGAAAACGGGTGCGACTCGGAGCCGACAGGCCAAAATGATCCGTTTTCCTCCGTCTCCGGGGGCCCATTTCGTGGCAGACGGGTCACGCGGCAGTCCTCGCAAGGCAAAAATGATTCGTTTTCCTCCGTCCTTGGGGGATCAAGGGCTGTTACTGATATGGTGCCATTTCAAAACTATGCCGGATTCCGGGGCTAAAGCCGGGACCCTCATCCATACCTTCATTTTTTGAAAAACGACAGGCTATCTACCTGCGGTTTTGTTTTTGCGATTTTCGGTATGGTTGGGAGTTCGCTATCCAGCCCCGTAAACCGGCATAGTTTTGCTCGTGGCGGCCCAACCGCGCGTTTAAGCGCGGGGCCGGCGGGGCATTTTTGCCTCGCCGGCCCCCATTCCAGCGCTATACCAGCCCCATTCCAGAGCTATTCCGGCTTGGTTTCTACCGTGGGAGTCTTGTTCGCCGCAACTGGAGTGCGGGCGGTGTCCATAGTCAGGCAGTGTTTGGGGCAGCTCTCGATGCACTCGCCGCACACCACGCAGGCGTACGGGTCGATCGACCACGTTCCGCCCTTGCGATCGACCGCGAGCGCGCCCGCCGGGCAGCGACGCGCGCACATGCCGCAGCAGATGCACACGTCCATGTCGTTGACGATATGCCCGCGCAGGCGCTCGGGTGCCGCGAGCTTCTCCTGCGGATAGCACACCGTTACCGGCCGCTTAACCATAGAGCCCAAGGCCGTCTTGGCAAATGTCAGCAAACTCATGCCGCGCCTACCTTTCCGTGCAGCTAATGCAGGGGTCGATGGTCAGGATAATCATGGGCACGTTGGCAATGAGCACGCCCTGCAGCGCATGCGTCAGACCCGCTAGATTTTGCGACGTCGGCGTGCGCACGCGGAAACGGTCCAAGTTCTTGGTGCCGTTGCCGCGCACATAGTAATACGCCTCGCCGCGCGGCTGCTCAATCACAACCTCGCCGCGCGCGCCGTCGGCCGGCGTGAGCTTGGTACGCCCACCGATACCGTCGTGCGGAATCTTGCCCACAAGCTCCTTGATAATGTCCATGGCCTGGGTGACCTCGGCGCAACGCACCTGGCAGCGGGCATAGCAGTCGCCGTCGGTGGCAACGATGGGCTCAAACGCAGCCAGATCCGCATAGGCACCGTCGCCAAACATGCGCACGTCGTAGTCCACACCCGAGGCGCGCCCAAACGGGCCGACCATCGAAAGCTCCAGCGCGTCCTTCTTGCTGATCACGCCCACGCCATGCAGGCGCTCGCCACAGCTGTCGTCATCCAAAAACGTATGCATCAGGGCCTCGTAGTCGGGACGCATGGCATCGAGTGTCTGGACAATACCCGTCAGCTCGGAGTCCTCAATGTCGTGCTTAAGGCCGCCGATTTCGTTGATCGACAGGATCACGCGGCCGCCGCAGGTGCTCTCGAAGATCTTGAGAATCTGCTCGCGCAGGGTCCACGAACGATAGAACAGTGCCTCGAAGCCAAGGGCATCGGCGAGCAGGCCCAGCCACAGCAGGTGCGAGTGGATGCGCGAAAGCTCGTGCAAAATGGTGCGGATATACTGCACGCGGCCGGGCACCTCGATGTCGAGCATGCGTTCGCAGGCGCTGGCATAGCCGCAGCTGTGGCCCACGGCGCAAATGCCGCAGATGCGCTCGGCGATGTAGCCAAACTGATGCATATCGCGCTTTTCGGTGAGCTTCTCGAGCCCGCGGTGCACAAAGCCGATCTGCGGAATTGCCTCGATGACGCGGTCGTCCTCGATCACCAGGTCCAGATGAAGCGGCTCGGGCAGCACCGGGTGCTGCGGGCCAAACGGAATAACGGAGCGATGTGCCATGGACCTTACGCCTCCTTTTTCTGCTTGTCGCGGGCGGCCTTGGCGGCAAGCGCCGCGCGGACCTTGGCCGCTTTCTCGGGATCCATGGCGGCGAGCTTTGCCTCCATCTCGGCGGCCTTGAGCGCGGCCTTCGCAGCAGCCTCATCGTGCTGAGTATCGGAGCCGGCAGCCGCAGCGGGCTGAGCAGCGGCGCCCGCGGCATCGCCGGCGCCCGCAACGCCCTCCCCTGCAGCAGCCGCAGCCGCGGCGGCTTTCTCGGCAGCGGCCTTGCGCGCCTTGGCCTCGGCAGCCGCGCGGACCTTCATGGCCTTCTCGCGCGCAGCCTTCACCTCGGGCGTGATAACGCTCATGGGCTCGGTAGTCGAGACCTGGTAGAAAAAACCCTTAAAGTCGATCTGCATGTCGGTAATGGCAAGACCAAACAGGTCGTGCGCCTCGTTCTCAAACGGAAACACCGCCGGATAATACGAGCTGATGGACGGAATCTCCTGGTACTGGTCGATGCCCTCAGCCACCAGGTTCTCAATCGCATAGCTGCCGTCCTGCGCAATATGCTCCTGAGCAGCACGAACGTTGATAAACGTATAGACCAAGCGATACGAGCCGTCGTCGACGTTACGCTCGGCGTGCATTTGCACAAAGCGCGCACCGACGCCCTTAAGCGCCTGGACATGCGACAGAAGCTCGTCGATCCCGACGGTGGTATAGATTGCCTCTTGCATTACTCGGCCTCCTTTGCAGCGGCGGGCACACCGTCAGCCGTGCCTGCGTCGACACCGGCCCCGGCACTCGCAGCGGCTACAAATCCGTCCTCGCCCAGCTCAACGCCACCGTCCCAGGTTGCGGCGCCGCCCACGGTAAGCGGGTCACCGCCAGCACGCATCACGGCCTCCTTCTGATCCAGGATGCCGCACGCCTCCACGATGGCATCGAT
The DNA here is from genome assembly GCA_900545995.1 of uncultured Collinsella sp. Taxonomy (GTDB): domain Bacteria; phylum Actinomycetota; class Coriobacteriia; order Coriobacteriales; family Coriobacteriaceae; genus Collinsella. The sequence goes on along the minus strand of URBM01000140.1, from coordinate 189 downwards.
TACGGTCTCGGGACGAATGGCGCACCCGGGCGCGTACACGTCCACGGGAATCGCGCGGTCCACGCCGCCGATCACGTTGTAGGCATCGCGGAACACGCCACCCGAGCACGCGCAGATACCGCAGGCCACCACGCACTTGGGCTCGAGCATCTGGTTGTAGATCTGGCGCACGACAGGCAGGTTCTGGGC
>URBM01000139.1 GCA_900545995.1 uncultured Collinsella sp. | reverse complement strand
GATTGTGGCCATCGTGCTGCTGGTTGCGATGCTCTTCCAGATCTTCCGTCCCATGCCCAAGCATGCATGGACCGACGAGGACGAGACCAACACTGCTTCCGCCGCAGTTTCCGCTTAAGTCCGAATAAGGATTAACCCCTTTCCACGAGCCCGGGTGTCCCAGCGACACTCGGGCTTTTTGGTGGGGGAGATATGGCGTTTCCGCAGATAAAACCGACCAAAATAAACCGTCCCTATTTGGTAGGTGGAGAATGGGGTAAAGTAAGTGATGGTTAACTAGAGGAGGCTTGCTATGGCACCTATCGATATTGTTGTACTGGCTGTTATCGGCGTTGCGTTTGTCGCGGTATGCGTGCGCATCTACCGCAAGGGCACCTGCGCCGACTGCGCTCAGGGTGGCGTTTGTACGGGGCATTGCTCCAACAAAAAGACGTGCGCTGCACTTAAGGGCGTAGACAAAATCGCCGAAGACTTGGGCCGCGGTATTCATTAGCCGACCGGCGTTTGGGTATGTTTGGCCGCGGATACGGCGGTTGCTGATACGATAAGTACGTTAGCAACTGCCGCCGAGCGGCTTAAACGAAAGGAACCCTGTATGGAGTCCTCCGCCTATCCGATGCTCTTTAGCCCGATCAAGGTCGGTACGACCGAGGTCAAGAACCGCGTCTTTATGCCGCCGGTGTCCACCAACCTGGCCGATCATGGCTATGTGACCGACGATTTGGTCGATCATTACCGTGCCCGTGCCAAGGGCGGCGTGGGCCTCATCATCACCGAGGTCGTGACGGTCGAGCCCACCTATACCTATCTGCCGGGCGACATGTGCTGCTACGACGACACGTTTATCCCCGGCTGGGAAAAGCTCGCCGCCGCCGTGCATGAGTACGGCTGCAAGATTATGCCGCAGCTCTTCCACCCTGCCTACATGGCTTTTAACGTTCCGGGCACGCCGCGCTTGATCGCTCCGTCCTTTGTGGGCCCGTCTTACGCCCGCGAGGCACCGCGCCCCATCACGGTCGATGAGATCCACGAGCTCACGCATCAGTTTGGCGACGCTGCCGTGCGTATGCAGAAGGCCGGTGTCGATGGCGTCGAGGTCCATGCGGCGCACGCCCACGGCATGCTCGGCGGCTTTTTGACCCCGCTCTACAACAAGCGTACCGACGAGTACGGCGGCTCGCTCGACGCTCGCATGCGCTTCTTGCTCGAGGTCATCGCCGAGATTCGCGAGCGCTGCGGCAAGGACTTTATCATCGACGTCCGCATCTCGGGCGATGAGTACACCGATGGCGGCCTGACCCTCAACGACATGATCTACGTCTCGCGTCGCCTGGAGAAGGCCGGTGTCGACATGATTCACGTGTCGGGCGGCACCACCATCAAGCGCGGCTCCGCAATTCCCGCCGCCGGCACGCAGCAGGCCTCGCACGCCGCTTGCTCGCGTGAGATTAAGAAGCACGTCAACATTCCCGTCGCCACTGTCGGACGTATTAACGAGGCCTGGATCGCCGAGGAGCTGATCGAGGACGGCGCTGCCGACATCTGCATGATGGGCCGCGCCAATCTGTGCGATGCCGAGTTCTGCAACAAGGCCGCTGCCGGCAACGCCGACGACATCCGCCCCTGCATCGGCTGCCTGCGCTGCCTGAACGGCATCATGTTCGGCAAGCGCATTTCCTGCACCGTCAACCCGGACGTGGAGCGCGACGAGGCCGGCTACGAGCCTGCCGCCGAGGCCAAGAACGTACTGGTTGTGGGCGCCGGTCCCGCGGGCATGGAGGCGGCGTTCATTGCCGCCAAGCGCGGTCACAACGTGGTGCTCGTGGATAAGCAGGACGAGCCGGGCGGCGAGATGCGTATCGCAGCCGTTCCGCCGGCAAAGCAGGAACTCACCCGCGTGATCAAGTATCAGTATCGTCGCCTGGCCGAGGCCGGCGTGAAGTGCGTATTTGGCACCGAGCTTACTGCCGAGGACATTCAGCGTGACTACGCCGGCTACGAGGTCGTCCTAGCTTATGGCGCCGAGCCCATCGCTCCGGCCTTCATGCAGGGCTTTAAGCAGGTTATGACGGCTGACGACCTGCTGGGTGGCGAGGCTTTCCCGGGCAAGAAGATCGTTATCGTGGGCGGCGGCACCGTTGGCTGCGAGACGGCCGATTACCTGGCCCCGCTGGTTAACGACCTGTCGCCGGCCAATCGCGATGTCACTGTTATCGAGATGACCAAGACGCTCGCCGCCAACGAGGGCGGCGCCGGTCGAGCGGTGCTCATCACGCGCATGCTCTCCAAGGGCGTCCACGTGCTGACCGAGGCCAAGGTGACCGAGATTACCGAGGATGCCATCAGCTACGAGAAGGATGGCGAGGTCCACACCATCGCCGATGCCGATACGCTGGTGCTTGCCATGGGCTATCGTCCCAACACCAAGTTGGCCGACGACCTTGCCGCCGCTGGCGTTGCTGTCCACGTGCTGGGCGACGCCAACAAGTGCGGCAATATCCGCGACGCCATCGGCGATGGCTACAAGGTTGCCTGCGAGCTCTAGTCGCTCCCTTGGTGCATGGGAGTCAGGTTAGTTTGCACCAAGTTGATGCATGTAAACCTGATTCCATTGCGCCAGTCGATAGCAAAACACGGCGGCCGCCCCGTTTTGGGACGGCCGCCGCTTGCGTTATATCAAAGAAAGATCATTGTCGAGCCTTAAATGCCTTTTGTCTGTGCGACTTCCGCAATCATGTTGCGGTTGTACACCAGATGCAAATACATCGCCTCGTGCGCTACGGTGGGGTTGCGCGCGGCGATGGCGTCGGCCACGCCACGGTGAGTGCGGATGGTCTCCTCGACGAGGTTGCCGCCATCCCAGGGCGGCTTCATGGAGTAGCGCCCGTACGCATCGAATTGCTCCTCTCATAGATGTGCGGCACAAAGAGCCCCGAGTTCATGCGAGCTCGGAGCTCGTTTCGTTTGGATTGCAGATGTATTGACAGGCGAAAACAGTCTGCGTCCGATATTGAGCCATACGAAAGCGAAATTATGCGCCTTAATTCCGTACGCAAATCAAGACGAAAATCGTTTGCGTCTTGGATAAATCAGTACGCAAACGGTTTTCGTCTTATAATACGGTCGTGAATAGTACGAAACGAAGAGGTTGTGCATATGGTTGTTAGAGAGAGCCCTACAGTCGAATACAAGGAAAGCGTTACGCCGACGTTTCTTAAAACGGTGAGCGCCTATGCAAACTACGGGACGGGCAAGATTGAGTTTGGCGTTGATGACGAGGGCGTGGTTGTCGGCCTTGCGGATCCGGTCGCAGAGTGTCTCCGCATCGAGAACATGATTAATGACAGCTTGGACCCCGCTCCCCGTTACACGCTCGAGCCCGATGAGAAACACGGGACCGTAATCCTTACGGTTTATGAGGGCCAGGACAAACCCTATCGAAGCAAGGGAAAGGCCTACAGGCGAAACGATTCGGCAACAGTGGAGGTCGACCGGTTTGAGTATGGCAGGCTGACGCTCGAAGGCAGCAACGTAACGTTCGACGCGCTCGCGTCGGCTCGCCAGGACTTGAGTTTTCACACGCTCGAGCATAAGTGTGTTGAACATCTCGGCATTTCTGAACTAACGTCGGATATTATGCGCACGCTTCGCTTGCTCGGCAAGGACGGCTATACCAACGCTGCGGCGATTTTTGCGGATAAGAATGATTTTCCGGGCATCGATTGCGTCCGTTTTGGTGATACCGAGGATGTGATCTTGGATCGCGAAGCGGCGACAAATGTATCCGCAATTGAGCAGGTGGACAGGGCGGTAGCTATGTTTGCACGCTACTACCGTTATGAGCGTATCGAAGGGATGGAGCGCGTCCAAACCGATCGAATTCCTCTCGAGGCGTTTCGCGAAGCTGTCGCAAATGCTTTGGTGCATCGGACGTGGGACGTTCGAGCGAACGTTCAAATTGCCCTGTACGATGATCGCGTCGTTGTGACCTCTCCTGGATCGCTGCCCGCCGGTTTGACGACGGAGCAATACCTGTATGGGCAGATATCCGTGCTCAGAAACCCCATCGTTGCAGAGGCCTTCTTAAAGCTGGATTACATCGAGAAATTTGGTACGGGAATCGCGCGCATTAGACGTGCCTATCGCGATTCGATCAATCAACCAATTTTTGATGTTCGCGGCGGCATGGTGGCCGTCACATTGCCCGTTACCGATGCCCTTGAAGGGTCCGAGGAAGAGGTCCAGGTTCTCAAAGCCTTGTCGGGCGGTCGAATTATGTCGCGAAGCGAGATTGAAAAACAGACGGGGCTGAGCCGCATGCGGACGTTGGCGGCACTCGAATCTCTGCTTGAACGGAATGCAATCGTAAGGCAGGGAACCGGGCGGGCCACGAAATACGAGCGCTCATAGTCAAAAAGAGCCATGGTACAAGACGGACCCCAAGCCAGCGTTGGCTTGGGGTCCGTTATATCCCGGATGGTAACGGGCCGATTATTGTCAAGTTATAGCAAAGTATAGCGACGTTCAGCAAAGTATAGTGAGATATAGCAAGCCGTATAGC
>URBM01000138.1 GCA_900545995.1 uncultured Collinsella sp. | reverse complement strand
CTACACGAGCCTTATCGTCGGCAGCGTCAGATGTGTATAAGAGACAGGATCATGTCGGCATCGCGCACGGTCGAGACGCGCTGGCTCACGATGACGGTCGTCAGCGGCAACCCGCCCTCGGCGGCGCCGCGCACGCTGCGCTCGCGGATAGCGTGGCGAAGCGCCGCGTCAGTCTTAAAGTCGAGTGCCGAGGCGGAGTCGTCCATGATCAGGATCTGCGGCGAGCCCACCAGAGCGCGCGCGATGGTCAAACGCTGGCGCTGGCCACCGCTGAAATTCTTGCCGCCCGCCTCGACCGGGGCATCCAAGCCCTGCGGCTTGTTGCGCACGAACTCGCTCGCCTGCGCCATGTCGAGCGCCGCCCAGAGATCCTCGTCGGTCGCAGCCTCGTCGCGCCAGGTCAGGTTGCTGCGGATGGTGCCGCTCACCAGCGACGCGCGCTGCGGAACGGTCGCGACCACACGGCGCAGCTGGTCGAGCGGCCAAGTGCGCACGTCGGTACCCATTACGCTTACGCTGCCGACGCCCGCGTCGTACAGGCGCGGAATGAGCGAGACGAGCGTCGACTTACCGCTGCCCGTACCGCCGATGATGCCGAGCGTTTTGCCCAGCGGCAGCTCCAGGGTCACATCGTCGACGGCGTTGGCCGCGCCCGCGCCAAAGGAGAAGCTCGCATGGCTCAAGCTCAGCGCGGGAACCGAAGCGGCATCGTCCGCCGCGTTCGGCTCGGGCAGCGCGACCGGCTCGTTGCCTTCGTCGGTGATACTCGGCGCGCAGTTAAGCACCTCATTGATACGCGACGCACTGGCGCTCGCCTTGGTAAAGACCACGACCAAGTTGGCGACATACACGATGGAGGTGAGCGTCTGCGTCATGTAGTTGACGAACGCCATGACCTGGCCCTGCGTGAGCTCGCCCACGTTGACCTGAATGCCGCCCACCCACAGGATGGCGCACACGCCCAGGTTCATCACCAAAAACGTGACGGGGTTGAGAATCGACGAGAGCCTGCCCACCGCGATGGCGACATGCGCCTGGTCATCGGCCGCCTGGGCGAAACGCTCACGCTCATGGTCCTCACGCACAAACGCGCGGACCACGCGGGCGCCCGAAAGCCCCTCGCGGCAGATAAGCGCGATGCGGTCGAGCTTTGCCTGCAGCTGCTTGTAGTACGGGATGCAGTGCGCCATGGCAAACCAAAACACCAGGCCGATGGCGGGCGTGCAGATCAAAAAGATAATGCCGAGTTTAAGGTCGATGGCGAGGGCCGCAACCATGGAGCCCACCGCCAGGAAAGGCCAGCGGATGAGCATGCGCACGCCCAGCGCCACGGCCAGCTGCACCTGGTTGACGTCGTTGGTGATGCGGGTGATGAGCGACGGCGTACCAAAGCGATCGAGCTCGGCATAGCTCAGCTTGTTGATATGCTCATAGAGTGCGCCGCGAATATCGGTGCCCATGCCCTGTGAGGTCAGCGCCGCCATCTTTTGGCAAACGAGCGTAAACGAGATGCCGATCACAGCCATGGCGCCAAGCAGCATACCGTAGTGGACGACGGCGCTGACGTCGTGCGCGCCGATGCCCTTGTCGATCATCTGGGCAATCACGAGCGGCGTCAGCAGGTCAAAGATCACTTCGATCAACTTGCACGCAGGGCCGATCACCATATATCGGCGAAACTTACCGCCAAAACGCCTGAGCAACTCAATCATAAAAAGGCGCTCCCTATCATCATTCACACTCAATTCGAACCATGATAGTACGGTGAGCCCAAAAGACGAGTAAACAGCTCGTTATTTCTGGCGAGATTCAAGAGCGGGTTAATCGCCTGATATACTTACATTAGTGCTACCAAGTGAGTCGCCAACCCTTGAAATGAGGTGCAGAGATGAACGACATTCTCGCAAGAAGAGCAAGACGAGCAACTATGGGCATCGCCCTTTCCGTGGCACTTGCCGCGGGAATCGCCCCCGCAACGGCGATCGCGGCAGAAACCAGCTCCCCCATCGGTGCAGTCGCCTTGCAGACAGCGGCCGCGAACTCGAGCGAAACCGCGGCCACCGAAAAAGACAAAGCGTATGCGGCCATGCAGGAAGCGCTCAAAAACCTCGAAGCCGCAAAAGAGGCCGCGAGTCCCGAGAAAATCGCGGTAATCGATGCTGACATTGCCGCTTCTCAAGAGCTCCGCGACATGATGTTGGCGGAAGCCGCCAAACGGAGGGAACCCCTTCCCGCCATGCAGGCGGACGTCGAGGCAGCCCAAGCCAAATACGATGAGGCCCACAACCGGGTAATCGAGCTCCAGGCAAAATTAAAAGAGGCATACGACAACGGAGATTACGCAACTGCTCAACAGTTGCGTTCGGAGATCATGATGGCAGATTCGCGAGAACGTTCTTGCGAATATGAGCTTGCCCACTACCGAAGCCGCCTCGAAAGTCAGAAAGGACACGTTCAGTATTTCGAGAGTGCGGCGGAGGAAGCCAAAGCCAGCGTCGACGAAAGCATAGCCAAGCGAAATGCGCTCACCGACGATTTGGAAAAGGCACGGGCGGCCTATGACGACGCCTGCAAGGCATACGAAGAGGCAAAAGCCACGGCAGATAAGGCCACCTCGCCCGAGATAACGAAACCCACCGAGACGACGCCTCCCTCCGGCTCGGCGCAACCGGCCGAGACGGCACAGCCCGCCGGCTCGCCCGCGGCCGGCAAAGACGCCGCACCGAGCTCCGCCAAGCAGGCGAACACGAGCAACGGCAAGCAAGCAACTACGACCGCCGACAAGCTCGCAAACACAGGCGACACAACGCCAAGCGCAATCGCACTAGCAGGAATCGCCGCCGCAGGCCTCGGAATAGCCACCACAGCCACCCGCCGCCTCAAGAACTCAAAATAGCTGCCAGCGGTTATTGTCTTCGCCAATCCACAAGCCCAGAAACAAAAGAGGCCCGTTTCCCCAACCCAGGGAAACGGGCCTCTTTAACTGCAAAATCCAAGCAACAGCACCGCCGTCTCTTGAACCACGTAGCCATCAATGCCCAGGCAACGCCAGCAAGCAGCACAAAACACGGGATTCAATTCTGCAGCTTGCGCCGTTGAACTCCACGAGCCTGCCCGTGTAGACGAGCCCGGGCACTCCGTCCGCTAATTTGATTGAGATGGATCGCTCCTACTACGCGAGCATTGAGGTCGGGCGGCGCAATGTCAGCCTTTCAAATCTCAAGAAGATTGTCGACGGCTTTCACATCACCATTTCGGAGCTCATGCGCGGTGTCGAGTAGATGATTCTCATCTGACTTGGCTCGTTCATGTTTAATCTGTCTCGTTAACTGAAATACACAAATCTGGTTAATCAAATAATTGAAATCTGGTTAAATGAAAACTGTAAATTTGGTTAAACGCGCTGGTAAGCAATGGTGAAAACTATGCCAAAAAAGTACTACGCTAGAATTATCGAAAATGAGCTCGACCAGATGCTTGGGATATTCGGTGCCGTTCTCATCGAAGGACCTAAATGGTGCGGGAAGACAACCACGGCCGGGACCCGTGCGGCGTCCAGGCTCCTCCTCATGGACCCGTCGCGCAACTTCGAGAATCGCTTCCGTGCCGAGACGGACCCGGCGCTTGCCGTTTCTGGCGAGGTGCCGCGGCTGATCGACGAATGGCAGGAGGTTCCGAAACTTTGGGACGCGGCACGGTTTGAGTGCGACAACCGCGGCGGCGAGCCTGGCCAGTTCATATTTACGGGGTCGGCGACACCGCGAGACAATGAGCGGCCGATGCACAGTGGCGCTGGAAGGTTCGCTAAATTGCGCATGGACACCATGACGCTTTTCGAACTTGGGAAATCTAGCGGTGCGGTTAAGCTGTCGGGCATCATTTCTGGCGAAAAGTTCAGGGGCGCCTTCGGATCGATGGGTTCTGCCGAGATCGCCGAGCGCATCGTTTGCGGTGGATGGCCGGCGTCGATTGGGCGTGACGCGCGAATTGCGTCCGCGACGGCAAAACGATATATCGAGATAGTCGCTGAGGAAGACATCCCCCGCGTCGATGGCTCTCGACGAGATCCTGAGAAAGTGAAAGCCGTCATCGCGTCGTTGGCGCGCAACGAATCCACTCTTGCGACGCTCAAGACGCTTGTGGCCGATTTGGGTGGCGACGTATCGAGACAAACAGCGGCATCATACATATCCCTTCTTAGCAGATTGAGTTTCGTCTGCGATATCCCCGCATGGAATCCCGCGATGAGATCTCCGGTGCATCTGAGGGAGGCGCGTAAGCATCATCTTGCCGACCCGTCGCTTGCAGCGGCTGCGCTCGGGGCGACTGTGGAGACGTTGTTGTCAGACTTCAAGACACTTGGGCTGCTTTTCGAATCGTTGGCGCTCCATGATCTATGGGTCTATGCGAGGGCAAACGGAATGGGCCTTTATCACTATCACGATTCCCGCGATCTTGAGGTCGACGCTGTCATAGCGGCTCCAGGTGGGATGTGGATTCCCGTTGAGGTCAAGCTCAGTTCCGCTCAAATCGAAGAGGCATCTGACAATCTTGTTGCCGTC
>URBM01000137.1 GCA_900545995.1 uncultured Collinsella sp. | reverse complement strand
AGATGTCTCGTGGGCTCGGAGATGTGTATAAGAGACAGTGATCAGGCCCTGGACCACGCAGTCCAGACCCATATGTCCGGCAAAGACGCCGTCCTTGGCGTTGCGCGGCTTGCGCTTCATGATGTCGCCCTCGGCATCCTCCATGCCCAGCGCGAGCGCGGGGAAGCAGTCGGTGACCAGGTTCACCCACAGCAGCTGCACCGGCTGAAAGATGGTAAAGCCGATGAGCGTGGCGATAAACACCGAGAAAACCTCGGCAAGGTTGGCCGAAAGCAGGAACTGGATGACCTTGCGGATGTTGTCGTAGATGCGGCGCCCCTCTTCGCAGGCACCGATGATGGTGGCGAAGTTGTCGTCGGCGAGCACCATGTCGGCAACGTTCTTGGTGACGTCGGTACCGGTGATGCCCATGCCCACGCCGATGTCGGCACGCTTGATGGACGGGGCGTCGTTGACGCCGTCGCCGGTCATGGCGACGATCTGGTCGCGCGACTTCCAGGCCTCGACGATGCGCGTCTTGTGCTCGGGCTGGACGCGGGCGTACACGCCGTAGTCCTCGATGTGCGCGTCGAGCTCCTCGTCGCTCATGCGGTCGAGGTCGGCACCGGTAATGGCATGGCTGCGATCGGTGACGATTCCCAGCTGCTTGGCAATGGCCACGGCGGTGTCGATATGGTCGCCCGTGATCATGACGGTGCGAATACCGGCGTCGTGGGCCTCGCGGATGGCGTCGGAGACCTCGGGGCGGACAGGGTCAATCATGCCGGACAGGCCGCAGAAGACCAGGTCGTGCTCGAGCGCAGCGGGGCTGCAGTCGCTCGGGACCTCGGTGTAGGTGCGGCTTGCCAGCGCCAGCACGCGCAGGGCCTCGTCGGCCATGGCCTTGTTGGCGGCCACGAGCTCGGCGCGACGCTCCTCGGTCAGCGGAACGACCCTGTCGCCGTCGTAGATATGGGTGCACAGGCCGATCACCACGTCGGGCGCGCCCTTGGTGTACTGCTCATACTCGCCGTCCAGGGTCTCGACGACCACGGACATCATCTTGCGGCCCGAGTCGAACGGGGCCTCGCCCACGCGCGGGTGCTCGGCAGTCAGGCCAGTGAGGCCCGCCTTGCCGGCGTCGTTGACGAGCGCGCACTCAGTCGGCTCGCCCACGGCCTCGCCCAGCTCCTCGTCCCACTGGGCATCGGAGCACAGAGCCATGCCGGCCAGGAACTTCTCCTTAGGCGCGGCGAGCTCGTGCTTGACGACGGTCATCTTGTTTTGGGTAAGGGTACCGGTCTTGTCGGAGCAGATGGTCTGCGTGCAGCCAAGGGTCTCGACGGCAGAGAGCTTGCGGATGATTGCCTGGCGCTTGGCCATCTTGGTCACACCAAGCGACAGCACGATGGTCACGACGGCGACCAGGCCCTCGGGGATGGCAGCGACGGCGAGCGAGACGGCGACCATAAAGGTATCGAGCAGGGCGGTCGGGTCGGTGAGGACGTTGCCCACGCCGTGACGGATGATGTCGACGCCAAAGATGACGACGCAGATGACGATAACCATGATGGTAAGGATGCGGCTGAGCTCGGCGAGCTTCACCTGCAGCGGCGTGAGCTCTTCCTTGGCCTCGGCCAGGGCGCCGGCGATCTTGCCCATCTCGGTGTTCATACCGGTGCCGACCACGACGGCGCGACCGCGGCCGTATACCACGGTGGAACCCATGTAGCACATGTTCTTGCGGTCGCCGAGCGGCACGTCGTCGATGCCGGCGGCGAGCTCAATGACGTTGGCATGCTTCTCGACGGGCACGGACTCGCCGGTAAGGGCGGCCTCCTCGATCTTCATCGTGGCGCTCTCGAGCACACGGCAGTCGGCCGGGACGGAGTCGCCCGCCTCGAGCATGATCACATCGCCGGGCACGAGCTCGGCGCTCGGCAGGTGCACGAGCTTGCCGTCGCGCAGCACCTTGGACTGCGCCGCGCTCATCTCCTGCAGGGCCTCGAGGGCCTCCTCGCTTTTAGCCTCCTGAACCACGCCCAGCACCGAGTTGACGATAACGACGAACATGATGATGGCGACATCGGCAAAGTCCGCCTCGCCCTTGACCATGCCCGTGAGCGCGCTGATGACGGCGGCAACGATCAGCATGATGACCATGGGGTCGGCCATCTGCTCAAAGAAGCGCTTCCACAACGGGGTCTTCTCGGCTTCCTCGAGCTTGTTAGGGCCTGTCTTGGCGAGGCGCGACGACGCCTCGTCGTTGCTCAGGCCGAGGTTCTCATCGACACCTTGGTCGCTGAGCACCTCCGCCGCGGCGGACAGGTATTCCTTTTGCATATAGAGTCCCCTCCTGGGATTCGGGCCACTCAGCAGATTGATGCCCGATCATAATTCCCAGGAGAAGGGCAAGGGCTCATCAAGGCTGCCGTGCTGAGCGGCAGTTGATAGTGGAGCTATGGTACCCCAAAGCGGCGCGTCTAGCCAAAACATTCCAATTGGAAACACGGCTCGAGTGCAACGATGCAGACCGTGTGATGCTCAACATTGATAAAACGTTTTTTCTTCGGCGCATCGTCAAACTGAAATATCGCCCAGATAGCAGCGGTCAGAACGGTTGGTAAAGATTTTTCATATACCGTTTTTACCGCAAAAAAAGAACTTCTAATTCGGCATACGGTCGATTTTTGAGGGTATTCGGTCGTCATTTCGTTATAATCATCTCAGTTTTATTTCTTATGGTTTATCTATCAGCGCAAGACGATGTCAGATGGAGGTCTGAATGTACAAGCGCACCAAGATTGTATGCACCATGGGTCCCGCCTGCGATAGCGACGAGACCATCCGCGAGATGATCAAGGCGGGCATGAACGTCGCCCGTTTTAACTTCTCGCACGGATCCTACGACGAGCACCACGGTCGCATCGAGCGCGTCCGTCGTATTTCCAAGGAGCTCGGTATGCCCGTCGGCATCCTGCTCGACACCAAGGGCCCCGAGGTCCGCACCGGCCTTCTGGTCGACGGCAAGAAGGTTGCCGTCAAGACCGGCGACAAGATCGTCGTTACTGCTCAGCCCACGACCGAGGATTTCCACGGCACCGCTGAGCACATCTCCCTCGACTACCTGGCTCTGCCCTCCGAGGTCGAGAAGGGCTCCCTCATCCTGATCGATGACGGCCTGGTTGCCCTCGAGGTCGAGTCCGTCGACGGCCAGGACATGACCTGCGTCGTTAAGAACGACGGCCTGATCGGCGAGCGCAAGGGCGTCAACATGCCCAACGTCAACATCTCGCTGCCCGCCATCACCGAGCGCGATCGTCAGGACATCCTCTTTGGCCTGACCGAGAACATCGACTACATCGCCGCTTCCTTCATCCGTGACGGCGAGTCCGTCCGCGGCATCCGCGAGCTTTGCCGCGAGAACGGCGGCGAGCACGTGACGATCTTCCCGAAGATCGAGTGCGCCCTGGGCGTCGAGAACTTCGACGAGATCCTCGAGGCTTCCGACGGCATCATGGTCGCCCGTGGCGACCTGGGCATCGAGATCAAGCCCGAGCTCGTTCCGCACATCCAGAAGGAGATCATCGCCAAGTGCAACGCGGCCTACAAGCCCGTCATCACCGCTACGCAGATGCTCGACTCCATGCAGCAGAACCCGCGCCCGACGCGCGCCGAGGTTGCCGACGTTGCTAACGCCATTTATGACGGCACCGACGCCGTCATGCTGTCCGGCGAGTCCGCTGCCGGTAAGTACCCGGTTGAGGCCGTCAAGATGCAGGCCAGCATTGCTCTCGAGACCGAGAAGTACCTCCCGGCTCACGCTCCGCTCGAGGTTCCGGCTGACGCTCACGGCACCCGCGTCGTCAACAACGTTGTGGGTATGTCCGCTGTGAACATGGCTACCACCGTTGGCGCCAAGTGCATCACCGTGCCGACGACCACCGGTCGTACCGCTCGCCTGATTTCGCACTTCCGTCCCAACATGCCGATCTGCGCGTTCTCCCGCCACGAGTGGGCCGTCCAGCAGATGATCATGTACTGGGGCGTTATCCCGCACCAGGCCGAGATTACCCAGGGCACCGTCAACGGCACGATCGTCAAGGCGATTGAGACCGCTAAGGAGCTCGGCTACGTCAAGACCGGAGACCTGACCGTCGCCACCGCTGGCGATCCCCGCATGAGCGTCCAGCTCGAGGACAAGGTCTCCTCGACCAACGTCGCTTACGTCGCTCAGGTGCGCTAAAACGCACTTGCAAGCATACTTGCATTGCAAAGGGCCCGGAAGGCTTCGCCTTCCGGGCCCTTTTTCTGTGCCAATGCCGCCGCACGGCAAAACACGCACTCATTTCTTTACCAAAAGCGCGAAATCCACCCTTCGAGGCCAAAAAATAAAGCCCCAAGCGCTAAAAGTGTTCGCCCGGTGGCAAACCCACACCTCACACAGGGCTGATAAATCGTTTTAGCAAGAACCAAATCGACCTGGTTTTCGGAAGTATGCGGCAAATTCTGGAACCTCCGAGCACACCCTGTTTTTTCGCAACAAAATGCCTGATAAACTAGCCTCAAAAGCCAGGTCCGGGTCGCGCGCGCAGACGTGGTGTAAGAGTGTCCTGAGGTCCGTCGCTGCAAGT
>URBM01000136.1 GCA_900545995.1 uncultured Collinsella sp. | reverse complement strand
TCTACACGAGCCTTATCGTCGGCAGCGTCAGATGTGTATAAGAGACAGTTACGGACCTGCTCAAAGGCGCGGCCGGCGGCAAACATGGCAAAGGTGCTCGCGAAGGCAACGCGACCGGTGGTTGCGATACCAGCGGCAACACCCATCAGGTTGCTCTCGGCGATACCCACATCGAAGAAGCGATCGGGGCAGGCGGCCTTAAACTTGCCGGTCTGCGTGGCGGCAGCCAGGTCGGCGTCGAGGACCACAAAGTCATCGTGCTCGTTGGCGAGCTCGACGAGGGCCTCGCCGTAGCTTACGCGCGTGGCGATTTTCTTGACGTCTGCCATCCTAGAGCTCCTCTCCGGCGGCCGTGAGCTCTGCCATGGCCTGCTCAAACTGTTCATCGTTGGGGGCCTTACCGTGCCAACCCACCTGGTTCTCCATAAAGGAAACGCCCTTGCCCTTCATGGTCTCGGCGATAATGGCGGTCGGCTGGCCCTTGGTAGCGCGAGCCTCGGCAAAGGCGGCGCGGATCTGGTCGAAGTCGTTGCCGTCGGCGAGCTCCACCACGTGGAACTTAAAGGCACGGAACTTGTCGGCGAGCGGCATGGGGTCGTTGACCTCCTCGACGGGACCGTCGATCTGCAGGCCGTTGTGGTCGACGATCACGCAGAGGTTATCGAGCTGCTGGTTGCCGGCAAACATGGCGGCCTCCCAGACCTGGCCCTCCTCGCTCTCGCCATCGCCCAGCAGGGCGTACGTGCGGTAAGTATCACCCCAGTGCTTGGCGGCAACCGCCATGCCCACGGCGGCGGAGATGCCCTGGCCCAGCGAGCCGGTGGACATATCGACGCCCGGGGTGTCGTTCATGTTGGGATGACCCTGCAGGTGGCTGCCGATATGACGCAGCGTCTCGAGGTCCTCCTTGGGGAAGAACCCGCGCTCGGCGAGCACGGCGTACAGACCCGGAGCACAGTGGCCCTTGGAGAGCACAAAGCGATCGCGGTCGGCCTTGCGGGGATCGGCCGGGTCGACGTTCATTTCCTCAAAGTACAGATAGGTCATGATGTCGGCAGCGCCGAGCGAACCGCCCGGATGGCCGGACTTGGCAGCGTGCACTCCGGTGACGATGCCCTTCCTTACCTCGTTGGCAACCTTTTTGAGCTCTTCGTCGCTCATTGTGCCTTCCTTTCATCCTCTTTAGACAAGATGCGCACGGCACAGAAGGTCGTCCCAACCCAGCCGCGATGCACGTACGTCATTCATTATGCTGGAAACTGGAAGCTTTACCAGAGTATTTATCATTATTTGAACAATTGAGCAGGCAGAACCGCTGATGAAACGGTTTATCAATGTGAACGTCTTTTGGATGGAACGCAGTCGGCCCTACGCGTTAATGTCCTTGAAGCCCTCACCGAAAGTTTCCGTAACGTCGGCCACGGTCACGATGGCGCGCGGGTCGCGCTCGCGCACGATCGTCTTGAGGGTATTGAGCTCTCGACGGCTCACGATGACCATAACCACTGGCTTCTCGGCACCCGAATACATGCCAGTCGCCTTAAACTTGGTACAACCACGACCCAGGCCATACATGATATCGGCAGCGATATCAGGGAACTTGTCCGAGATGATGAGTACCATACGGCGTTTGTTGCCACCATCGACCACGGCATCGATCACGTAGCCGCTAATGACCATCGAAAGGCCTGCATACAGTGCGTTTTCGATTGAAAAGACCGGAGCCGATAGCGCGCATACGGCAACATCGATCGCCATGACGGTCGAGCCCACCGGCAGCGAGGTGTTACGCGAGATGATTTGGCCAATCGTGTCCGAGCCGCCGGTGTTGGCGCCGGCGCGCAACACCATGCCGTAACCGATGCCCGTAATAATGCCGCCCCACATGGCAGGGAGCATCAGGTCCGCATCCGCCAGAGGTGCTACAAACGGGGCGAACAGATCGGTAAAGAAGCCCAGCAGCACAAAGCCCGTCGCGGTCTGCACCACGTAGAACATGCCGCCCTCGCGCATAACGACCAACAACAGCAAGGCGTTCATCACGATCGTCTGAATACCAACGGGAAGCGATAGGCCGCGCGCCGCGCCGACCGCCTGGATAATGGTGGCAAGGCCCGTAACGCCACCGGCAGCAAGGCCGTTGGGAATCAAAAACAGGTCGGTCGCAATAGCGGCCAGAGCGCACCCCAACATAATCTGGGGCAGGTCGTGAAAGAAGTTCATCGAAAGAATGCGCTTGATGTCCAGACGATATGCCATGCTGCCTCCCTCAAAAAAGCGCACCCAAACGGATGCGCTTTGAACTTCTTCTTGTATTCAATTCTACCGATTCGCCGGACAAAAACCACCCCTGCGCAGGGTTTATTCTGGATACAAACCCGTCCAACCGTTGGGCTTAGCATCGGCTTGAAACTGCCCGATGTTTTAGACCTCCGAGCCTTCTGCATCGGCGTTGCCGGTGGCCCAACGATGGTAGCCAATAACAAACGGGTCCAGGTCGCCATCGTCAAGAACGGCCTCGACATTGCTGGTCTCCACGCCCGTGCGTAGGTCCTTGACCATCTGGTACGGGTAGAGCACGTAGCTGCGAATCTGGTTGCCAAAACCAATCGTGGTCTTGGGTCCGCGGATCTCATCCAGGGCCTCGGCGCGCTTCTCGAGCTCAATCTCGTACAGGCGAGCCTTGAGGATCTGCATGCACGCGGCCTTGTTCTGAATCTGGCTGCGCTCGTTTTGGCAGGTAACCACAATGCCGCTGGGGAAATGCGTCACGCGCACGGCGGAGTCGGTGGTGTTGACGCCCTGTCCGCCCGGGCCGCTCGCGTGATACACGTCCACGCGGATATCGTCGGGACTGATCTCGATGTCGATATCGTCAGGCAGCACGGGGATGACCTCGACGCCGGCAAACGTGGTCTGGCGGCGCTTCTTGTCGTCGGTGGGGCTAATGCGCACCAGACGGTGCACACCGGCCTCGGCGCGCAGCATGCCAAACGCGTCCTTGCCCTCGACGGTAAAGGTCGCACGGTCGATGCCGATGACCTCGGCCGCGGGGCAGTCGTTAATGGTGACCTTCCAGCCGCGACGCTGGCAGTACTTCATGTACATCTTAAAGAGCATGAAGGTCCAGTCCTGTGCCTCCAGGCCACCCTGTCCGGGCTTGATGGTCACAATCGCGTCGCCGTGATCGAACTCACCGGTAAACCAGCTCGAAAGCTCAAGCTCGTCGATAGCGCGGGCCAGGCGTTCTGCCGTAGCGGCAGCCTCCTCGCGCAATGCGGCGGCATCGGGGTCATCCCCCATCTCCTCGGCAAGCTCCAGCGCGGCGCGGGCATCGGAAAGCTCGCCGCGCGCGGTGTCCACGGCAGCGATATCTTCCTTGGTGCGCGCGATCTCCTCCATGGTGGCACGGGCAGCGTCGGCGTCATCCCAAAAGCCGGGGGCCACGCTTTTAGCCTCGAGCTCGGTCACGCGCGTGCGCTTTTCGTCCAAATGGAGATACGACTCGACCTCGCCGAGCCGGTCCGCGAACGCGTCCAGCTCGGCGGGCGTCACCTCTAAAGCCTCAGCCATTAACGATTCCTGCCGTGGCAGTACTTAAACTTCTTGCCGCTACCGCAGGGGCACGGGTCGTTGCGGCCCACGTTGACGTACGGATCGTCGCTCTC
Organism: uncultured Collinsella sp.; assembly: GCA_900545995.1. Classification (GTDB taxonomy): domain Bacteria; phylum Actinomycetota; class Coriobacteriia; order Coriobacteriales; family Coriobacteriaceae; genus Collinsella. Next base: position 1,019 of record URBM01000136.1, on the reverse strand, counting down.
GGACTTGCGATAGGTGGTCACCTTGCCACCGTTGTTGACGGCAGCCGGACCACCCTGGACAGCCGTGCGGGCCTGCACCTGCGCCTGCTTGCGCAGCACCGAGTCGCCGTTGTCACCATCGACCTCGGCAGGACCGGAGAAGCGCGCACCCTCGAGCGCGGGCTCCTCCTTGTGCTCCACGGCACGCGGGGCAGCCTTGATCTCGATGCGCAGAACCGTACGCAGGTAATCCTCGTACATGGTGTCGACGAGCATCTGGAACGCGCCGTAGGCCTCGGTCTTGTACTCGACCAGCGGGTCGCGCTGGCCAAAGCCGCGCAGGCCGATTCCGGTCTTGAGGTAGTCCATCTCCTGCAGGTAGTTCATCCAGCGGGTATCGATGACGCGCAGCATGACCTGGGTGTTGAGTTCGCGCATCAGGTCCTCGCCCAAGCGCTCGGCCTTCATGTTGTAGCACTTCTCTACGTAAGCCAGGACATCGGCAGCCAGGGCCTCATAATCCTCGTCGGGGAACTTCGGCGTATCGATGTGGCCGGTGAGCTCCACAACCCACTTGCGCAGGCCCTCCAGGTCACGCTCGCCATCGTGACTGTCCTTGGTGCAGAACTCCTGCACGCAGCGGTACACGGTGTCGTGCATGACCTCGGTGATGTGGTCGGTCAGGTCCTTGCCGTCCAGAATCTTATTGCGCTCGGCGTAGATGACCTGGCGCTGCTTGTTCATGACGTCGTCGTACTCAAGGACGCTCTTACGCATGGAGAAGTTGATGCTCTCGACCTTGTGCTGGGCGCTCTCGACGGCCTTGGAGATGATCTTGTGCTGGATGGGCATGTCGTCGCCCATGTCGGCCGTGACCATCATCTTGGAGACGCGGTCCATCTTGTCGCCGCCGAACAGGCGCATGAGGTCGTCCTCGAGCGACAGGTAGAACTGGGTCTCGCCCGGATCGCCCTGACGGCCGGAGCGGCCGCGCAGCTGGTTGTCGATACGGCGGGACTCGTGGCGCTCGGTGCCGATGA
>URBM01000135.1 GCA_900545995.1 uncultured Collinsella sp. | reverse complement strand
TATAAGAGACAGGTGCTCAACGACGACAACCAGATCGTCTACGCCAAGTACCAGCGCCACCACACCGATGTCCGCGCTTGCGCCCGCGACCTGTTCGAGGGCGCTGCGACCGTGCTGCCGACGGCCCAGATGACCTGCGCCATTACCGGCTCGGGCGGCCTACTGCTGTCCCAGTGGCTCGATCTGGAGTTTGTCCAGGAGGTCATCGCCAGCAAGCGCGCCGTCGAGACCCTCATCCCGGCCACCGACGTTGCCATCGAGCTGGGCGGCGAGGACGCCAAGATCATCTATTTCGACAACGGCATCGAGCAGCGCATGAACGGCACCTGCGCCGGCGGCACGGGCGCGTTCATCGACCAGATGGCAACCCTGCTGCACACCGACGCGAGCGGCCTCAACGAGCTCGCGGCCAACGCCACCACCATCTATCCCATCGCCAGCCGCTGCGGCGTTTTTGCCAAGACCGACGTGCAGCCGCTGCTCAACGAGGGCGCCCGCCCCGAGGACGTGGCTGCCTCCATCTTCCAGGCCGTCGTGACCCAGACTATCTCGGGCCTGGCATGCGGCCGTCCTATCCGCGGCAACGTCGCCTTCTTGGGCGGCCCGCTGCAGTACCTCTCCGAGCTGCGCCACCGCTTCTACCTCACGCTCAACTTGGACGAGGAGCACCGCATCGTGCCCCAAAACGCTCACCTGTTTGTGGCGAGCGGCGCCGCCATGGCGCACGAGTCCAACAAGCTCAGCACGTTCCCGCAGCTCATCGAGGCCATCGATGCCCTGGGTGACACGCAGGGTGCCGAGGTCGAGCGCCTGGATCCGCTCTTTGCCACCGACGAGGATTTTGCCGAGTTCAAGACCCGCCACGACACCGAGGTCGTCCCCAAAGGCAAGCTCGAAGGCTACACCGGCCGTGTGTTCATTGGCATCGATGCCGGTTCCACCACCATGAAGGCCGCGCTCGTGGGCGAGGACGGTCAGCTGCTGCACACCTGGTACGGCAACAACAACGGCGACATCCTGGGTACGGCCAAGGTCATCATGGCCGATTTCTACAACCATATCCCCGCGGGCTGCACCATCGGCCACGTGACCACCACAGGCTACGGCGAGGCACTGCTCATCGAGGCCCTCAAGGCCGACTCCGGCGAGATTGAGACCGTCGCGCACCTGCGCGGCGCCAAGGCGTTCCTGCCCGGCGTCGAGTTCATTCTGGACATTGGCGGCCAGGACATGAAGTGCCTGCGCGTGAAGGACGGCGTCATCGAGCACATCATGCTCAACGAGGCCTGCTCGTCGGGCTGCGGCAGCTTTATCGAGAGCTTCGCCGTGTCTATGAACATGGACGTGCGCGCATTTGCCGACGCTGCCATCCATGCCAAGGCCCCGGTTGATTTGGGCAGCCGCTGCACGGTCTTTATGAACTCGCGCGTCAAGCAGGCGCAAAAGGAAGGCGCCACGGTGGGCGACATCGCGGCCGGCCTGTCCTATTCCGTCATCAAGAATGCCCTCTTCAAGGTCATTAAGCTGCGCGACCCCAAGGAGATCGGCAGCCAGGTGATCGTCCAGGGCGGCACCTTTATGTCCGATGCCACGCTGCGCGCGTTTGAGCAGCTCACCGGCGTTCATGCCGTGCGTCCCGACATTGCCGGCTGCATGGGCGCCTACGGTGCGGCCCTGCTCGCCCGCGATCGCGCCGGTGCCGACGGCACTTCGACCATTCTTTCGGCCGAGGACATCGCGCACCTCACCGTGACGCAAAAGCATGTCCGCTGCGGCCGTTGCTCTAACAACTGCCAGCTTACCGTCAACGACTTTGGCGGCGGCAGGCGCTTCATTACCGGCAACCGCTGCGAGAAGGGCGCTGGCCACAAAAAGCAGAAGACTGAGGCCCCCAACCTCTTCAAAAAGAAAAACGAGCTGCTCTTTAACCGCGAGATCCTGAGCCCCGACGAGGCCCCGCGCGGCACCGTCGGCATCCCGCGCGCGCTCAACATGTACGAGAACTACCCCTTCTGGCATGCGTTCTTTACGCGCCTGGGCTTTAGCGTGCGGCTGTCCGACCAGTCGAGCAAAAAGACTTACCAGGCGGGCATCGAGTCCATGCCGTCCGAGAGCGTGTGCTATCCGGCCAAGATGAGCCACGGCCACGTGATGAACCTCATCGACCGCGATGTCGACTTCATTTGGATGCCGTGCGTGCGCTGGGAGCGCAAGGAGGATCCGACCGCCGGCAACTGCTATAACTGCCCCATCGTCATGAGCTACCCCACGGCGCTGGCGCTCAATATTGACGAGATCCGCGAGCAGAACATCGAGTTCCTGTATCCGTTTGTGCCGTATCACGACAAGACCGAGCTCAAGCGCCGCCTGTACCAGGTGCTCGCCGTCGACCGTGTGGCCGATGCTGAGGCCGGTCGCGGTCGCGTGCGCGGTCCTAAAATCACGCGCTCCGAGGTCGATGCTGCCGTCAACGCCGCCTTCGAGGCCGATGCGCGCTTCCACGAGGATATCCAGACCATGGGCGAGGAGGCTCTTAAGTGGGTCGAGGACCACGGCGGCCACGGCATCGTACTCGCCGGCCGTCCTTACCACAACGACCCCGAGATCAACCACGCCCTGCCCGAGCTTATCTCGAGCTTTGGCTTTGCGGTCTTTACCGAGGATTCGCTCGCGCATCTGGTGAAGCCCGAGCGTCCGATTCGCGTCGTCGATCAGTGGATGTATCACAGCCGCCTGTACGCCGTCGCCCGTTTTGTGACGATGCGCAACGACCTGGACCTGATCCAGCTCAATTCCTTCGGCTGCGGCCTGGACGCTCTGACCACTGATCAGGTGCAGGAGATCCTGGAGGCCAGCGGCAAGATTTACACCGTGCTCAAGATCGACGAGGTGTCCAACTTGGGCGCCGCGCGTATCCGTATTCGCTCGCTCATGGCGGCGCTCAAGGACCAGGAGGCCGAGCGCTTGGCCGAGGCTACGGCCGCGGGCGAGACTTACGAGCAGGGCGATGCCGCGCCGGTGGCGCCCTCCACGGATGCCCCCGCGTTCGCGAGCCGTAAGTACACGTTCGAGGCGCAGCGCGAGAGTGCTTCGACCGCGTGGCCCAAGGTGCCCTTTACCGAGCAGATGCGCGAGGAGGGCTACACCATCCTGTGCCCGCAGATGGCGCCGATCCACTTTGACCTGGTCAAAGAGGTGTTCCGTGGTGCTGGCTACAACTTGGAGCTGCTGCCCTCGACCGATCACGATGCCGTCGAGGCCGGCCTGCGCTATGTGAACAATGATATTTGCTATCCGTCGATCCTGGTAACGGGCCAGATTATGGAGGCCATCGAGAGCGGTCGATACGACCTGTCCAAGACAGCCGTGGTTATCAGCCAGACCGGCGGCGGCTGCCGTGCCACCAACTACATCGCACTCATCCGCAAGGCCCTGCGCGAGAGCGGCCACCCCGAGATCCCGGTGATCTCGCTTTCGGCCGTGGCGCTGGGCGAGGACAACCCTGGCTTTAAGATTACGCCGGCGCTGCTTAAGCAGGCAGTCTACGCGGTGCTCTTTGGCGACGTGATGATGCAGATGCTCTATCGCTGCCGCCCGTACGAGGCTACGCCCGGTGCCGCCAACGCGCTCTACGAGGAGTACATGGCGCGCGCTCGCAAGCTGGCGCCCAAGTTTAACCGCCACAACTACACCAAGCTGTGCCGCGAGGCCATCCGCGCGTTCGACACCATGCCGCTCGTGGGCGAGGGTACCAAGCCGCGCGTGGGCGTGGTCGGCGAGATCCTGGTCAAGTTCCATCCCACAGCCAACAACCACGTGGTCGATGTCATCGAGCGCGAGGGCTGCGAGGCCGTGGTGCCGGGTCTGCTCGACTTTTTCCTGTACTCCATGAGCAACGCCGAGCTGCAGAAGGACGAGTTGGGAAGCTCCGCTACCACGCGCGCTGGTATGCAGGCGCTCATCAAGCTCGTGGACTGGATGCGCACGCCGGTGGAGGAGATGCTCGAGAAGTCCCGCCGCTTCGAGGCGCCCGAGCGCATCGGCACCATGGCCGACAAGGCCCGCACGGTGCTTTCGGTGTGCAACAACATGGGCGAGGGCTGGCTGCTCACGGCCGAGATGCTCGACCTGATCGATCATGGCGCACCCAATATCATCTGCACGCAGCCCTTCGCGTGCCTGCCCAATCACGTGGTGGGCAAGGCCGTGATTAAGGAGCTGCGCCGCCAGCATCCCGAGAGCAACATCGTTGCGGTGGACTATGATCCTGGTGCGTCCGAGGTCAACCAGCTCAACCGTATTAAGCTCATGATCAGCGTGGCCAAGGAAAACATGCGCGCCGGCAAGGGCTTTAAGCTTGAGAAGGTGGCGCCGCTCGCGATGGACGAGGTCACCGGCCAGATGCGTGCCCACGACGGCTGCGTGAGCTGCGGTTCGGTCGATGAGAGCGCCGTGGCGTCGGTCGCTGAGCGCCTGGGACGCGGCATTAAGAAGTAGCTGGCCTGCTATGGGCTGGATATGAGACAAACGGGTGGTGGCCGTACCGGCTAGCACCCGTTTTTGCTTGGACATATGTTGCGTAAACGCCCCGACTATCACCCTTTGCGAACTCAGATTTCGGAAGTATGCGGCAAAATCTGAATAGACCGAGCACACCGAATATGTCCAAGCCCTGTACCTGCGGTTTTATTGGCGGAAAATCGGGGGGGGGGTGCTCAAGGGTTCCGGAATTTGCCGCATACTTCCGCAACTGTCTCTTATACACATCTCCGAGCCC
>URBM01000134.1 GCA_900545995.1 uncultured Collinsella sp. | reverse complement strand
CGAGATCCTGAGATGTCTCGTGGGCTCGGAGATGTGTATAAGAGACAGCCCCAAGCCTTGCCCAGACCCGTCCAATAACCCGTGCAGTTGGTTGTCTGCGTTGAAGTGTAGGTTCCAAACTCAAGACCGGCCAGTGCCGAGAGCGGCTTGATGGTCGAGGCCGACATGTACTGTCCGCTAATGGCGCGGTTGAGCAGCGGGTGCGAACCCTTGTCATCATTGAGCTCGGTCCACACGTCATTTGAGACGCCGCCGATAAAGACGGACGGATCGAACTTGGGCTGGCTCGCCATGCCCAGGATCTCGCCATTGTTGGGATCGAGACACACCACAGCGCCGTTGCCGGCATTGCTGTAGCCAGTGGTCTTGGCAAGCTCGATAGCGCTCGCCAGCGCCGTCTCACAGGCCTGTTGGATCTTAAGGTCGAGCGTGAGCTTAATGTCGGAGCCGGCCTTCGCGGGCACGGCGCCGGCCTGACCGGTCACATTGCCCGAGGCATCGACCTTGACGGTCTGCTCGCCACGAATACCCTGCAGCAGGTTTTCGTAGTAGCTCTCAACGCCCGCCTGGCCCACGATATCGCCCGACTGGTACGTAATCTTGCCAGCAGAAGCATCATCATCGCCAGAGGTTTTCTTATTCTGGGCCTCGAGCTGCTCGGAGGTAATGGTGCCGGTATAGCCCAAGATATGGCATGCCGTCTCGCCGTATGGATACTGGCGCTCGGTACGCTCGGCAATCTTGACGCCCGGGAACTCGCCGGCGTGCTCCTTGATATAGGCAACCGTGGAGCGACGGACGTCCGTCGCGATGGTATGCAGGCTCTGAGCGCCCTCTGTATTGTCCTGAATATTGCGAAGGACCGCCACATAAGGCATTCCAAGCACGTTGGCAAGATGGCGAACCAGAACCTCATCCTCGGCAAGGTCGCGGTAGGCCACGACAGCAAGTGAGGGACGGTTCTGGACAAGCGCCACGCCATTGCGGTCGAGGATGCGGCCGCGCACAGCGGGTGTGGTAACGGTGCGAGTCTGATTACTATTGGCCTGCTTCTCGTAATAGTCCGACGAGACCATCTGCATGCCCCACAGCTTGACGGCAAGTGCCGCAAACATCGCGCCCACACCCGTGGTGAGGATGGAAAAGCGGCCCTTAAAGGCGGTCGCCGCGGTATTGCCCTCGCCCTCGGTGGCGCGCGGGGCCGTTCCATGCTGTGTATCGTAGGTAAAACGGGAATCGCCTCGACGCATGATGACCAGCGCGACCACGATGGCCACAACCAGCACGATACCGGCGATAATAACCGTCATCTGGGAAGACATCTACGGGCCTCCCCTATTTGAGCTTGCGGGTCTTGGGCTTAAAGCGCATACCCGTCTGGCGTCCGCCACGTGCGGAGAATCCATAGCCGGACTGCGGCACGACGCCGGACATCAAAAACGGAATGGCAACCAGACCCGTCAGGATCGAGGACGGCAGCGCATGGCCGAAGATCGCCACGACAAAGCTCGTCTCCAAACCCATAAACAGCAAGATGATGCTGTAGATCACATTAATGACGAGCGCAAAGGCGCCCACGGTGACGCCGCGCGCACTCGGGGTACCGCCCGTCTGACCGACGGCGCTGTGCACCAGGGCAAAAGAACCCACGGTCAGCAGGAGCGACATAACGCCCACCGGCACGGCAGCGGACAGGTCATAAAACAAGCCGCTGCAAAAACCGCACACGACGGCACGGGTCGGGTCGCCCGAGAACACGCTTAGGCACACCAGGATAATCATGAAGTTGACGCGACCTCCCGCAATGGAGATCTGCGGTGCCAGGCCTGCCTGCAGCAGCACACACACAATGGCGGCGATTACAAACGTGCGGGAGCTCATCCCCTGCTCGTGTAGATCCATGGACATGCCCCCTATTCGCTCGAGCCAGAATCGGTCGTCTCGGACGTGTCGGAACTGTCATCCGAGCTCTCGTCCTTCGTCTTGGTCGCAGCATCGCGCGACGTTCCCTGCGGCGTGCTGTTGGCCGTGCTCACGTCCTCATCCGAGGCCGACTGTTCGTCGGTCAGCGAGGTGATGACCAGCACTTCCTCGTTGTTCTCGGCCGTGGTCTGAGCGCGCACCACAATGGTGTAGTACACGTCGTTTGCCGATTTCTCAACCGACGAGACGGTGCCGAGCGGTAGACCCTTGGGGAACACACCGCCAATGCCCGAGGTCACGATGATATCGCCAACCTTAACATCGGAGTCGACGCTCACGTACTCAAGACGCAGCGTGCCGTCAGCCTGACCCTGCAGCATACCCTGGGCGCGCGTGTCCTGCACCATGGCGGACACGCCCGAGTTCTCGTCGCCAATCAGGCGCACGGTAGAGGTCTTGGCCGATACCTCGATAATCTGGCCGATAACACCGGCAGAACTCGTCACGGGCATGTTGATGGTAAGGCCGTCGGCAGAGCCCTTGTCGATGGTAACGGTCGAGGTCCAGGCATCGCCGGAGGCACCAACGATACGAGCTGCGGTCGATTTGAGATTGTAGGTCGACTGCAGGCCGACCAGGCCCTCCAGGCGCTCGGCAGTCTTTTGAGCCTCAGAAAGCTCGGCGACCTTAGAGGTCAGCTCCTCATTTTGCTTCTTGAGCTCGTCGAGCGTGTCCTGCGACGCCGTTAGGTTAGAGAACACGTTGCCAATCGCATTGAAGGGAGCCGCCACAGCCGAGCCCACAAAGCGCACCGGAGAGGTAATCGTCGTTACGCCCGAACGCACGGCATGAATCGGCCCTGCCTCGCCCTCGCGGATGTAAAACGTGAGCAGCAACACCGAAATCAGGCTGAAAACAATCAACGGGCGCATACCCGTTGATTGTCGCTTGGTATTCAGATTTGTGGAGAAACCCGAAGATCGTGCCAAATGGAATCCACCTTTTGGAAATTAAGCATTGGTCTGAACGAAGCCGCCATCAAACGCATTGGCCTCGAGCACGCGGGCACAGCCGTTAACGACGTTATCGAGCGCCGTGGGGCTGACGTTGACCGAAACACCGGTCTCATCGCGCAGGCGCACGTCGAGACCGCGCAGCAGCGCGCCGCCACCAGTCAGCAAAATGCCGTAGTACATAAGGTCCGAGGCAAGATCGGGCGGCGTGGCATCGAGGGCGTCCTTGACGGCCTTGGCCATCTCGTCGAGCGGCTTGTTGAGCGCGCGACGAATCTCCTCGCTCTCGATGCGCACGGTCTTGGGCAGACCGGTGATCACGTCGCGGCCGTTGACCTCGACGTCGAGCTCGTCCTTGAGCGGCACGGCGGAACCGACCTTGATCTTGATGTCCTCTGCCGTACGCTCGCCGATGGCAAGGTTGTAGGCATCGCGAACGTGCGTGAGGATGGCCTGATCGAACTCGTCGCCGGCAATACGGATGGACTGCGAGACGACGATGCCGCCCATAGCGATAACGGCAACCTCGGTGGTACCGCCACCGATGTCGATGACCATGGAGCCGGTGGGCTCCTCGACGGGCAGGTCGGCGCCGATAGCAGCAGCCATGGGCTCCTCGATCAGGTAGGCCTGGCGAGCGCCGGCCTGGATCGTGGCCTCAAATACGGCACGCTTCTCGACCGACGTGACGCCGGAGGGAACGCAGACGACAACGCGCGGACGCGGGGTCCACGGATAGCGCTTCTCGGAAGCCTTGTCGATAAAGTAGCGAAGCATGGCCTCGGTAACATCGAAGTCGGCGATGACGCCGTCCTTCAGGGGACGAACGGCCACGATGTTGCCGGGCGTACGGCCGAGCATGCGCTTTGCCTCGATACCGACCGCCAGGATGCGCTCGTCGTTCTTGTCGATGGCGACAACAGAGGGCTCGCGGATGACGATGCCCTTGCCGCGCACGGAGACAAGCGTATTTGCGGTGCCGAGGTCGATGGCAAGATCGCCCGCATAGCTACCGAAGAACATATCCATCAAAGAAAACAACGCAACTCCTGATGTGTTGGATGATTGCTGGAAAACTACTAGTTCATGATACTAGCGCAAGCCCGGCACCTCACTTGCGGTGAAGCGCCGGGCAAAGCTAAATCCCATAAGGTCACTACTGGTTGTCAGCAGCCGAGAAATCCATATCGAGCGAGGAAACGGCCCAGCCGATATGGTTGTCAGAGCGCACGAATTTGACGGTGTACTCCTGCTCGCCGCCCTTGGACAGCGATGCCTTAACCTTGGCGGTCGTCTCGGTCATGGACTGATCCATGCCCTCGACGGACACGGTGGCGCCCTGCGGAATCGAGGAGATGATCATCGATTTGGCGTCCTCGGACAGGCTCGAGGCCAGGCAAGACTCGGCCTTTGCGGTGTCACCGTCGCCGGCAGCCTGGAACAGATCGGTGATAACCGACTCCTGCGAGGGGAAGCCAAAGCCGCGCGTGTAGGCAAAGCCCAGACCGCCCGCAGCAATCAAGATGAGCAGAAGCAGCACGATGAAGACTTTGAGACCCGTGTGGCGATGGCGACGACGGACCTTGGCCTGCTTACGATCCTGACGGTCCTGCTGGACCATCTCGGACTCGGACAGCGTAAAGAAGCCGGTGTCCGAGGGATCGGGCATAAACTGACCGGTCGCGCCCGTAGGATCGAGCGGATCGACGGCAGGAGCGTCCATCGCGGGCGCCGGAGCCGTGGCCATAGCCGTCTGGGCAGACAGCGCGGCAAGCGAATCGTGCACGCGGGCAAGCTCATCGGCCTGCTCGGAGGTGAGCTGGTAGATGCCATCGGCAGTAGCGGCGTTAAAGGCGTCGAGTGCGTCGGAGG
>URBM01000133.1 GCA_900545995.1 uncultured Collinsella sp. | reverse complement strand
CTGAGATGTCTCGTGGGCTCGGAGATGTGTATAAGAGACAGGGTGGGTGCGGGCTCAGTCGTTGCTTCCGGCTTGACTACGGAATCTACGGGTTCCACGGTAGCGGGCGTGTCTGCAACTGCGGTTTCAACCTCAGATTGCGTTGTGCTCTCGCTCTCGACGCTCGGCTTTGCCTCGACGGGCGTGGATGCCATGGTGGTGATGCCGGCGTTGGCGTTTTCGGGGTCGTAGACCACCGTAAGCGAGATGGCAGGCTGCAGCGTCTCGGGCTTCGGCGTCGACTCGGTAGCGTCTTGATCGGCGGACTGGTCGGGCTGATCGTCCTCGGCCTCGTCGCCAAAGACATCGCTGTTTTGGAACGCAGGCGTCTCGGATTGGCTAGCGGCTTCTTCGGTTGTCGACTTGGGAGCCTCGTTGGGCTCCGCAGCCGCTTCCTGCTCGGATATGACTTCGGGATCGGTCGTGGCGGCGGCTTCGGCTTCGGCTTCTGCTGTTACCTCAATAGCGACTTCGATCTCTGTTTCGGGCTCGGATTCCGGTACGGTTTCAACCATGGATTCTGGTTCGGGACGCTTAACGTGCTTGGGGCGCACTGCCTTGAGGTCCTTCTCGCCGCGCTTTTTCTTTTTGTAGGACTGCTTGGCGCCCTTGGCTGCCTTGGGCTTGTCCTCGCCCTTGGCAAGTGCGGCATCCCAGGCCTCGTTGGCGATGACGGTGGCATACAGGCGACCGCCCTTGAAGACGGTCAGCTTAATGCAGTCGTTGAGCTCCTCGAGCAGCTCGCGCGTGGACTCAAAGCCCAGGTCATAAGCAGTCATGTCGCCTGCGGCGAGCGCCTCCTCGACCTGCGTCATAAACGTTTGCTTGCCGCACCCAATCGCATCGCGCAGCAGGCGATACAGATAGATGTGGTTGCCCAGCGATAGCGTGGGCCTAACTATTGTCTTGCTCATGGCAAATCTCCTCTTTACACATGTAAAGCATCTTACCATCGCATGGCGCTCGCCATGACGGCGCCCGAGGCAAACGGGCGCGAACCGCTGTCGATTCGCGCCCGCTATACAGGTCGGTTATCTATGAGAGACAAATGTGCTTAGTTGCCCGATGCCGTGCCTTGGCTCGAGTTGTCAGATGCCGTGCCGGACGCGGTTCCACTCGAGCTGTTCGAGCTGTTGGTGTTGTTGCTGTCTGCTGTGCCCGTTCCCGAAGTGGTGTCGCTCGTCTGGTCGCCCGTGCTCGGCTGCGAACCGCCAGTCGTTTGGCTTGAGTCGGTCGTGCCGGACGGCGTGCTGCTGTTGGCCGTAGAGGAATCGGTGCCCTGCGATTGGTTTTGGGTGTTCGAGGACGAATCGGCAGAGGTAGAACTGTCTTGCGTGCCGTCCGCCTGTGCCTGCTGATCTTGCGACTGGGTGTTGCCATTTGCATCGCTCTCGGTCGTGCGCGACGAAAGGATTGGCTCGGGACGCTCGCCCAGACCCTCACCGGCGGTGGTGATAAGGATGGCGCCAGCGCAGGCGATGACCGCGACGATGGCGATGGCGATTGAGAAGACGATGACCTTCTTTTGCGTCTGGCTGCGCTCGGCCGCTGCCTTGGCGCGCAGGCTGTTGGGGGCGACGCGCGCCGTGGTCGCGCGCCCCGCAACCTGGCGCATCTCCTGCGTAGTCGCGGCGCCGCCCAGGTGCTCCTCGGCATTAAGCTCAACGGGCTCATAGGCGCCGGCGGGATAGTCGGCGGCGGCGTGCGTACCTTTGAGGGCTTCGGCGCTGGCAGAGATAAAGTGGCGGTAGACCTGCGAGGACACAACGGTGATGACCGAGCTCACGGCGGCACCAATTACTGAACCAGCGATGCCAATCTTGGAAGCAAGCGCGACGCTCGTGGCGGCAGCTGCGGCGCCGGCGATGATCTGGGGAATGGAAATGTCGTCGAACAGGCCCTTTTTGGGCGCGATGGCCATGGTCTGTCCGATGGAATGGTTCTCGTGCACGCCGTTGTTGAGCGATGCCGGTGTCATGACGCGCGTGCGCGGCGCGTCGGTGTACTTGGTTGTCATACGGGGTCCTCCCGGTGTAAATCTGCTTCGTTTCGTGTAGCCATCAGGGTACCCACCAGATGTGAATCGTACGTGACATTTAACAGATACCATCAACTCATCAATAGCTCACCAAGTTGGTGGGATGCGGTTCCACCCGGTAGTTGAACTACAATAGGGCTTGCTAATTGTGTTGAATAGCGTCTACGCACGGGAGCATTCTTATGAATCTTCACCTTTCTCAGTCTGATGGCTTTTTGCGTGTGGCGGCGGCTTCGCCGCGGATTCGCGTGGCCGATGTCGAGGGCAATGCCGAGGTGGCGTTGACGGCTGTTCGCGAGGCTGCTGAGCGCGGCGTTCGCGCGCTGGTGCTGCCCGAGTTTAACCTGACCGGCTATACCGCGGCCGACCTGTTCCATAACCGCACACTGCTGCATGCTTGCGAGGCCGCGCTTGTGCGTATTCTCGATGAGACTCGTGAGCTGCCGATCGTCTTTACCGTTGGCTTGCCCGTTGCGGTGGCTGAAAACATCTACAACTGCGCGGCCGTGTGCTGTGCGGGCGAGCTTTTGGGCCTCACGGCCAAGAAGTATCTGCCCAACTATGGCGAGTTCTATGAGCGTCGCTGGTTTGCTCCGGCGCCTGCGGATCCCGTGTGGGTTGAATTTGCCGGTCAGGGTCCGGTTCCGCTGGGTTCGGGGCTTATCTACCGTTGCTGTGATGAGGGTGCCGAGGATATGGTGCTGGGCGTTGAGGTCTGTGAGGACCTGTGGGTGCCGGCGCCGCCTTCGACCGAGATGGCGCTTGCCGGTGCGACGGTGATTCTCAACCCGTCGGCTTCGGACGAAATCATCGGTAAGGCAGACTATCGCCGCAGCCTCATCTCTAACCAGAGCGCACGCCTGTACTGCGCCTATGCCTATGCGGACGCGAGCGAGGGCGAGTCCACGACCGACATGGTTTTTGCGGGCGAGAACCTCGTCTACGAAAACGGCTCCAAGCTCGCCGCGACCAAACTGCTTACCTGCGACATGGCCATCGCCGACGTTGACCTTGACCGCCTGGTTGCCGAGCGCCGTCGCTCGACGACGTGGACCCGCGCGGACGATGCGTCGGAGGCCACGATCGTTGAATTTTCGTTTGAGGGCGTGCCGGCAGATGAACCTGTCCTGCGCGATGCGTTCGACATCGACCGTGTCTTCCCCCGCGCGCCCTTTGTGCCGGCCGACCATGGCGACCTGGCCGAGCGTTGCGAGACTATCCTCGACCTGCAGACCGCCGGCCTCAAGACTCGCCTAGCCCATACGGGCACCAAGGCGGCTGTCATCGGTCTTTCAGGCGGCCTGGACTCCACGCTGGCGCTGCTCGTGACGGTTCGCGCCTTCGATGCACTGGGACTGCCGCGCACCGGTATCGCGGCCGTGTCCATGCCCGGCTTTGGCACGACGCATCGCACCAAGTCGAATGCCGAGTCGCTCGCCCGCGACCTGGGTGTGAGCTTCCGCGAGGTTTCGATCCACGCGGCTGTGGAACAGCACTTCAAGGATATCGAGCATGATTCGGCCGTGCAGGACGTGACCTACGAGAACAGCCAGGCGCGCGAGCGTACGCAGATTTTGATGGATCTGGCCAACCAGGCTGGCGGTTTTGTCATCGGCACGGGCGACCTGTCGGAGCTGGCGCTCGGCTGGGCCACCTATAACGGCGACCACATGAGCATGTACGCCGTCAACGCGAGCGTGCCCAAGACGCTCGTGCGCCATCTGGTTCGTTATGCTGCCGATGTCTTTGGCGGTCGCATCGCCGAGACGCTGCTCGATATTCTCGACACGCCGGTGTCGCCCGAGCTTTTGCCGCCGACGGGCGATGGCGAGATCGCTCAGAAAACCGAGGATCTGGTGGGTCCGTACGAGCTGCACGACTATTTCCTCTATTACCTGCTGCGCTTTGGCTTTGAGCCGGGCAAGATCTACCGCATGGCGCTCAAGAGCTTTGAGGGCGTCTACGACGAGGCCACCATCCACACGTGGCTGCGCACGTTCTACCGTCGCTTTTTCGCCCAGCAGTTTAAACGCAGTTGTCTGCCCGACGGTCCCAAGGTGGGCTCGGTCACGCTCAGCCCGCGCGGCGATTGGCGCATGCCGAGCGACGCCAGTTCGCGTCTGTGGCTCGCACAGATCGACGCGCTGCGCCCGAGTGACTAACGCCGCGCCCCGATTGGCTAAGGTTGACTAAATTGAACCAAAACAGGGGATGCAAGCGTTACACTTTTGCAATCTGATGGCCCGTATCGCGCGGCGCTCTTGTCGGAGCGCCGCGTTTTTTGTATCGAAAGGTGGCACCATGCAGGCATCGCAGCGTCTCGACCGCTTTGGCGCGGAGGTTTTTGCCTCGCTCAACAACAAGCTTCTTGCGCTTAAGGCCCAGGGCAAGACCATTTACAACATGAGCGTGGGCACGCCCGACTTTAAACCGTACGACCACGTGGTCGAGGCGCTGACCCAGGCCGCGCAGGACCCGGAGATGTGGAAGTACGCCCTGCGCGATCTGCCCGAGCTCAAGCAGGCCGTGTGCGATTACTACGAGCGCCGCTTTGGTGTCTGTGGCATTACGCCGTCCATGGTGCAGTCGTGTAACGGCACGCAGGAGGGCGTGGGCCACTTGGGCCTGGCGCTGCTCGACCCGGGCGACACCATCCTGGTGCCCGATCCGTGCTACCCGGTCTTTGAGGCGGGTGCCAAGATTGCCGATGCCAAGCTCGAGTACTACCCGCTGGTCGCCGAGCACAACTACCTGCCCTACGTGGCGGGCATCGACCCCGAGGTCGCCGATCGCGCCAAGTACATGATCGCTGTCTCTTATACACATCTCCGAGCCCACGAGACATCTCAGG
>URBM01000132.1 GCA_900545995.1 uncultured Collinsella sp. | reverse complement strand
TTTTGGAAGTCCCCTGATCGTCGGAGCCCTTCTTCACCTTCTTACCGTCCTTGGTGTAGTAGGAGTAGTAGTACTCGCTGGTCTCGGTCTCGCAGTAGTTCATAACGGTACCGATGAGCTTGACCTTCTCGGACTTCTTAAGCTGACCGATGGCGTTGAGCGCCTCCTCGCGCTTGGTGAAATCCTCACGCACGACAAAAAGCGCACCGTCGGTCAGACTTGCGATCTCGGCAGCATCGATGAAGGTGCCGACCGGAGGAGCATCGAAGATAACGTACTGGAACTTAGCAGACAGCGCCTTTACCAGCTTGGAAAAACGATGGGAGACGATGATGTCGGCAGGATTGGGAATGTGCGGCTCGGCATCGAGGAAGTAGAAGTTCTTCTGGCCCGTCTCGACGATCGCCTGGTCGATGGAAATCTGCTCGGAAAGGACTGCATAGAGTCCGCCGCGGGAGCGGACGCCGAGCATATCGGCAAGGGACCTGCGACGCATATCAGCCTCGACCAGCAGGACGCTCTTGCCGCTGGTGGCGATAGCCTGGGCAAGGTTGATGGAAACCGTAGACTTGCCCTCGTTGGGAATCGAGGAGGTAACGGTGATGGTGCGAATGGGGTCGTCCACGCTCGCAAAGCGGATGTTGGCCAGAAGGGTTTTGGCGGCATTCTGTACAACGAGCTTATCGGTGTTCTTTGCCTTAGCCATGCCTATTTACCACCTTTCATAGCCGGAATTCGGCCAACAACGGGAATACCCAGGAGCTCTTCTGCCTCTTCTGCACCGCGGATGCGGGTGTTGAGCATGTCTGCCAAAACGACATAGGCAACTGCGATAAAGATGCCCGCGAGGAACGCGACAGCAACGTACAGCATACGCTTGGGACCGCTGGGGGCTTCGGGGGTCTTAGCCTCGTCGATAACGTTGATGCTCTGGGCAGCGCCGACGTTCTGAGCGACCGTACTCACCGAGCTGGCCATGGCCTTTGCGACCTTAGCCGTCTCCTTGGCATCGGTGCCGGTAACCGAAAGCGTAATGACACGCGTGGTGGTCTCGGAGGAAACAGACACCTTGTAGTCATCCAGATCGGTGAGGCCCAGTTCATTGGCTGCGCCGCTCTTAACGCTATCACTATCCAGCAGCGTGGCGATATCGTTGGAAAGCATCTGACTCGCCGAGAGATCGTTGTAGCTCATCTGACCGCTATCGTCGGTCTTGGCGAGAATGTACATGCTCGTCGTCGCGGTATAGGTGTTGTCCATCGCAACGAAGGACACGATGCCCATGGCGATCGCGCAGACCACCGGAAGGGTGATGACCAGCTGAAGGTGCTTTTTGAGCAGCTGGAACAGTTCGAGAAGGGTCATGCAGCTTGCCTTTCATTTCCCCAGTTCGGATTGACAAAACTGTCCGTATGTTATCGCATCTTTTTACCGAGACCAAACTCTATACATAAGAAACAGGCTCTCCTGTAAAAATGTCGGAAGCAATCGTAAAATTGCACAACAACGCCGCACCCGAAAGTCAAATGCGGCGTCTGCATCAATATCTATGTTGTATCGCTATGCGAATGGCTCGTCCTGCTGAATGGGAAACGTCACCGTAATGGTGGTTCCCACGCCCAACTCGCTCGACAGATCGAGCGTGGCGTGATGATACAGGGCCGCATGCTTGACAATGGCAAGCCCCAGGCCGGTTCCGCCGCGTGCCTTGGACCTACTCTTGTCCACGCGATAGAACCGCTCAAATACCTTGCCCTGTTCTTCAGGCGCGATACCGATTCCCGTGTCGGCGACCGCGAGGAACGGATGGCCTTCGTCGTTGGTGCCGCACTGCAGCGTAACCGTACCGCCGGGCCGATTGTAGCGGATGGCGTTGCTTGCCAGATTATAGATGAGCTCGTCGATCAAGCGCGACACGCCTTCGATGACCACAGGCTTGGTCTCATGACTTATCGTCACATTCGCCTGACGGGCGACCTGTTCAAGACGCTGCTCAACCGCGTAGATGGCACGCGAGAGCTCAATAGGCTCCGTGGACCCAATGGGCACCGCCTCGCCCTCAGTTGCACGCTCGGCCTCGTCCAAGTTAGACAGCGTAAGGATGTCGTTGACAAGCGCTGCCAAGCGGCCCGCCTCACGATAGATGCGACCGCCAAAGTTGCGCAGGTCGTCCTCGCCCTCGACCATGCCGTTTGCAATGAGCTCAGCATAGCCCGAAATCGCCGTAAGCGGCGTCTTGAGCTCATGGGTGATATTCGCCGTGAATTCGCGGCGCATACGGTCGTTGTCCGCCAGCACCGCCATTTGGCGCTTGAGCTCCTGGCGCTGCGACTCGATACGCTCAAGCATGGGGACCATCTCGGCATAGGCGTGCTCATAGCTACGGCGTGGGTGGTCCAAATCCACCTCTTGCAAAGGCGCGATGATGGCACGGGACTCGCGGCGCGCCATAAAAAACGAGAGTACCGCACCCGCTGCCGCGATAAGCAGCATCGGCGCCACCATCGACAGCAAAATCGCCGCAACGCCAGGCTGGGCCTGCGCCAAGCGGACAACCTGGCCGTTATCAAGGGCGACGGCGCGATACAGCATAATCTCGTCGAGCGTAGAGCTTGCGCGCTCCGCGGAACCCAAACCACTCTCAAAGGCCTCGATGACCTCGGGGCGATCGCCATGGTTGGGCAGCATGGAAGGCGACGCCTCGTTGTCGTAGGCAACCGATCCATCCTTGTTAATCAGCGTGATGCGCAAGTCCTCGCGATCGAGGCTACGCAAGAACGGGATGGGTTCCTGCTGCTCGTCGAGGGCGGCGGCAATGAGCTCGGTTTCCTGCGCCAGATTGGCACTCGTGGCATCCGCCAAGGTGTTTTGCACAAAAAATGCGCCCAGCACCGTAAACGCCACGATAACCGCCATGGCACAGACAAAGATCGTCGCAAAAACGCGGTGCGACAGCGTGTGTTTTCCCTGGGGGGCAAAGACCACGGGTTACTCCTCCGATGCGGTGGCCGCGGCATCGTCACCTTCAGCACCATCACCGGTCGAAGGCTCGGCTAGGCGGTAGCCCACGCCGCGCACGGTCTCGATAGCGCTGGCATGCTCGCCCAGTTTTTGACGAAGCGTCTGCACGTGCACGTCAACGGTGCGCGAACCGCCGTCGAAGTCCCAGCCCCATACGCTCTGAAGCAACGACTCACGGCTAAAGACCACGCCGGGCTTGCGCATGAGGTACTCGAGCAGGTCGAACTCGCGCAGGGTGAGCTTGAGCGGCTCACCGGCAACGGTTACCTCGCGGTGGCTAGGCGAAAGCACGATATCGCCCACGCTCAGTACATCGCTCGCCTGCTTGACCATGCCGCCGCGACGCAACAGCGCACGACAGCGGCTCGCGAGCTCCATGAGCGAGAAGGGTTTAGTCAGGTAATCGTCGGCGCCGCCATCGAGCGCCATCACCTTGTCGAGCTCGGTATCCTTGGCGGTAAGCATCATGATGGGCACCGTCGCCGTCAGGCGATCGGCACGCAGGCGGCGCATAATCGCCAAGCCATCGGTATCGGGCAGCATGATGTCGAGTAGGACGGCATCGGGTACCCGTCGCGCCACGGCGGCCTTAAACTCGCCGTCGCACGAAAAGCCTTCGGCCTCGATCCCCTGCTTGCGCAGTGCATAGACCGTCAAATCCCTGATGTTGTCATCGTCCTCGACGTAATAGATCATGTTGAACCCCTTTGCGGCCGGCATGACCGCATCTTAACCCTAAAGGTACCTTTACTAGATGGTATCAGCCAAAACGTCCCGTCAAATAATCCGCCGTGCGCGGATCGGTCGGATTCTTGAAGAGTTGCGCGGTGGGCGCGTGCTCCACCAACTCACCCAGCAAGAAAAACGCGACCGAGTCGGAGATACGCGCCGCCTGCTGCATATTGTGCGTAACGACCACGAGCGTACAGGTCTCTTTGAGCTCGCAGGCCAGCTGCTCCACCACGAGCGTCGACACGGGGTCGAGCGCCGAGGTCGGCTCGTCCATCAGCAAAATGTCGGGCTGCACGGCAAGTGCGCGGGCGATGCACAGGCGCTGCTGCTGTCCACCCGAAAGACCCAGGCCCGACTCCTTGAGCTTGTCCTTGACCTCGTCCCACAGGGCAGCGCGACGAAGGGAGTCCTCGACCAGCTCATCGAGCACGACGCGGTCGCGCACACCCATGCCGCGCGGACCATACGCGACGTTGTCGTAGATGCTCATGGGAAACGGGTTGGGGCGCTGGAACACCATGCCCACGCGCTGGCGAAGGCGGCAGATGTCGTAGTCGCCCAGGATATCTTGACCATCGAGCGCAATCTTGCCCTCGATGCGGCAATCCTTGATGCCGTCGTTCATGCGGTTAAAACAGCGCAGCAACGTGGACTTTCCGCAGCCCGAAGGCCCGATGAACGAGGTGATCTGCTTGTCGCGGATCTTGATATTCACGTCCTTGAGCGCATGATGGTCGCCATAGAACAGGTCGAGGCCCTCGACGTCGATGCGCGTCGGCGAGGCGGCAAGATCCTCTGCCGTGGGGCGAGTCGCATCCCCGACCTCGCGCTCGTGCGCGGCCTCGGCCTGCGCTTCCATGAGTTCTTCAAGCTCCGTGGGCTCCGCAGCCGCAGCAGCCGTCATACCGCATACCTCCATATCGATATCAATTCAGCAGTATCGATAGTAGGAATCGCGGCTCATATGCACGTGAGCGCATTGTCAAGTGTTTGTAAGGGAACGCTGGCTATGCGGCGGGCAGCTCGATGGTGAATATCGTGTGTTCGGGCGTCGATTCACATGCAACGGTACCGCCGTGTGCCGCGATGATCTCCTTGGCAATAGCAAGGCCCAGACCGGCACCACCGCGATTGGTCGCACGCGCCGCATCCAGGCGATAGAACTTCTCAAAGATCACCTTGAGCTTAGCCGCAGGAATAGGATCGCCCTGATTGATAA
>URBM01000131.1 GCA_900545995.1 uncultured Collinsella sp. | reverse complement strand
GCGGCGACCGATCGCGCGTGGACGTCCAGGCCGATGGAGGTAACATGGGGCATGGGAAGCCTCCTCCCCGCAGGTGCGGTAAGGGCTACCGCACGGGCCGATACTCAAAGCCCATTGTGGCACCCCGAGCCCGCGGAAAGAAGCTGCGCCGCGGGGGAGGCGACCCCAATGGCTTTCTCATATCGTCTTTTTCATGCATTTGAATAGAGCGGGCGATTCTCTTGGGGCCGTCTGCATGGCGTGCGACCAGCGCATGGTATTGCGTCCCGCCTTCATGTCCGCACGGGCGCCTGTCCTTACGGCAATGTAGCCGCTTATGTAACAAGCGGCATTTGACGGAGAAAGGCCCTAACCGTGTCAGCTGAAAAGATGCCGGGTATCTCGGCTATCGATACGACGAACTTTGCGCGCCAGATCGCGCTCGACTTTGAGTTCGCTCCGGTGCCAAAGCAGCGCCAGCGCCGTGGACTGCGCAACGAGATTATCGAGGTCGGCGCCGTCAAGCTCGATTACCACGGCAACGTTATGGGCGAGTTCTCGCAGTTTGTACAGACGAATTTTACCGAAGGCGTTGCGTTTCCCGTCCGCGAGCTTACGGGGATATCGGCTGTGGACACCGCGATGGCCGATCCGCTCTACGTGGTGATCAAAAGGCTCAGCGATTGGATCGGTCGCTACTCCGCCCAGATAGTTTGCTGGAGCGGGACGGATCGTCGACAGCTTTTGACCGAGTGCCAGGCAAAGCGTATCGACCTTTCCGCATTTCCTACGGACTGGGCCGACCTGCAGGCGTTTTACACCTCGATCATGGACGTGGGCAGCCACGGGCGCGTCTCGTTGGGCGACGCGGCAACGTGGTTTGGCATCGAGTTTGACGAGTCGACGGGGCACGCCCACAGTGCCCTTGCCGATGCGCGCGTGACCGCCAAGCTGCTCAAACAGATGATGGACGGGAACTACCGTGTGAGTCCGCACGCCCAGGAGATCCGCCAGCGGTGGGGGATGGGCGAGCGACCCCAGACGCGCCTTTCCAGCAAATGCCCCGAGCTGGGCGATCTGCTGCTGAAGCTGAAGGCGGAGGGGAGGTAGGCCTTTTGAGAACGCCATTCGGTTTGGCATAGCGGGACTGTAAGCGCGACTTCGCCCTGCTGTTTGAATCGAAGTGTTAACCAGTATGACGAGCTGTCTGGTCTGTCTGCCTACACCCCCGCGATCCCGCGCGCGGCACTCAACAGCTCATACTCCCTCTGGCTCCACTGGCGCAGCTCGGCAGTCTCGACGGCATTGCGACACAGATCCAGGAACACCTCGGCGCCCTCGCAGAAGCACTCGCGGGCAAAGTCACCCGAGCCGTCCGCGACGCACGTGCCGTCTGCAAGCAGCTTCCAACTCGACGGCTCGCGCGAGTTGTCTCCGAGCAGCTTGATCTGCAACAAATGCGGGTTTCCAGCAGCACAAAGCTCTTCCTCGAGCACCTGCACCGTAAAGCGCATCTGATAGGGGAGACTGTTCTTGACCATGGCCGAGGCATAGCCGCTCGGCTTGTCCAGAAGATGCATTCGTTTTGGCTTGGCTGCCAGGTTGTGGAAGTTGCGCTCACTGCGCACAGAGAAATTGTCCATACGGACTCCTTTCATCGATGTTGGCAGGGCCACCGTGCCTCTTGGCCGGTTGGCGTCGGGATCGTGGAGCCAACTCTCTACCCCGACTCTGGATAAAACGCGCCCGCTCCTTGCGGGCACGATGGAGTCTATCAGCACGCGCGGACAGAAATCAAGCGCCGCCTGCGAAATGACGTGCAAGCGACGCTTGATTGCGCGGCGATTATTCGGCCAACATCCGGAAAAGTGTCGAAATCGGCCGTAAGAAAGTACGGAAAAGTGTCGAATCTGACGGTCTCAACATCCGGAAATGTGTAACCGGATGACAAAACAGCACGTAGAAGCTGGTGTTGCATGTGGACGCTTCAGCCGTCCCTAACCCTCGCTACTCGTCGTCTCCGTCGTTAGGGTCGCCCTTGAGGGTGTTGATGTCCAGGTACTGGTTGTCGTCCTCTGCTTTCTGCGTTGCCGATTCGGACGCGGTGGGGCCGCGGAATAGCTGCAATCCCTCAAACGCGATCACGCCGAGCAGAGCGATGATGATGGCGATAAAGACAACCTTTGCCGCCTGCGAAAACTCCGAAAAGCGCGGTGGCTCTTCTTCGGCGCGGTAATCGGCAGTGCGCCTATCGTCGGTGCCGTGGGTATACGACGATGCCGAGGCTGCCTTTACGCTCGCTTGGTTGTAATCGGGAGCGGGCGTGGCGGCAAACGGATCGCGAGGATAGCCGCTCGACGTTTGGCCGTAATCCTCGGTTTCGATGCGGCCGGCGCGAGGTTGTTCGTACGGGCGGTTGGCGTATGCTGCGGTGCTGTCGTATGCGGAGTTGCGTTCCTCGGCAGCCGCAAACAGGGGGTTTACCGGAATGTCGAGCGCCGGCATGCCGCCCGAGGTCTCGTCCAGATCTGCCGCCGCCCAGGAATCAAAGGCAAACTGGCGGTTGGAAAGATCATCCAGATCCATGACAGGTGGCTCGAGCTCGGGCTCGGGAGCCGTGTATGCCGACTGCTGCGGGGCAGCGTAGCGAATCGTGCTGTCTGCCGTGGGGCGCTGTGCCGCTGCAGCGAGAAATGCCGCCGTCTCGGACGGATCGCTAGCAGGATGGGGTGCAGGGGCGGCTTTACGCTTTGTCTGCACGATAGGACGGGTGGCAAAGTCGTTCGCGGGCACGGATGCCGGCGCGGGCGTGGCGGAAGGTGCGGGTTTTGCACTTGTTGGGCGAGCTCCGCCGCCCATGAGTTCCTCGGCGGTCCAAGGGCGGTCGCTCATCACGTCGTCGAGGCTCAACGCAAACAGATCGTCTTCGCCCTCGTCAAACGCGCGTTTCGCATGCCTGGCGGTAGGCGCGGTGCCTCCGCGGCCGTTGCGTGATGCGTTGCTCGACCCCATCTTGTTCCATCCTTTCGAAATACTCGCATTCATCGATTATATGGAACTTGCCTTGCGGCCGACTCTCGGATTCGTGCATTCCAGAACTCGCGCCCAAAAGGGGAGGGGTGCAGGCGCGCTGACTATTTGTCGCCGGCGGCAGCCTTTGCCTCGTTGAGGTAGCTATAGAAGCTGTACTTAGAGATGCCAAAGAACTCGCAGGCACGCTCGCTCGACTTGGAAATGAGGAAGGCGCCGCGACGGTCGAGGTAGCCAATGGCGCGGATGCGCTCATCTTTGGTCATAAGGGCTGCAGGCTTGCCCACAAACTGTTCGCACTCGCGCAGCAGGTCTTCGAGCAGGTCGCCGATGTTTTTGGTGATGGGCTCGGGCTCGGTGTATCCCTTGTCGCCCGTGCCGGTGAGCGCGTCGAGCGAGCGCTCAAAAGCCTTCATGAGCGTAATGTCAAAGTTAATGCCCAAAATGCCGACGGGCTTGCCCTCGTCGTTGCGGATAAAGATCGTCGAGGACTTGAGCAGCTTGCCATCGGCGGTTTTGGTGAGGTATGGCTCGCGGTCGTGCACGTCGGCGGTGCCCTCGTGCATGGACTCAAGCACAATATGGCTGGGGCCGTCACCCAGTTTGCGCCCGCTGACGTGGCCGTTTTCGATCACTACGATGGAGTGGTCCACGTCCTCGGTCTCCAAGTCGTGGACGACGACTTCGCAGTTGGGGCCAAATTGGAGCGCCAGGCCGTGTGCAAGGCGCTTATAAAACTCAATCTGTGCGGGGGTCATAGGTGCCTTCCTAAAAATTAGTTTGGGCTCACTTTGCCATAAACCCCACTTGTTCGCAAATAACGAAAGCGTCGCTGCGTTATGTAACCGTTCGTCGGCGAAAAGGTACCGATTACGGCAACAAACAATTTGTTAGGTTTTCCAATCAAAAAGTGTGATAGAACAGTGCTAACAAACTTTTTGTTTGGCATCCACATAAAAGTTCAGTCGCATGAATGGGAATGGGCTGAAACGCGTATGCGGGGGCCGGCAAGAGAGAACTTAAGGAGTTCACCGTATGGCCGATAAGATCCAGTGGGCGGGCAACACGATGCCCAAGAGCGATGACAAGCACTTGGGAATCATGAGCCTCGGCCACGTGAAGAAGGCCCGTGCCTTCCACCAGTCGTTCCCCCAGTACACCGTCACTCCGCTTGCCCGCCTGGATGGCCAAGCCGCGCGCCTGGGCCTGTCCAACCTGTGCGTTAAGGACGAGAGCTATCGCTTTGGCCTCAACGCCTTTAAGGTTCTGGGCGGTTCGTTTGCCATGGCCAACTACATTGCCGACGAGACTGGCAAGGACGTTGCCGAGTGCACCTTCGATTACCTGACCTCCGATCAGCTTGCCAAGGACTTTGGCCAGGCTACCTTCTTTACCGCCACCGACGGCAACCATGGCCGCGGTGTGGCATGGGCTGCCAACAAGCTGGGCCAGAAGGCCGTCGTGCACATGCCCAAGGGTTCCACCAAGCCCCGCTTCGATAACATCGCTGCCGAGGGCGCCACGGTGACCATCGAAGAGGTCAACTACGACGAGTGCGTGCGCATGGCCGCCGCCGAGGCCGATGCCTGCGAGCGCGGCGTCATCGTTCAGGACACCGCCTGGGAGGGCTACGAGAAGATTCCGTCCTGGATCATGGAGGGCTACGGCACCATGGCTTCCGAGGCTGCCGAGCAGCTGCGTGAGATGGCCATCAACCGCCCGACGCACGTCTTTGTCCAGGCTGGCGTAGGCTCGCTCGCCGGCGCCGTGGTGGGCTACTTCACCAACCTGTATCCCGATAACCCGCCCACCTTTGTCGTGGTCGAGTGCGCGCCTGCCGCCTGTCTGTACAAGGGCGCTGCCGCCGGCGACGGCGACCCGCGCATCGTGGACGGCGACATGCCCTCCATCATGGCCGGCCTGTGCTGCGGCGAGCCCAACATCCTGGGCTGGGATATCCTGCGCAACCATACCACCGCTTTCGTGTCCTGCCCCGACTGGGTCAC
>URBM01000130.1 GCA_900545995.1 uncultured Collinsella sp. | reverse complement strand
GAGCCTTATCGTCGGCAGCGTCAGATGTGTATAAGAGACAGCCCTGAGATAATGAACAGATGTAGCCGTTCGCCGCAAATTACCGTCCGTTTATAGAACCCACCCCCAGCGTGCTGTCCCCTTACGGTTGAATAAATACACATCTATGGAATTACGTAAGAGAGGACTGTTCCTATGAGCTACAAGACCGTTTGCGTTGCCGGCGGCGGCGTGCTGGGAAGCCAGATTGCCTTTCAGGCAGCCTACTGCGGCTTTGATGTAACGATTTGGCTGCGCAGCGAGGGCAGCATCGGCCGTACCCAGCCCAAGATCGATCATGTGCGCGAGGAGTACATCGCTGCTATCGAGGGCATGACGGACGGCACGGGCGAGTGGTGCGCCGGTATCGCCGATAGCGGCAAGCCCTTCGACAAGGAGGCGGCACTCGCCGCCGTCGAGCGTGCCTACTCCACGCTCAAGCTGGAGCTCGATCTTGCAAAGGCAGTGGCCGACGCCGACCTGGTCATCGAGTCCATGGCCGAGGACACCCAGGCAAAGACCGACTTCTACAAGAAGCTTGCCCCGGTTCTCCCGCAAAAGACCGTCATCGTCACAAACTCTTCCACGCTGCTGCCGAGCACCTTTGCCAAGTACACTGGTCGCCCCGAGAAGTACCTGTCGCTGCACTTTGCCAACTCCATCTGGAAGAACAACATGACCGAGGTCATGGCACAGGACCAAACCGACAAGCGCTACTTCGACGAGCTCGTCGACTTCGCCAACGACATTCGCATGCTGGCGCTTCCCGTCAACAAGGAAAAGAACGGCTACCTGCTCAATTCCATGCTGGTGCCGTGGCTGCTTTCGGGCCTTGACTTGTATGTCTCGGGCGTGAGTGACCCCAAGAGCATCGACCTAGCATGGACGCGCGGCACCGGCGCACCCAAGGGTCCGTTCCGCGTGTTCGACACGGTGGGCATTCAGACGGCCTACAACATCGTCATGCAGTATCAGAAGGTGCCTGGCTTGGTGAGCCCGCTGCTCAAAAAGATGATGATGCCCTACAACTTTAAGGCCATGGCGTCCGTCCTCAAGAAAATGCTCGACGAAGGTAAGCTGGGCGAAAGCTCGGGCGAGGGCTTCTTCAAGTACTAAAAAATGATCCGTCGGGGACGGAGGAAAACGGATCATTTTCGGCCGCCAGCAGTGAGAAGATGGACCCAGAAATAGAAAGGAGTGGCAATGGGCCGGTTCGGGCTTTGAGGACAAGTTACTGCAGGCCCAAGGCGATTTTTCGCTCAACGCAGGCCAGCACAGTGTGACCTATCTGCCAAGTTCTGACACGGCAGCGACTGGTCGCTACCAGGTGCTGCTATACGACAACAACTTTGGTGCGACCGAGCGCTATCCCAAGTTCGACTGGGGCCAGCTGGGCGCCGCGGTGGTGACCGACTACAGCAAGGGAACGCATTCGTTTGGGCGCATCTTTACGGTGGATGAGATCGCGCGCACCTACGAGCTCGAAGACCAGATCGCGGTGCCGTTCTCGGGCTACGTCAGCAGCACTCAGCGCGTCGGCAATTCGAACAGCATGCTCGTGGCATCGGGCCAGGCCAAGACCTTTGCCGAGTACGATCGCTACGGTCTGGCCATCGCCACCTACGAGATGGAAGCCGAAAAGTACATCTACCGTGTGTACAAGTACGAGCTGTAGGGCCGCGCTTAGGTTTGACCAATGGAGTATGAAAACACGCCGTTCGCCGATGCCCCCTCCGCGAGTGGCAGCCATATGGTTTGATATCAGAAACATATAGTTGTCGCCAGCCTGCTAGCGACCTTCCCCCTGATATCGGAGGTTCCAGGTATGTTTCGCGCTCCGTTAAGCAACTATCGGCTGGGCTAACATGGGTCGCCGTACTATTTCGATAACCCTTGCAGTGGTCTGCCTGGCTGTGCTCCTGGGCGCTACAGGGCTGTTTGCTATAAGCCGAGAAACGTCCTATATGCAGGAATGCGCTTCCGAAGGGTTTGCCATTGACGGTTACTATCGGGACGACAAGACGAGTCTGGAAACCCTGGCCTTTCTTGAAGAGGATAACCATCGGTGGCAACTGGTCGACAAAGACGGCAGCTGCGTTGACGGGCAGTTTAAGCGTACGGACGATCCCAATATCCTGGTATTAAAGAAGGAAAACGGCGAAGAGTTCGGCACGGTTCACGTTGCATATATATCGCGCCGACGCAATCAAGGGCAGATTTACCTAATTAGAAATACTAAGGTGACCCGATTTTATCTTGTGAGCACCAAACCTGCGTTTACGGTGGAGTCTGGCGATGTCGATGCGGACGTCTGATTCACGGCAATAAAACAGCGAGCGGGGCGCGGACGTGAACTACGTCCCGCTTTTTGCATGTGCCTGCGTCGCGTCTGAGCCTCGCCGCGACTTGCGCCTGTGCGCGGGAGCCATCCCATGCTCCGCATTACTCCACATCAAACTCCACGCGATCGAGTTCGGGCACGTTGAGGTCGATGAGCTTGCGGGCGACGTGGCGGTCGTGTGCTCCGAGCGTTTCGCTCGTCGTCACATGGGCGACAATCTCGCGCTCTACAATGCCTTCCTCGTCCCCTTCGGTGGCCGAGGTCTCGACGGCGACGGTGTAATCCTTAAAGCCTGGCAGCACCGCCGCAAGCTCGCGCGTGGTTTCGGTGACGCCGTAGCCGTCCTGCACGCCGGCCTGCGCCGAGCCAATGGAACCCGCCGTCATAACAATGCAGGGGATGGCAAAAATCACCGTGCCCACAATGATGCGGCGGCGCACCTTGCGCGACAGCTCGTCGACCTCGGCGTCTTCCTCAGCGGTCACAATGCCGTCGCCGTTGAGGTCGCGCTTGAGCGGCACGCGCAAAAGAAGCAGCACGGCTTCGGCAGCCAGCGCGATAAAGACCACGTTGATGCCAAACTCGTAGAGCGCCGAGAGAAACAGCGACCCGCTTGCGATGGCGATGCCGTAGCCTGCTGCGCACAGGGGCGGCATCAGCGCGGTTGCCACGGCCACACCGGCGATGAGCGTTGCGGGCTCCTGGTCGCGTGAGTTGCCTAGGCCGCCCGCAAAGCCGCCGGCGAGCGCGACAGCGAGGTCCCACACGGTGGGCGTCGAGTTGTCGATAATGGCGGCTGTGGTGGCGCCAAGGGGCGAGAGTTTAAAGTACAACGTGGAGGTGACCAGGCAAAAGGCCATTTGCAGCGCAAGGCTGGCGATGGCTTCGACGGTAATCTCACGGTCGAGCGTGGCGATGCCATATGCCATGGCAAGGACCGATCCCATGAGCGGGCAGATGAGCATGGCACCCACGATGGCGATGTCCGAGTCGATATCGAGGCCGATGCTTGCGATGAGCATGGCGATGATGAGGATGCATAGGTGGGAGCCAGTCAGACGCGCCCCGTTTACAAAACGCTTGCGGATCACGTGATAGGGCGCGCGTCCCTCGCGAATGTTGAATGCGCGCTTTAAAAAGCGACCAGCCTGTTCGGCAGCCTCACTATGGGCGGGGCGGATCCCGTGGCGCCGGTGATGGCGTTCACGCAGTCGCTTGAGTTGTTGTCTATCGAGTTCCATATTCACCTCGTTCCAGCGCGGTCCGCGCAACGCGCCCGTTGTCCTAACTCTACACCGTGGCAGGCGAGGTGTCTGTTGGATGCGGGATCCGATAGGGTGGATGACGCGGGGGCAAATGCAAATCACAGGCTCAATTCCATCCCGCAAGAATATGATGCACCAGCTCCTACATATGTGACGAAATTGTGAAGCACGAGAGCGCGAATTTCAAAAACTTCGCCGGTGACCAATGTTGCGCAACAGAATTCAAAAATCAGCTCCTACATTTTGATGCGTATGGATACATCCGTGTCAAAGGGAGAAAGCCATGGCAAACTACAGTCCACAACACTTTGAGCCTCGGGCAAAGGCCGTCAACGTCAAGGTCGTTGCTAACCGTGCCGTCGCAACCGTTTTGACGGCGGGCCTCATCGCTCGGCCGCTCATGTCGCCGCTGGCGGCAATCGCTGCACCGTCAACCGATAACGGCGATTCTGTTCAGGGGGGGGTAGTTCTGTAGAGAATACCGTTGCCGCCGGTAACCAAGCGGTCGTAAAGACGGCTGCCCAGCTGGCCGAGGAGTCGGCAAAGCAGCTCAAGGACGCTCAGGCCGCCTACGATGCCGCCCAGAAGAAGGCCGACGCGGCGGGTCAGTCTCAAAAGCAGGCTCAGCAGCAAAAGGATCAGGCCTCGCAGGCCGTGACCGATAACGCCGCCGAGCAGAACGAGGCCGAGGTAGCCGCGCTCCAGGAGAAGATTGACGAGCTCAAAGCCGCCGTCGAAAAGACCGAGCAGCAGCAGAAGAAGCTGGGCGACCTGAACGATCAGCTCGAACAGGCCAACAAGAGTGTCGAGGATAAGACCCAGGCGCTCAAGGACGCCAAGGCAAAGCAGGATGAGGCCAAGAAGGCCCTCGATGATGCCAAGGCCAAGCTCGGGGCCATGGGTATGGACGAGTACGAGGCCGCCAAGAAGGCCGTCGAGGACGCGCGGGCAAAGCTCGATGACGCCAATAAGGCCGTTGCTACTGCACAGGCCAATCTGGACCAGGCCAAGGCTGCCGAGGCTAGCGCCCAGCAGGAAAAGAAGGACACTGAGGCCGCTCTGACGACTGCCCAGGCCAAGAAGCAGGAGACTGCCGCTGCGCTCGCAGCCGCAACCACCGCGCGCGATAACGCCCAGCAGAAGTTCAACCAGGCGCAGGCCGCGCTCGATGCTGCCGTCTCGGGTACGGGTGTCGACCTGAGTGCGCTTGAGGCCGCCAAGATCGCTGCTGCTGGTGAGCTCAAGACCGCGCAGGAGAAGGCCAACGCCGCCAACGCTGCCGTGGCATCTGCCCAGTCTGCATACGATGCGGCAAACAAGGAGTACAAGGACGCGGCCAGTAAGCGTGACGCCGCGAAGACGGCATACGAGCAGGCCCAGCAGACCGAGGCCGACAAGAAGGCGGAGTACGACCGTCTCGTCGAGATCCGTCAGCAGAAGCGCAACGAGTTCAATCAG
>URBM01000129.1 GCA_900545995.1 uncultured Collinsella sp. | reverse complement strand
ATCTACACGAGCCTTATCGTCGGCAGCGTCAGATGTGTATAAGAGACAGCGCATACCCATGAGCCGGGCTGTGCCGTTCGCGAGGCCGAGGACGCCGGGCAGATCGACAGCCTGCGTTTGGAAACGTTCCAAAACCTGGCGTCATCCATGCGCGTGAGTGCTCAAATGCTCGATCCCGATGTCCATCTGTAATTGATTTTTCCTATGACAGCCGTCTCCCAACTGTTCGGGAGACGGCTTTTTTGCTGCGAAAAAGCCTCGAAACATGCAGTTTGCTGACGTGCTGACCAAAACCTTGCCACGAGCTTGACGGGCTGGTTAGTTTTTGGTCAGCGATTGGTTTGACATCGAAAACCGAGATCGCGATTGCGCCGCTTTGCACTCTGACCACCCAGACAATGGTGGTACGGGCATTCGCCCGGCACTGCCATGAGAGGAGCGGCCGTGAACAAGAGCAAGCGCATCGCCATCAGTCTGGTCGCGGGCGTGCTCGCTGCGCTGCTCTGTATGGTTTACGGCTCGTCGATCCGCTCGCAAGCCGAACAGGTCCAGGCTGAGACCTTGGCCAAGTACGGTGGCGATCGCGTCGAGGTATGCGTCGCGGCGCGCGATATCGATGTGGGCGAGACCCTCGATGAGACCAATGTCATAACCCAGGAATGGCTGACGAGCCTGTTGCCGCGTGACGCGGCGACCGAGCTGCGCCAGGTGCGCGGCGACGTGACGACTTCGCGTATTCCCAAAAACGCCGTGATCTGCAATGTCTACACCAAGGCCGAGAGTCACAAGCTCGAGGTGCCTAAGGGCAAGGTCGCCGTTTCGGTGGCGGTCGATGCCGAGCACTCGGTCGGCGGTGCTACGGGCGTGGGCAGCTACGTGGATGTGTATGTGCAAAAAGACGGCGTAACCGATCGGTTGTGCGGCGCGTACGTGATCGATACCAGTGAAGATTCCGGTGCCACGCGCGAGGGCAAGATCGAATGGGTGACGCTGGCGGCTGACCCCGAAGACGTCAAGGAACTGCTGGGAGCCTCGGGCAAGGGAATGGTCAGCTTGACGATTCCCGCCACGGCGCGCGGCAAAAAGAGCGGAGGCGACGAGTGATGAAGGCGATCTGGCTTGCGTGCTGCGCGTGTGGCGATTACGGGCTGTTGCAGCGGGAAGTCGAGGGCCGTGATGCGGGTGCACAGGTGCTTCGCGTGGGTGACCTGGGCGGGCTGGTTTCCATGGCGCGGGCGTTTCCGTCGCGCCGCGGGGCTGCCATCATCGCGGCGTCTCTGTTTGATATCGAAGATGTGCGCAAGACTGTCGCGCGCCTGACGGCCGAAGGCCGCGTGAGTCGCGTGGTCGTGTTGATAGAAGCGCTCGATCCGTCGGATATCGAGGGGCTGTTTCGCGCGGGGGCGACCGAGGTCATCGCTGCGCACAGTATATGCGGCAACGGGCGCGCGGGCGAGGGAGCGGTTGATTCCGATCGGCGCATGACGATTGAGCCCGATGCTTTTGTTGATAGGGAACCCGGGGCGCCTCGCGCTACAAGAGGCCCGCGTGTTGATGATTATGGAAAAGCGGAAGCCGAGCATGGTCGGCGCCCCCGGAACCCCCTTGTATACGATGACGCTGGAGGGCCGGCACAGCATGCTGGCGACTCCCCGGCTGTAGATATGGGATACGTGCACGGCGCGAATCTGGCGGATGAACTCGACGAAGTTGAGGGCTTTGCCGGGTGCGGCGAGTTGTCGCTGATGCAGCATGAGCAGATTGCACAGAACGAGCCTGCCTTGCAGACCGAACAAGCTGTCATGCCGGCTTGGACGCAGCGTGTGGTTGCGGCGGGGGAGACGGGGACGCTGTCGCCGACGCCCGCCCCGCCGCCTCCGATGCCGCCGGCAGACGCTGCCACTCCGCAGCATCGAGCTCCGGTCATCTGCGCCATTTCGGGTTCGGGCGGGTGCGGCAAGTCGACGATCGTTGCCACCATGGCACACACATCGTCGCTGTTGGGCTTGCGTGCCGCCGTGCTCGACCTGGACTTGATGTTTGGAAACCTTTACGACTTGTTAGGCGTCGATGCTCCGCGCGATATGGCGGCACTTATCGAGCCGTCGGCGGCGGGCGCGCTCACCGAGCCGGATATCGTAGCCACATCGATGCGCGTGGCGCCGGGCGTTACGCTCTGGGGTCCCGTCGCGGCGCCCGAGCAAGCCGAGCTCATGGCACGTCCGGTGGAGCTGCTGCTTGATGTCCTGCGTCGCGAATCCGATGTGGTCTTTATCGATACCTCGGTCTTTTGGGGCGATGCCGTGGCGGCTGCGGTGGCGGCGAGCGACCGTTGCCTGGTCATTGGCGATGCGGCGGTGTCGTCCGCGACATCGGCGTCGCGCGTCATTGAACTGGCAAGTCGAGTAGGTGTGCCGCGCACGCGCATGAGCGCCTTGTTCAACCGGTTCGGTGCGCGCGGGGCAGACGAGGACGTCGCCATGCGCTTTGAGATTGCCTGCGCGTTGAGCTCCAAGATTCGTATCGCCGATGGCGGGCAGGATCTCGCCGCGCTCATGGCGTTTGGGCGCGCTGACGAGGCAGTGGGGCAGACCAGCGCTTTTGCGACCAGCGTGCGCGAGGCCACGCGCGAGATGCTCGTGGAACTGGGGTGTGCCGTCGGCCCTTGGAGCGATATGGTCGCCGACCGTGCAACGCGTACCGAGCGTCCGCGTATCCGCCTTCCCTGGTCGCGCGAGGGTGATCAGCGATGAGCCTGCAAACGAGGATTAAGGCTGCCGGCGCAGCAGCGGCGGCAGCGCCTGTAGATGCGGGGCGTCGCCGTGCGGTGAAACGACGCACCAAGCGCGCCGTGATGGACCGCATGGGTTACGACGAAGTGGCGCGTATCAGCGCCTATATCGACCCGGCACTTGCCCGCTCGGAATTGCGTCCCGCGGTGGAGGCGGCGCTCAATATTGAGGAGCCGACCGATCTCGCGACGCCCGAGCGCGAGACCATCATCGACGAGATTTTGGATGACGTGGTGGGCTTGGGGCCGTTGCAGCCGCTCATCGAGGACGACACCGTTACCGAAATCATGATCAACGGCTGCCGCTCGGCTTTCTTTGAACGCGGCGGCGTCTTGTATCCCATCGAGCATGCGTTTGAGGATGATGAGCAGATCCGGGTGCTTATCGACCGCATCATCTCGCCACTTGGCCGCCGTATCGACGAGCGCAGCCCCATCGTCAACGCCCGCCTCAAAACGGGCTATCGCGTCAACGCGGTGATTCCGCCTGTGGCGATTGACGGACCGATTCTCACCATCCGAAAGTTCTCGGACCGTATCTGCTCGCTGGACGAGCTTGTGGGGCTGGGGTCGCTGCCGCTTTGGTATGCGCAGCTGCTGTCGTGCGCGGTGTCGCTGCGACAGGACCTGGCGGTTGCGGGAGGCACGGGATCTGGTAAGACCACTCTGCTCAACGCGTTGTCATGCGAGATCTCCACCGGCGAGCGCATCGTGACGATCGAGGACTCTGCCGAGCTCAAGTTTGCGCATCATCCGCACGTGGTGCGCCTAGAGGCGCGCGAGGCTTCAATTGAGGGCGAGGGCGCGGTGACGATCCGCGACCTGGTGACCAATGCCCTGCGCATGCGCCCCGACCGCATCGTGGTGGGCGAGGTGCGCGGTGCCGAGTGCTGCGACATGTTGCAGGCCATGAACACGGGCCACGACGGGTCGCTCACCACGCTTCATGCGGGTTCCGAGCAGGAGACCGTGGTGCGTCTGACGTTGCTTGCACGTTATGGCATCGATCTGCCGAGCGAGCTCATCGAGGAGCAGATTGCCATGGCGCTCGACGGCATCGTGATGTCCGAGCGCCACGCCGATGGCAGGCGTTTCGTCTCCTCGTATTCGGGGGTGCGACGCGCCGCATCGGGTGGCGTAGAGCTCGAGCGCTATGTGACGTTCGATGCCGCCGAGCGCACCTGGACGCTTGACCGCGAGCCGCCGTTTATCGCAGAAGGCCTGCGGTCGGGGACGCTCACACAAGAGGAGGTGGACGAATGGAGGTCGCTGTGCCCCTCGTCGTAGGGGGTTTGGCAGGGTTTTCTGTTGCGACGGCGTGCGGGGCGGAACCTCGTGTGCCGCAGGTGCCGCCGGCGGAGCTGGCGCGTCAGACGCTCGAGACGGTGGCAGAGAAGCTGCCGCGTGAGCTGGTGGAAAACGATCTGCTGAAAAAGATCGCCCGTTCGTGGGCATCGCTGGCTCCGGCGCATCGCCTTGGCCTCGTGATCGAGGATGCTTCGGGGCGTTTGGCGTTTCTGCTGCTATCGAGCGGTGTCTGCTGCGTTTTACTAACGATGGTGTCGTTATCGCCCCTCGGATTTGCCTTGGGACTTGTTGCTCCGATTGCCGTTGGCGCCGCTCGGGATGGCATTGAGAGCCGGCGCGAGCAACACGATGCAGAAGAGGCCATGCCCGAGGCGTTTACCGCACTTTCCATGTCGCTTGCCTCGGGACATTCGCTGGCCCAGGGCATGCGCTTTGTGGGCGCTCATGCGCAAGAGCCGGTACATACCGAGTTTTTGCGGGTAGCGGCGGCGATCGATTGCGGCATCTCGGCGACCGACGCGCTCGATGACTTGCTCGTGCGCATCGACGCCCCCGGTCTTTCGCTTGTGACCTTGGCGCTTAAGGTGTCACAGCGCACTGGCGCTCCGCTTGCCGACTTACTGTCCGAGGCGTCGAGCATGGTGGGGGAGCGCATTGAGCTCAAGCGCCGCCTGGATGTTAAGACGTCGCAGGCTCGCATGTCTGCGCATATGGTCGCGGCGATGCCGGCGGGCATGTGCGCGGTGTTGGCGCTGCTTTCGGCAGATTTTCGTCGCGGTCTTGCGACGCCTGCCGGCGCGGGCGCTGTGGTGCTGGGTCTTGCCCTCAACGCCGTTGCCCTGGTGGTTATCCGGCGCATTATGAGGGTGGAGCTATGAGCGCCCCAGTTGCAGTTGCGGCTTGCCTGTGCGCCCTGAGTGTATTTGTCGCGACGGGTTTGGATCGGGCGGATGCTGTCTCTTATACACATCTCCGAGCCCACGAGACATCTCAGGACCTCGTA
>URBM01000128.1 GCA_900545995.1 uncultured Collinsella sp. | reverse complement strand
GGACTTGCAGCGACGGACCTCAGGACACTCTTACACCACGTCTGCGCGCGCGACCCGCCTGACGGCTAAATCGCCTTCTGAAGGCATGAAATCGCTGTTACTAAATTGGTAACAGTACTCATATTTGCTATTTTTTGCCCACGGGCCCTTGGATGACAGTGTGATTTAATGCCCTCGGGGTTCGAATCCCGGCATATCGGTAGCAAAAAGCCCGCTACCGAATTGGTAACGGGCTTCACATCTCAAATGGTGCCCCCAGCGGGATGTCCGCGTGCGGCTGGCGCCGCCCGCTTTCGCTGCGTCGCTTCGCTCCTTGCGTGCTGCGCTGGAAAACGCTTGCGCGTTTCCTCAGCTCCGCACCCTGTCGGGTTCGAATCCCGGCATATCGGTAGCAAAAAGCCCGCTACCGAATTGGTAACGGGCTTCACATCTCAAATGGTGCCCCCAGCGGGATTCGAACCCGCGATATCCACCTTGAAAGGGTGGCGTCCTTGGCCGCTAGACGATGGGGACAGCGGGAAAGAGTATAGCAGACTTTTTTGCCGGCGCGTATATCGTTGGCAAACTGGAAAACCACCACAAAGGAGTAGGCTTCTATTCCGATTTTCAAATATCTCAATCTGTAACATCTGGGCGGGCAAATTGGCTCTATCTGTTACAGATCGAGACAAAAGGTAGGCGTCGGGACGAACATCTCATTCTGTAACAGTAAGACGACTTTTAACGGTCTAGATGTTACAGATTGAGACAAACCGCTGGGATGGGTCAAAACCACCACAAAGGTGCCTGTCCCCTTTGTGGTGGTTGGGGCGTTAGGGGAGGAGCTTCATGGCGGCGTCGTGGGCGGCGTGCTCGTAGGTGTCGTCGAGGGTTTTGAGCGGCAGCAGGGCCGTGGCCTGCGCATCGCCGCGGCGCTCGAGGGCGTGCGCGATCAGCCAGTCGGCGAGTTCGGGGTTCTTGGGCAGCGCCGGCCCGTGCAGGTACGTGCCGATGACGCCCTTGTAGATAAGACCCTCAAGGCCATCGTCGCCGTTGTTGCCGGTGCCCGCGACGACGGACGTTCCGAGCGGCGTTGCCTCCGTGTCGAGCAGGGTGCGGCCACCGTGGTTCTCGAATCCCACAAAGGGCTCAGGTGCCAGATCGGTTTTGACCGCTACGTTGCCGATCAGGCGGTCGGAGCCGCGTACGGTTTCGGCGGCAATGACGCCCAGGCCCTCAATGCGATCCTCGCCCATGTAGTACGAACGGCCGAGCAGCTGATAGCTGCCACAGATGGCAAGCAGTGTGCCGCCGTCCTCAACATAGGCCGCGACCTTGTCTTTTTGGGCGAGCAGCTCGTGTGCCACGGCTAGCTGGTCGCGGTCGGAGCCGCCACCCATCATGACGATATCGGCATCGGTGAGATCGAGTGACTCGCCCATACGGACCTCGTCCACGCGAACGGGGATGCCGCGCCAGGCGCAGCGGCGCTCGAGAGCGATAACGTTGCCGCCGTCGCCGTAGAGGTTGAGGGCATCGGGATACAGGTAGACGATGCGCAGCGGGCGCGAAAGCTCGACTGGCGCAATGCCGACAGGAAGAGCGCTGCCGTCGGCACGGGCTACGGCGCGGGCAGCAACCGTGGCTGCATCGGCACCCTTCAGTCCGTCGAGCTCCTTGACCAGCGGCGGGAAGGCCGTGTAGTTGGCGACGGCGTAGAAGGTGTCATCGGCGGCCTCGTCTGCCACGGCGCCAATTGCCTGCGCGACGTCCGAGATAATCGCGGCATCGATGCCGGCGTACTTGAGGCGCACCTGCATGTCGTGCGCGCGCGTGCCTCCGGCAAAGGCGACAAGACCCGGCGTGTCGGCAATGCGCTCAAAGTCGACGTCGTAGATCCACGATACATCGTGGCCGTCGGCATCGTTATCGTTGAGGAAGAAAGCGCAGAGTCTGCCGCCTGCCGTCTTGATGGACTGGATTTGTCGATCGAAGCCTACGGGATTCTTAGCCAGGTTGGCCTCGACGGTGCGGCCGGCGATATCCCAGCGGCCCATGCGTCCGCCGGCGGGGACGTAGGCATCGAGCGTGGGCTGCAGGTGCGCTGTATCCACGCCTAACTCATGTGCGGCAAAGAATGCAGCGGCAACGTTGTAGACCATGTACAGGCCGTTGTAACGCGTGACGATGTGTGCGGCTGGCGCGCTGGAATCAGATCCAAACACCAGGTCAAAACCATAGCCGTCGCAGCCGAGCTCCACGCCCGTCACGCGACGGACAAGCGCAGGGCGGGCCCAGCCGCACGAGGGGCAATGGTAGGCGCCGAGCTGGCCGTATTGCACGTAGTCATACTCCAGCGGCGCGTTGCACTGTGAGCAAAAACGTGAGTCGCTAATACGGTCGGACTCGGTGTTGGTGGCGCCGTCGATGCCAAAGGCAATGCTCGCGTTGGGAACGCGCGCGGCAATCGAGGCGCACAACGGGTCGTCGGCGTTGTAGATGAGCGTTGTCGTCGGAGAGAGCTCCAGCGCATGGGCGATGACGTCTTGGGTATGGTCGATCTCGCCGTAGCGGTCTAGCTGGTCGCGGAACAGGTTGAGCAGCACAAAGTACGTCGGCTTGAGCTTGGGCAGAACGCGTACGGTGTAGAGCTCGTCACACTCAAAAACGCCCACGCGCTTGCCGCTGCTGGTGTGCCTAAGGCCGCCGCGGGCCTCGAGCAGAGCACCCACCACACCAGGTTCCATATTGTTGCCGGCACGGTTGCACACCACGGTAGCACCGCTGGCAGCAACGGCATCGGCGATGAGGTTGGAGGTGGTGGTCTTGCCATTAGTACCCGTAATCACCACGCTGCGGTCGACAAGGCCAGCGAGGTCGCTCAGCAACTCGGGGTCGATCTTCATGGCGATGCGGCCGGGGAGTACGCCGCCCTGGCGTTTGAGGACAGAGCGCAGTCCCCAGCGAGCGATATCGCTCGAGGTGCGGGCAAGAGATGAGCGGAGATTCATGAAACCGTTCCTAACGTAAACGACATGGTCGGGTCGAGTGCGTCACTAAAATCCGTAGCGGCGCGCAAATTCCTGGGCAAGCTGCGATACATCTTCGCAGGCGTTGGCCCAGGGGGCAAAGTCGGGGGTGTCCGAGATAATGCCGTCGGCTTCCCAAACCGCCTGGTGCGAGAGGTCCTGGGGGTCGCGCGGCTCGGGTCGGCAGGGAAGGTACGGTGTCTGGTACATGGGATTCAGCAAGAAGAATGCGCCGCCCTCGCAGCGGTTAGCGAACTCACGCAGCGCACGCACCGCCGGACGCATCTTGTTCGTTTTGAACAAG
This sequence comes from uncultured Collinsella sp., assembly GCA_900545995.1. Lineage (GTDB taxonomy): Bacteria > Actinomycetota > Coriobacteriia > Coriobacteriales > Coriobacteriaceae > Collinsella. The sequence continues at coordinate 1,827 of URBM01000128.1, read as the reverse complement.
AGGATTGTGCGGGCGAGCAGATACCAAGGAGAGTTCTCGAGTGCGTCTGCCCCGATCTCTTCCTCGAGCTGGTGGGCTAGGGCAAAAAAGCCGTCTTGGTCTTCCAGACGAGCGAGGGCGAGCAGCACGGTGCCTGCGGCCCGGGTGGGATAGCCTTCTGCCTTAAGGACGCGGCGGGCGTAGTTGGCGGCAGCACGGTAACGAGCGCTCGCCATGCACAGCTGCGAGATGGCCTCGAGCGTGTGGAGCCACCCGATAAGGGCCGGCTCGCTCACGGTAAGGTCTGCCGCGGTGACACCGTCGGCCAAAACATTATTGGCCCAGTAGTGCGGGGCTTCCATGTCGAACCCGGGCACGCTTTGCTGCAGGTAATCGGCCGTGGTCGCCTCGAGCTTCATCAGGTCACCCAGGCAGGCGTCAACGGGCGTGTCGGCCAGGATGATGGCGAGCAGCTGCGCGTCGACGGCCAGTGCATCGACGCGGACAATTTTGAGCAGCTCATCGCGCATGTCGTCGAACAGGCGATTACGCGTCTGTTCGAACTCCTCGTCACTGCCCATGTCCTCGATGCGATGGAGCTCGTCGAGCAGGTGGCGATGAACACCGGCGTAGGACAGCAGTGCCTGAGCATGCTCGGTCTGCGCATACTTATGAGGGTTGACGCTCACGTCGTTATGGACAAGCTCGCGTGCTGCATCGGTGAGTTCGGGGTGCGACGCCAGATAGGTGCGTTCCAGGTAGGCGGGGATGTAGACGCTCGGATCCATTAGAGGTCTCCTCCCTTAAACGGCAAACCCTGCTCGGCCGCCCGCAGTATGCGCTCATCGATTTGGGAACGCAGGATATCGTTGGTGGCGACCCAAGCAGCAAAGCTGGCGTTGTCGGGGGCGCCCAGGCCCTCCTGCAGTACCGGCGTCGCCTCGGACAGCGCGAGGACAAGCTCGTCGGTGGAGCCCACACCCACGTTGACGCGGGCATAGACGCCATCGGGAAACTCGGTTTGGAAGTAGAGCGCCTCGGCCGCGTGCGGGCACGAGCGTGCGAGGATGCGCAAATAGTGCTCGGCGCCCTCGTAGTCCAGCTCGCGCCAGGCAGCGCTCATCAGCGCGATGAGCGTCCACGGGTCCAAGTCGCGCTCCGCATCCTTGGGACGACGGCGCAGCGGCGTGTTGGCGAGATAGGGGACGGAGTGGGCAGAGCGAAAGCGCTTGAGCTCCTCGGCGGGGTATTCGAGCTTTGCCATGGCGAGCATCGCGGTGTGGCGGACACCAGCGGGGTCGTTGGGCGCAAAGTCGAGGCTGCGGTTTGCGGCTTCGAGCGACATGCGATAGCGGCCGCTAATGAGCGCGCGTGACGCAAGGGCGGCAAGCCAGCGCAGGTAGGGGCGGCGCATAAGGTCGCCTGCGGCCTCACGCTCGTAGGGGTCCTGCGCCGAGGCGGTCTTGAGTGCCAGGTCGTGCTCCACCTCGTCGCACTTGGACACCAGATACTGTACGTACTCCTCGTTGGAGTTGGCGGTGAGGGCGGTCAGCATGCGCTGAGCGTCCCAGTTGGCCGGATCGAGCTCGGTTGCCTCGCGAAGCATGTTCTCGGCAGTGGCCTCTTCTTGCTCTGCCTGGGTATCGTCAGGGATAAAGGGAATGCGGTAGTCGACAGCCTCGACCACCTTGGCAATGAGGTGCCCGGCGCGGTCGCGGTCGTGCACGATGAGCGGTGCGGGGTTGCGGGTGAATTGTTCCATCAGACGCTCTACGGCGGCACCGTCGGTGAGCGGGATATTGTCACGGCGCAAGGCCTCAAGAACGAGGCGATGGCAATCCTCTTGAA
>URBM01000127.1 GCA_900545995.1 uncultured Collinsella sp. | reverse complement strand
TCCCGCTGGCGCGACTGAGGACGACAAGCCCGCCTCGGACTACGCCTACGCCCGCGACCTCATCCCCGAGCTCGTCGACGCCGGCTTTTGCGTGGGCGCCGCAGCCTACCCCGAGGGCCACATTGCCTGCGAGGACCTCAACGTCTCGGTCGAGCACCTCAAGCAAAAGCAAGATGCCGGCGCAAGCTTCTTTGTGACACAGCTCTTCTTTGATAACGAGTGCTTCTATCGCTTCCGCGAGCTTGCCGACAAGGCCGGCATCACCGTGCCTATCACCGCGGGCATCATGCCGTTTATGGGCAAGTCGCAAATCAGCCGCATGGTCTTTATGTGCGGCGCGTCGCTGCCCTCCCCCGTCATCAAGATTCTCGCCAAGTACGAGAACGACCCCGAGAGCCTGCAGGCAGCCGGTGTAGATTATGCCGCCCGCCAGCTTTGCGACCTCAAGGAGCACGGCGCCGACGGCCTGCACCTGTACACTATGAACCGTCCTGCGATCGCCGCGACCATTATGGAGCGCCTGGGGTAATGGAAAAACCGCACATCGATACAACCGCTGTCGAAGTGCCGGCCGACCTTGCGTCGCCGGCGCTTTACCGTGTCGATGCTGCGTACCATCCCCGTGTCGACCGCGCCGAGATGCTGCGGTACCTGGGTTACGGCGGCCAGCAGATTGAGCCCGAGCTGTCACGACGTATTGAGCTTGTGGTCGAGCGTCTGGAACTGGACATTGAGCCTCGTGGCGTGCGCCGCGTGTTTGCCGTCGATGCCACGGGCGTGGACGAACAAAGTGAGCCTTGCATTCGCTTGGTCGGCACCAACGTTGAGCTGCGAGGTCGCGATATCTATCGACATCTCAAAGATGCCCGCTTTGCCGCGCTCATGGCATGCACCCTCGGCATGGACGCCGAGCGTCGCCTGCGCACCACGGGAGCCCAACATCCCCTGGAGGGCGCCGTGCTCGACGCCGCGTGCTCCGCTTACGTGGAAGCCGCCGTTGAGCAAATGGACCAGCAGGTCAAGACGGACGCCGCCGCACACGGACTCGCCGGCAACTGGCGCTTTAGCCCCGGCTACGGCGACTGCCCGCTCTCGGCCCAGCGCTCGATCGTCAATGCGCTCAACGCCACGCGGCTCATCGGGCTTACCGTCACACCCACCAGCCTGCTCATGCCCACCAAAAGCGTGACCGCGGTGATCGGCCTATTCGACGGCGAAGTCCACGACGCCCAGAGCCGCCCCACCTGCAATATCTGCCGCATGCGCGAGCACTGCCGCTTCCGCGCCGCCCACACCACCTGCTATTCGCATTCTGAATAAAATGTCAATTGATGGCACGGTATCGAGGGAATCTCATCCGTAAGTAAGCGGATGTCCTCACAAACAAGTACCATAAGATGCCAAATAACAACTATCTGAAAGCCAGTACATGCACAACATTCTGCAGTTCTCGCCACAACTAACCGCGCTTGAGTTTTTTTCAGGCATTGGCTTGGCTCGTGCCGGCATGGCAAAAGCCGGAATCAAAACAATCTGGGCAAATGACATAGACCATACTAAATGCGCCATGTACAGCCAGTGTTGGGGCGATGAGCATCTAGTCGAGCAGGATGTCCACACACTCGACCCCGACCTAATACCCCAAGCCGACATCGCATGGGCGTCAAGCCCTTGCACAAACTTATCTCTCGCGGGAAACAGGGAAGGACTTATCTCTGGCAAAGAGTCCAGTGCGTTCTTTGGCTTTATTAAAGCCATCGAAGGAATGGGCGATCGTGCCCCGCGGGCACTTGTTCTCGAAAACGTCATCGGCCTTGCCACGTCTAATAACAGTGATGACTTTAGACTCGTTTGCCAGGAATTCAATCGTTTAGGTTATTCATGTGACGCTTATTTTATCGATGCACGGCACTGGCTTCCCCAGTCACGCCCCCGCATGTTTGTCGTCGGATTAAAAAACCCTCTTCCCAACAGCCGACTCGATTCCTCGCTTCGACCTGAAAAAGTCTCCTGGATTCACTCCGACCCTTCACTCATTACGCACGTCTCTCACCTAAACGAGCCGAGCCCACTTCGCATGACGGGCCTTGCAACGGTTGTTGAAAATATTCCCGAGGACGACAAGCGTTGGTGGAACAAAAACCAAGTACAAGCATTTATCGACTCACTTGCACCGCATCAAGCAGAGCGCCTTCAGCGCTTCTTAAATGCCAAAGAAAAAATTGTTCGCACTGCTTACCGTCGCACGCGATCGGGCGTTGTGCGCTGGGAAATCCGTGAAGAAGAAATTGCCGGATGTCTAAGAACGGCTCGCGGCGGCTCATCAAGACAGGCAGTCGTTATATGCGAAAACGGAAAGATAGAAGTTCGCTGGATGACTGGAACTGAATATGCCCGTCTCCAAGGTGCTGACTCATGTCAGTTTAGCGGCTTCTCGGATGCTCAGATTCGCTACGCATTCGGCGATGCAGTTGCCGTGCCAGTTGTCACTTGGCTTATAAAAAATGCAGTCAAGCCCGCGCTCATGTCTTCAAGGAACGGAGTGAACAATAATGGAAATGACCAATTGCTCCTTGAGCGAGCCCGATAAAGGTATCTTGGATGCCATTGAACTCTGGTACGAATCCAAGCGCAGCAAGCGAGGCAATGTCAACCGTAACGTCATGGCGGTTGGCATAGGCATAAGCGAGCTGTTGCAAAACCGTTTTCCGCTCACCGACGATTATGTGCAATCGGACAAGGGAAGCCAAGTACGAGGCCTAAGTGGAGCATGCATCAAAACAGTTTTAGCCAGACATGGGGAAACGCGTGCCTTCGCATCAGAGGGCGGCAGAACCTCACGCGGTACACTCCCGATGGCGCTTGAGCTTGCCACAATTATCAACTCTGCCCTACCCAGTGACACTTGCGAAGACACTCGTCTTGAAGCTGCGAATGCAATCGCCAATTTCTTCGTCGAGCGAATCCAGGTCGATTTCTTTAACCGGCAGAGAATCAAAGTCGAAATCGATCTTCAAAAACCAATTTCTGTCATTGTCGATGATATCCTAGCCGAAGCAAGCCTACGGTCCGATAAGCCGACGGGCACCGTCGCACAGCACCTGGTAGGTGCAAAACTGGAGATGTTATTTCCAACCATAGAAATCGGAAAGGACAACTCAAACGCCGCCGACCAGCAGACAGACCGTTCTGGCGATTTCCAAATCAATGATGCTGCATTTCATGTGACTGTATCGCCAATGGCCAAATTGACCGATCGATGCCGAGATAACATTCGAAATGGCATTCGGCCCATCGTCGTTGTCCCCTACGATAAAGTTTCCTTCGCTTACGGACTGTTCGAAAGTGAGGGACTCGGCAGTCGCGTACAGGTTATCGCGCTCGAATCGTTTATCGGCATCAATATTGAAGAATTATCGTTCTACAAGCGAGACCTAATTCGATTAAATGTCGCACGGCTTCTTGCCCACTACAACAAGCGAATCGAAGATATCGAGCCCGACAAATCTCTTCAAATAGAAATTCCTCAGTGGGCTCTAGACGAAATGGATGCACATGGCGAATAGCTCAAACATACTTATCACTCATGATTCTGACGGCGCCGCGCTGGCGGCGCCCGTTGATGCTGCCCGTCGTAATGGCGCTGCATACAAGACGCGCACGATCGACGACCTTTGCATTAAGGACAATCGCCTGCGCGCCGCTATCGAGGGCACGGGACACTTGCTGTTCGACGGCGGCATGGGCACCATGCTGCAGGCGGCCGGCATGAAGGCCGGCGCCCTGCCCGAGCTGCTCAACTTTGAGGAGCCCCAGGTCATTACCGACATTCAGCGCCAATACGTCGAGGCCGGCTGCGACGTGATCACCGCCAACACCTTTGGCGCCAACGCCCACAAGCTCGACGGAGCCGCCACCGTGACAGACGTCTTTGCCGCCGCTGTCGCCTGCGCCCGTGAGGCCGGCGCCCGCTACGTCGCCGGCGACATCGGCCCCATCGGCGCCCTGCTGCGCCCCCTGGGCACCCTCAGCTTTGACGAGGCCTACGACCTCTTTGCCGAGGAGGTGCGCGCCGGCGTCGCTGCGGGTGTGGACCTCTTTATTATCGAGACTATGACCGACCTGGCCGAGATCAAGGCGGCAGTCCTCGCCTGCCGCGAGAACTCCGACCTGCCCGTCTTTGCCACCATGACCTTTGAGGAAGACGGCCGCACCTTCTTGGGCACGAGCCCCGAGGTCGCCGCCATCACTCTCGACGCCATCGGCGCCGACGTCCTTGGCATCAACTGCAGCCAGGGCCCGGCCGAGCTCCGAGGGCTCGCCGCGCGCATGCTCACCGTCACCGACAAGCCCGTTATGGTGCAGGCCAATGCGGGACTGCCCCGCGTGGACGATGACGGCAATACCGTCTTTGATATCCAGGCACCCGAGTACGCCGAGGCCGTCGCCGGCATGATCGAGGACGGCGTGAGCGTCGTGGGCGGTTGCTGCGGCACCACGCCGGCGCACATGGCGGCCTTGCGCACGCTTATCGACAACCACACGCCCAGCCCGCGCCACCGCAAGCCCAGCATGTCGGTCACGAGCGCCCAGACGGTCGTGGACCTCCCCTGCGACGGCCACAAGATCGCCGTCATCGGCGAGCGCATCAACCCCACCGGCAAAAAGCGCCTGCAGCAGGCCCTGCGCGACGGCGACCTGGACTACGTCGTGAGTCAGGGCATCAGCCAGCAGGAGCAGGGCGCCGACATCCTGGACGTCAACGTGGGCCTGCCCGAGATCGACGAGGTCAAGGTCATCCAGCAGGCCACCGAGCAGCTCCAGGGCTCCACGCTGCTGCCGCTGCAGATCGACTCCACCGACCCCGCAGCCGTCGAGGCCGCCGTGCGCCGCTACGCCGGCAAGCCCATCATCAACTCGGTCAATGGCAAACAACAGATCATGGATGAGATCTTTCCGCTGGTGGCCCACTACGGCACCAACGTCGTCGGCCTTACGCTCGACGAGGGCGGCATCCCCGATACCGCCGAGGCCCGCTTCGCCATCGCCGAGCGCATCGTGGCCGAGGCCGCCCATTACGGCATCGGCCCGGACCGCATCCTCATCGACTGCCTGGTCATGACCGCCTCGACCAACCAGCGCCAGGCTGAGCAGATTCTACGTGCCATGTCTCTGTGCAAGGACTGTCTCTTATACACATCTCCGAGCCCACGAGACATCTCAGGA
>URBM01000126.1 GCA_900545995.1 uncultured Collinsella sp. | reverse complement strand
TCTACACGAGCCTTATCGTCGGCAGCGTCAGATGTGTATAAGAGACAGCGCCAGGGTTTCGACAACGCGAAGTATATCGAGCTGCAGGCCGCTCATATTAAGGAGCGCATCTCGCAGTTTGGCGGCAAGCTGTATTTGGAGTTTGGCGGCAAGCTGTTTGACGACTATCACGCGAGCCGCGTGCTGCCGGGTTTTGAGCCGGACAGCAAGTTTCGCATGCTTAAGAGCATTGCCGACGACGTCGAGGTCATCATCGCCATTAACGCGAACCACATCGAGAAGAACAAGGCTCGCGGTGACCTGGGTATTACCTATGACGAGGACGTTTTGCGCCTGGTCGACCTGTTCCGCGGCAACGGTTTTGCTGTCGCGGCCGTGGTTATCACCCAGTACGCCGGCCAGCCCGCCGCCGATGTGTTCCGCAATCGCCTGAACGCGCTCGGCATTCCTGCCAAGCTGCACTATCCCATCGAGGGCTATCCGCACGACGTCGACCTGATCGTGTCTGACGACGGCTATGGCAAGAACGAGTTTGTCGAGACCACTCGTCCGCTCGTTGTGGTCACCGCTCCCGGCCCTGGCTCGGGCAAGCTCGCCACCTGCCTGTCTCAGCTCTATCACGAGCACAAGCACGGCACCGCCGCCGGCTATGCCAAGTTCGAGACTTTCCCGGTCTGGAATCTGCCCCTCACGCATCCGGTCAACATCGCCTATGAGGCCGCCACGGCCGACCTTGACGATGCCAATATCATCGACTCCTTCCACTTGGAGGCCTACAACAAGACCACGGTCAACTACAACCGTGACGTCGAGGCCTTCCCGGTGGTCCGTGCTCTGATGGAAAAGATCCTGGGCAAGAGCCCCTACCAGAGCCCCACGGACATGGGCGTCAATATGGTCGGTTTTGCCATTACCGATGACGATGCCTGCCGCGACGCTTCCAAGATGGAGATCGTCCGCCGCTACTTTACCGCGGTCGAAAATGTGCGCCGTACCGGCGTGGGCGATGAGCAGGTTGATCGTCTCAAGATCATTATGAAGAAGGCCGGTATCGACAAGAACTACTCGCCGGCACGCTCGGCCGCTCTTACCAGGGAGCAGCTGACGGGTGGCCCCGTAGGCGCCATGGTCATGCCCGATGGCTCCGTGGTGACCGGCAAGACTTCCACGCGCTTGGGCGCCGCGAGCTCGCTCATCATGAATGCACTTAAGCATGTCTCGGGCGTTGACCTTGAGCTCGAGGTCATTAGCGATGAGGCGATCGAGCCTATCAGCAAGCTCAAGACGCATTTCCTGGGTAGCAAGAACCCGCGCCTGCACACCGACGAGACGCTTATGGCGCTCTCGATCACCTCGGCAACGAGCGAGACGGCGGCCCGCGTCCTTTCGGGCCTGGAGCAGCTGCGTGGCTGCGATGCCTTCTTTAGCGTGATCATCTCGCCGACGGACGAGACGGTGCTGCGCAAGCTGGGCATCAACGTGTGCTGCGAGCCCAAGTTCGAGCGCCGTGGTTTCTTCCACCGCTAAGCCTGGATAAATTGGTCTGAAAGGGGCGCATCGAATATACATTCGGTGTGTCCCTTTTATCAACAAAGCTACCGTTTAACCTAAAATTAGCCCGTTTACCTGCCTATAAGCGATTTGAGCGGTATACAATAATCCTAATTGTTTCATCCTTTTGCGGGGATGCCGCATGATGGATGTTGCCGGCCATCATGGGGTGTGCCGGTCGCGCACGGTGCAAGTGATGCCCGTGCTCGGTTTGAGGAGGCTGCCATGGCTGGCAAGGGTCGTGCGAGTGTCAACGATATGAAGCGTGTCGAGGTGCAGGTGCTGATGGAGATTGCACAGCAGTCCGAAGACAACGGCGGATTTTATGGCTTTTCGCGAAAGACGCTTGCCGAGCGTGTGGGGGTGTCTCCGTATCGCGCCCGCGCGGCAATTGAACGCTTGGAATCCGAAGACATCATTGAGGTCGTCTCGCGCTACAGCGACGACGGCGGCCAGCTCGCAAATGGTATTTGTCTTACGGAGCGTGGCGAATGGTATCTAGAGGGCATCCGTGCCGGTATGCTCGTGAAGGACTTGATCGAGGATGAAGCCGCCGATCGATAACAGCGTGCATTCATAGTGGAAACGACGCCGCCTGGGCAACTGGGCGGCGTTTTGTTTCTAGATGGAGAAATGCGATTGCGCGTAAGAAAAATTGTGTGCGGCGCGCGTCGCGAGTATTACAATGAAGACCCGTAAGATGTGTATGGACAACTTCTACGGGAAGCGCAGGTAACTCAATATGACCAAGCATGTGTTCGTGACCGGCGGCGTGGTTTCGTCTCTGGGCAAGGGTATTACCGCGGCCTCGCTGGGCCGTCTGCTCAAGTCGCGCGGCTACAAGGTAACGATGCAAAAGGCCGACCCGTATCTGAACGTCGACCCCGGCACCATGAGCCCGTTCCAGCATGGCGAGGTCTTTGTGACCGAGGACGGCTACGAGTCCGATCTGGACCTGGGCCACTACGAGCGCTTTATTGATGAGAACCTGACCCGCGATTCCAACTTTACGACTGGTGCCATCTATAAGAGCCTGATCGCCCGTGAACGTCGCGGTGACTTTTTGGGCGGCACCGTGCAGGTGATTCCGCACGTCACGAACGCCATTAAGGATAAGTTCCGTCGTATTGAGGAGCAGACCGGCTCCGACGTGGTCATCACTGAGTTGGGCGGCACCATCGGTGACATCGAGTCGCAGCCTTTTGTCGAGGCCATCCGCCAGTATCGCAAGGAGGCCGGCCCCGAGAACGTCTGCTACATCCACGTGTCGCTCGTTCCCTATATCGCCGCCGCCCACGAGGTCAAGACCAAGCCGACGCAGCACTCCGTCAAGGAGCTCCGCAGCTTTGGCATCCAGCCCGATATTATCGTTCTGCGCTCCGATCACCATATCGACGATGCCATCCGCGGCAAGATCGCAAGCTTCTGCGACGTCGACACCGACTGCGTCTTTACCAACGAGGACTGCGCGAGCATCTACGATGTTCCGCAGCTGCTCGCCGAGCAGGACTTTGACCTGCGCATTTGCGAGCGTCTGGGTCTGGACCCGCGTGAGCGCGACATGAGTCAGTGGAACGAGTTCCTGCGCAAGCAGAACCATGCCAACCAGCACGCCGACAAGGTGAAGATCGCCGTCGTGGGCAAGTATACGCAGCTGCCCGATGCCTACCTGTCGGTTATCGAGGCCCTGCACCATGCGGGCGTGTTCTACGATCGCCACGTTGACGTGCAGCTGGTCGATGGCGAGAGCCTCGACGAGCAGAACGTCTCCGAGGTCCTGGGTGACGCCTCGGGCATCTTGGTCCCTGGCGGCTTTGGCAAGCGCGCCCTGGAGGGCAAGATCCTCGCGGCCGAGTTCGCCCGCGAGCACAAGATTCCGTATCTGGGCATTTGCCTGGGTATGCAGGTGGCCGTGTGCGAATTTGCCCGCAACGTGGTCGGCCTTGCCGGCGCCAGCTCTTCCGAGTTCGATCCTGATGGCCCGTATAGTGTCATCGACCTGATGAGCTCGCAGGAGGACGTGACCGAGAAGGGCGGCACCATGCGTCTGGGTGCCTATCCGTGCAAGCTTGCCGCCGATACCCTCGCGCGCGAGGCATATGGCGAGGAGCTCGTCTACGAGCGTCACCGTCACCGCTTTGAGTTCAACAACGCCTTCCGTGACCAGCTCGAGGGCGCTGGTCTGGTTATCTCGGGTCTTTCGCCCGACGAGCGCCTGGTCGAGATGGTCGAGCTGCCGCGCGACGTGCATCCGTGGTATGTGGCAACCCAGGCTCATCCCGAGTTCAAGAGCCGCCCGACCAACCCGCAGCCGCTGTTCCGCGAGTTCGTGCGCGCCTCGATCGGCCAGCATGAGGGCGTCGATCGTCTGCAGGTGACGCCCAAGAACCTCGCTACGGACTAAGGGTGCCGGAGAACCAAGAACATACCGAAGCTACTCCCTCGTCGCTCGCTGTGGTGGCGGGGGAGTATCTCGATTACCTTGCGGTCGAGCGGGGTTTGGCGCGCAATACGATTGCGGCCTACCGTCGTGACCTGACGACGTACTGCGCCTATCTGGAGCGGGCTGACATTGCGTCTTTTGAAGATGTGAGCCGTCAGGTCGTGGAGGGCTTTGTTGCCGATCGCCGCGACGGAGGCTATTCCGACGCCTCGGTGGAGCGCGCGCTTGCTGCCGTGAAGGGCCTGCATGCCTTTTTGGTGCGCGATGGGGCCGTGGCCCAAAACCCGACGGCGGCGTTGCGCCTGCCCAAAAAGGCAGATCGCCTGCCGGAATACCTTTCGGTGGAGGATGCCTCGGCACTGCTCGATCAAGACTTTCCCGAGGGCGAGATGGGGCTGCGCGATCATGCCATCTTGGAAGTGCTTTACGGTTGCGGCTTGCGCGTGAGTGAGCTGGTTGGGCTCGATGTGGGCGATATCCATATCGATGACGGGTTTGTCCTGGTGCGCGGTAAGGGCTCCAAGGAGCGTCTGGCCCCGTTGGTGGGAAGCGCGGCTCGCGCCCTGACACACTATATAGGTGACGGGCGCACTCTCCTGGCCGCCCATGCTCACGGGACGGAGACCTCGGCGGTCTTTTTAAATAAGAACGGACGTCGCCTGTCGCGCCAGGGCGTGCATGCGATATGCGAGCGGTACGGGCGCCAGGTGGGGCTGGTGGGACTCCACCCCCACACCCTGCGCCACTCCTTTGCCACCCACATGCTCGCGGGCGGTGCCGACCTGCGTGTGCTGCAGGAGATTTTGGGCCATGCCGATATTTCGACCACGCAGGTCTACACGCATGTCGACCGCACGCAACTGACCGAGGTCTATCTGGCGGCGCATCCGCTGGCACATCGCTAGCACCTCGCTGACCTGCATATTTATAAATATTAAAGGGGATGGGCCCCAGATTGCCGAGACGCACTTTTGCGCGCATGGGCAATCTGGGGCCCGTCCCATTTTTCGCCAGACACCGACGCGGTGGTGGGCCGTGTGTACCGTGGGTGGGAGGAGTTTGGGGGCGATGTGAACGGCGTGTAAAGGGACGTAAAAATCGCCTCAAGGTCAACTTGAAGGTTGAGGTTCGCGGGCGTGGTTCTACAGGTGGCATCCCACCTTTGCTGCAAACACAACATATTGTGTTTTCGAACATATGCTCGGGGGTGTTTTACAACATCTGTCTCTTATACACATCTGACGCTG
>URBM01000125.1 GCA_900545995.1 uncultured Collinsella sp. | reverse complement strand
GTACCGCCCATGATTCCACCCTCCAGCCGTTTTCGGAGATGGAGCACTATAAGCATGCCGATGAGCTGCCGCCCGAGATTATGGCGGACAGCTACGACAAGCTGGAGCGTCTGTGCCTCAAATATATGAACGAGGACGACTTCTCCAATGTGGAGCAGGCCTACTGCTTTGCTGCCGAGAAGCACTGCAACCAAAAGCGGCGCTCGGGTGAGATGTACATTAACCATCCCGTCGAGGTAGCTATCATTCTGGCTGACCTCAAGATGGACTGCGATGTGGTGTGCGCCGCGTTGCTGCACGATACCGTCGAGGACACCGAGACCTCGCTTGCCGATGTTTCGGGTCTGTTTGGCGAAACCGTGGCAGGGCTCGTCGACGGCGTGACCAAGCTCACCAACATTGAAGTCGACAGCATGGACGAGAAGCAGGCGCTTACGCTGCGCAAGATGTTTCTCGCCATGTCCAAGGACATCCGCGTCATCATCGTCAAGCTCGCCGACCGCCTGCATAACATGCGCACGCTTGCCGCTCTGCGCGAGGACCGCCGCCTGTTTAAGGCACGCGAGACCATGGACGTGTACGCGCCTTTGGCCGACCGCCTGGGCATGAGTTCAATCAAGTGGGAGCTCGAGGACCTGTCCTTTTTCTACTTGGAGCCCGATGCCTACCAGCGCATCGCGCGCATGGTATCCGAGTCGCGCGAGGTTCGCGAGCGTTATCTGGCCGAGACCATCAAGACGCTCACCGATGAGCTCAATCGCATTGGTCTTGAGGGCTTTCAGATCAACGGTCGTTCCAAGCACTATTGGTCCATCTATCAAAAGATGAAGCGCAAGGGCAAGGAGTTCTCCGAGATTTACGACCTGGTGGCGCTGCGCGTCATCACTCATTCGGTGCGCGATTGCTATTCCACGCTTGGTGCCGTGCATACCCTGTGGCATCCCATGCCCGGTCGTTTTAAAGACTATATCGCCATGCCCAAGGTCAATAACTACCAATCGCTTCACACGACGGTTATCGGCCCCACGGCCCGTCCGCTCGAGATTCAGATTCGAACCTACGAAATGCACGAGCAGGCCGAGTATGGCATCGCTGCCCACTGGCTGTATAAGAAGTCGGGCGGATCGTCTGCCTCCAAGACTAACGATGCGCAGCGTCTGGACGACCAGATCAACTGGCTCAAGCACTCACTCGACTGGGCGGCGTCTGACGAGATCACCGATGCCAAGGAATACCTGCATTCGCTGAAGGTCGACTTGTTCGACCAGGAAATTTTTGTCTTTACGCCCAAGGGCGAGGTCATGGCGCTTCGTGCCGGCTCTACACCGCTCGACTTTGCCTACGCCGTTCATACCGAGGTCGGTAACCACTGTGTCGGCGCCAAAATCAACGGTGCGGTGGCGCCGCTCACGCACGAGATCAAGACGGGTGACCGTGTCGAGATTCTGACTAACAAGAGCTCTAAGCCGTCGCGCGATTGGCTCAAGATCGTCAAGACACCTTCGGCCAAGTCAAAGATTCGCCGTTATTTCGCCGCCGCGACCAAGGATGACGACGCTGCCGCCGGCCGCGATATACTGGCCAAGGACCTGCGTAAGCGCGGGTATGGCATCTCTACGCCACGATCCACGCGTGCGCTCAACGCCGTGGCGGAGCAGTTTAACTTCAAGCAGCTCGAGGACCTTTTTGCAGCCGTTGGCGCGGGCAAGGTCGCCCCGCGCGCTGTGGGCAATAAGGTCGAGCAAATCTTGGACCCCAAGCCCGAGGAACAGCTCACCAAGGCCGAGGCTATCGCCGAGGTCGTAAAGCAGCCCGCTCGCGGCTCCAACCGCAAGCCGCAAAAGCGCGGTAAGAGCGCCAGTAACGGCATTATCGTCAAGGGCGAGAGCAACAGCGGCCTGCTGGTCCGTCTGGCTCATTGCTGCAACCCCGTGACGGGCGACGACATCGTCGGCTTCATCACGCGCGGTCGTGGCGTTTCGGTGCATCGCGCCAACTGCCCCAACGTCAAGGGCCTTATGGAACATCCCGAGCGCATGATTGACGTAGAGTGGGATGGTGCTGCCGATACGCTTTTCCAGGTCGAGATTGTGGTCGAGTGCCTGGACCGCATGGGCCTGCTCAAGGACGTCACCATCGCCATTGGCGATGCGGGCGGCAATATCCTTTCTGCCGCCACGTCGACCAACCGCGAGGGTATTGCAACCTTGCGCTTTATGGTCGAGATCTCGGACGCGAGTGGTCTGGATCCGCTGCTGGCCTCTATCAGCAGCGTCGACTCGGTCTACGACGCGCGCCGCCTGATGCCCGGCGAGGGTGGAGCCCAGCTTAAGCGCCGCGTTTAGTCGCGACGAACGTGTCACATTATCGATATTCGCTACACTCGAGGCATCGTTTGATGCCTCGAGTTCTATAGAGAGGAGAGGGACATGAGTGCTGTGTCCTTGGATTTAACTCCCAAGGGATCGGTCGAGATTGAGACGCTCGTAAACGGTCCCATTCAGACCAATAGCTATGCTGTTATTTCGGACAATGAGTGCGTGATTATCGACCCCGCATGGGAAGGCGAGCGTTTGGTGGAGCATATTCGAGCCGAACATGCCGGTGTACGCGTGCTTGGCGCCGTATGCACTCATGGCCATGCCGATCATGTTGGTGGTGTTGCCGGCGTGCGAACCACCGTTGGCGAGGGCTGCCAGTATGAGCTGTGTGCCAAGGATGTGGCGGTGCCGCATGCGAACATCGAGGAACAGCGAGCTATGTGGGGCATTGAGACGCCTGACCCCGGGGAGCCGACGCGCCTGCTCGCCGAAGGCGATGCTATCGAGGTGGGCGATATCTGCCTGCAGGTGATCGAGACGCCAGGGCATACGCCGGGCGGGATCGTCTTGTTTGCTGCCACCGAGCAGGGGAACATTGCCTTTGTGGGCGACACACTATTCCCGGGCAGCCACGGCCGCACCGATCTTTCTGGAGGAGACGAGGCGGCGATTCTGCGCTCGCTCTCCAAGCTCGCCCGGCTTCTCCCGCCCGATACCGTTTGCCTAACCGGCCATGGCGATTCGACCACCATGGCACGCGAGCTCATGCAGAACCCTTTCATGCAGGTGTAGCTTTATAGTCAGCTCCTGAAGCACGAGAAGCGTCCAAACGTCAAGCTATTTTTCCCCAACGGGTCGATTCCGTAGGGCAAACGGTCAAAAAAAGTCTGTTTGGACGATATTCGTGAACAAACGAACGTTTATGCTCGGGTACGCCGTGGTAAAATCTCAGGCGTTATCGGAGCAACCTTACAGGAGGTTTCTTTTATGCTCGTCAACGCAGCAGACATGCTCAAGAAGGCCGAGGCCGGCAAGTACGCTCTCGGTGCCTTCAACACCAACAACCTCGAGTGGACCCTGGCTATTCTCCAGGCCGCCGAGGAGGCCAAGTCTCCGCTGATCCTTCAGTGCACCGCTGGTGCCGCTAAGTGGATGGGCGGTTTCAAGGTCTGCGCCGACATGGTCAAGGCTGCCGTCGAGGCCACGGGCGTTACCGTTCCCGTCGCCCTTCACCTCGATCACGGTTCTTACGAGGACTGCTTCAAGTGCATCGAGGCCGGCTTCACGTCCATCATGTATGACGGCTCTCACGAGGAGACCTTCCAGCTTAACCTCGACCGCACCAAGGAGCTCGTTGAGCTTGCCCACTCCAAGGGCATGTCCATCGAGGCCGAGGTCGGCGGCATCGGCGGCACCGAGGACGGCGTGACCTCCAACGGCGAGCTCGCTGACCCTGCTGAGTGCAAGCAGATTGCTGACCTGGGCGTCGACTTCCTCGCCTGCGGCATCGGCAACATCCACGGCGTGTATCCCGCCGACTGGGCTGGCCTTTCCTTCGAGCGTCTGGGCGAGATCAAGGCTCAGACCGGCGACCTGCCCCTCGTTCTGCACGGTGGTACCGGCATCCCCGAGGATCAGATCAAGAAGGCCATCTCCCTGGGCATCTCCAAGATCAACGTCAACACCGACCTGCAGCTCGTCTTCGCCAAGGGCGTCCGCGAGTACATCGAGGCTGGCAAGGATCAGCAGGGCAAGGGCTTTGATCCCCGCAAGCTCCTCAAGCCTGGTCGCGACAACATCGTTGCCCGCACCAAGGAGCTCATGGAGGAGTTTGGCTCCGTCAACAAGGCGTAAGTAGCGGTTTAACTTCCCGCCGGAGGCCCCGTTTCCCCTACGCTGTTTCCCTCGCGCTCACCTGGCTTCGCCAGAAGTCGCGCGACGGAATCAGCTCCGGGGAAACGGGGTCTCCTTTGTTAACTCGCTACAGGGTTACTGGGCTGATTTCATTTTTGGCTACCGTTTATCGGCGTTGAGGGCTCCTTTGTTGGGGCTTTCTTTTTTATCTCGGTACAATTGGGGTTGTCTATCGTTCGACGCGGGAGTGGTTATGGCTGTTGTTGATGTTTTACCTGCTGATGGGAAGGTTATTGACGAGGGTCCTGTTGGTTGCTCTGTTGATGTTTGCTGTGATGACTTTCGTCATCTCGATATTGGACTGCCGCCCGAGATTCTTCGTCTTAAGGATGCCGGGTATTTGACGCAGGCTGTTGCTGCCTGCGTTCGCCTTTTGGGGCAGAATCCTGAGCCTTCGCTGGCTGCTTGTGTTCGTGCCGAGCGGTATCGCATGCTCGAGACACCGCTTCATTTTTCGGTGTCGCGTGATCGGGCTATCGAGATGATCCGCGAGGAGTGGCCTGAGTTTACCGAAGAGCAGTTTGACGACCTGATTGACCGCAAGCGTATCGATTGGCGCTTTATCGATGGCGAGCTGTTCGTTCTTGACAACTTCCTTGATTCTTTGCGCGTGTATCCCAAGGAGGTTCCGGGTCTGCGTCCCGATTCTGCGGATGGAATTGCGCTGCGCAACCAGATGCTCGAGGAGATGGAGTCGCAGGGCGGGCTGTCTCGCACCATTACGCTTAAGGCATGCGTGTCTGTCCCCGGTGCTTTGGAGGGGGAGACCGTTCGCGCGTGGCTTCCCGTTGCCGCCGCCTGCCGCCAGCAGTCCCAGGTCGAGATACTTGATATGACGCCGGAGGGGGCCATTGCTCCTGCGAGCGCCTCGGCGCGTACTGCCTCGTGGGTCTCCTCGACCGATCGCACATTCTCGGTGACCTATCGCTATCAAATCGATGCCGCTTATCGCGATATCTATGGGCTGTCTCTTATACACATCTGACGCTGCCGACGATAAGGCTCGTGTAG
>URBM01000124.1 GCA_900545995.1 uncultured Collinsella sp. | reverse complement strand
TATCGTCGGCAGCGTCAGATGTGTATAAGAGACAGTCCTCGTCGTACGTGATGCCGAGGTCGCCGCGCATCTTGGCCTTCTCGATGTGGTTGGCGTTGATGGCGATGACGATCTCCACGTCGTCGGCGAGGCTTTTGAGCATGCGGAATTTGGAATCCGGCTCGAAGCCGGGCAGCACGCGTGACGCGTGATAGTCATCGAACAGCTTGCCGCCGAACTCCAGATAGAGCTTGCCGCCGAACTGCGCGATGCGCTTTCGGATGTTGGCGGCCTGTAGCTCGATATATTTCTCGTTGTCGAATCCCTGTCGCATGTGCAGTGAGAGTCCCTTCCGAACGGAGCGCTGTACCTGCACGATTATACCGGGTTCTTTACGAGGGCCACCCCCACCAGTCGCGAAGCGGCTGGGGGTCTTACAAGAATCTGCGAGTGAAATTCGGCGATGTGCGCGGCCTCTAGGCGCACCGAAGGAAGCTGTACAAAGGTACCGCGACTGAGGAGCAACGACGAGGACACTCCGTTATTCCAAATTCACTCCCATTCGATGGCTTCAGTTCTGCCGTCACGTCATTCCAGTTGCCTCCAGTTTTCGGCGCCGTCTCGAGCCGAGTGCCGCCAAGTAACACCGTGTCGTGTTTCGTCGGCCTCGGGGACAAAAGTGGGGACAACTTTTTTCAAACTCAGGGCTTTGAGTTTTTTTGTTTTTGTCCCAAAGCGCGCGGCGGACCGCCTTTGAGATTCCGCTGACGTCCGGATACGCTTCGATCTCCCTTGAATTTTCAGACAGCATATGGTATAAGGTAATTGGTTTTCCGTTAGGAAGGCTTCCAAGTGCCGGGGACGTTTTCCCCGGCTTTTTTCTTATCCAGGAGAACAATGCGAGAACTCAGCATCTTCGTCGACGAGTCGGGAAGCGACGGTCTCTCCGACCGCCACTACCTGCTTACCGTCGTCATGCACGACCAATCCGAGAGCATCGCGGATTCGATCGCGGCATATGAGGGCGCCCTTCGCGCCAAGGGGCTCCCGGACATACCCTTCCATGCGTCGCCGCTCATGAACGGCAAGGACCAGTACTCGGGGCTCGACTTGAGGACGCGCAAGATGTTGCTCGGCTCGTTCCGAGTCTTCTTCCGCCACATGCCCGTGAGGTACCACACCTTTGCATACGCGACCAAGCAGTTCGCCTCGCTCGACAAGCTCGCGGGGACGATGCGAAGGGACCTCGTGAACTTCCTCTTCGACAACCTCGCGGAGCTGCAATCCTACGATATGGTCAAGGTCTATTACGACAACGGCCAGCATTCTATCGCCGAGTCGCTCCATCGCGCGGTCGAGTACGCGCTCTCGAAGGACGCCGTCGTCTACCGATCGGCGCAGCCCTCCGAGTACCGGCTTTCGCAGGCGGCGGACTACATCTGCACCATGGAACTCACGGCGATCAAATACGCGGAGCATACAGCCACCGCGACGGACGAGAAGTTCTTCGGCAAATGGTCCGATTTCAAGAAGGGCATATTTAAGGAGACACGCAAGAAGTTTCTCTAGAAAGACGGCTCGCCATCGGGGAACGGTTTCCCACAGGGGGCTCGCTGCGCGGGAGGGGCCCTTGACGGCATCGCTGTGGGTAAGTACCGGGAGCTCGAGGAGATAACCGCCGAAGAGGCTACAGCGATCATCGGAAAGTGCGAAGAAGAAATGGCCCCAAAGGAAGAAACCCAAGAATCCGAGAAGCGTCCCCAAATGGGAGCGCTTCTTCGGAGACGCTAGCTCGCCCTGCCGTCAGATGCCCCGGGCAAACCCAGCTACGGCCTTTTCGGCACGTGCAGCAGCTTAGCCCCGCAGGAAGAGCAGAACGCTGCTTCACCGGACGCCTTGACACCGCAATAGGGGCAGAAAGCCGCGCGCACTATGCGGTCCGTCGGCGTCCAAGACCTAATCCTCTTGGCGGTCGGTCTGCCACGCGTTCGGCTATGCCCGAGCCGTCGTTAGAGCTCGCTACGGTGTAGTCGCTCGTGAGGTGGCCCTTGTAGTCGAAGTCGATCACGAACTTCCACGAACTGATGCCGCTGAGCGAAGCGACGGTCCCGTAAACCTTGTGCCCGTTCACGGAAAGGGACTCGAGCCTTTTGACGGATCACCCCGTAGCCTCGACGATCTCCTCGAACCCCTCCTGGGTCACATCGTCCCTGAAACACTCGCTCGCACGGTCCCACTCGGCTTTTGCCTTGACCTTCTCGAGCTCGATCTTCCGCTTATCCTGCCTATCGCATGCGAACAGTATGATGCCGAGAAAAGCAAAAGCGGGAAATAGGGTCGTCAGGATGTTGACCAAAGATTCCGTTCAAGGTCCCCCTAAACAAGCCCAGCGCCGTGGGCAAGAAGAAACAGCGCGACGTGGAGGATGATGAAGGCAGGCAGCCCCACCGCGAAATACCACTTGGACGTCTTATGGTGGGCGACGCGCATCCCGGCGATGCCTCCAAGGGCCCCTCCCGCGAGCGAGAGACCAAGCAAGGTGGCTTCGGGGAACCTGCTGCCGCGGTCAATCGCCCTCTTCTTGTCCAGGCAAAAAACGGCGAACGTGATGACGTTGATGGCGAGAAGGTATGCACCGAGAGCGACGATGACGGGCGCGTTGAACGAAGCGCCCGGTTCCAGATCGACGACGATGACTCCGGCCCAAACGAGCACGACAAGCACCCACACAATCAAGAAGACTATGGCGCTGAACCACCAGGCGATGTTGTGCTTGTTCATGTGGTTCCTGGTGAAGATCATAAGGGCAAGGAGCATCCCCAGGGCGCCGCCCGCTACGGCGAACAGGGTCAAGATCCTGCCGTCCATGAGGCCGGTATCCTCGTCCTGGTTGTAACGGGCTATCGCGTAGTCGATCGCGAAGAGAATGAACGTGAGGGCATTAATGCCCGCAAGATAGATAACGAAGGGGTGAACGCCCTGGACAGCACCGCCCAGGGCAGATAGTGCCTGCTCCATAAGAAGAACTCCTTCCCGAACAACATGCCGCCATTATACAGGTAGATTGAACGCCCGATGCGCCTGTTCCCATTGATGCTCCGGGTATGGCGAGAAGAGCCTTTCCGCGGCCCAAACCGCATGGCCAGCCGCAGGCCGCGCTAACCTCTCGCGCCGTTCGTCTGCTTTCGCTCGTCCGAAATTACAACCGCAGCAGGCCGTGTCCAACGGATGGATACCATTTACCCGGGTGCATCTGGGGCAACGGGCCGGCAGGCCCTCGAAAGGTCGCTCGCAGAACACGCAACATCAAACACGAAAGAAGAGACGAACGACAGATGCCGGACCCCGGACGACAGCACCGCGGAAGACGAGCATTCCGAACACAACTGAACGAACTTCGATCCTAGGCAGGCGCCCGCACGGGCGCCTTTTGCTTTTCGGGGACTTAGCTGCCAGCTAAGGCGTACGGCTCATGGCCGTTTCGTGAAGGCCCGACCAGCTCGACCCACCTCGACCCATCTCCGCTCCTGTCGGGCGTGTCAATCGCCGTCAGGCGGTTCAATCGTCGCGCAGACGTAAACGCACACAGGACCGCGCAGACGTATCGCGCGGAAAGATTGGAGGCAACCATGGCGCACGCTACGAAATGCGCCGCGCCCGAGGGCAACCGGGGCCGCGACGAGTGGATGACGGTGATCGAGATGCAGGAGTACATGGGGGCGAGCCGGAGTAAGGCATACGACCTCATCTGGCCGGGAGAGATCGACTCGTACAGGCTCGGAAGGAAGCTCCTGGTTTCGAGGGCGTCGGTGGACGCCTACATCGAGTCGAGGGGCGGCAGG
Source organism: uncultured Collinsella sp. (assembly GCA_900545995.1). Taxonomy (GTDB): domain Bacteria; phylum Actinomycetota; class Coriobacteriia; order Coriobacteriales; family Coriobacteriaceae; genus Collinsella. The sequence continues at coordinate 1,483 of URBM01000124.1, read as the reverse complement.
AAATGACGACGGCGACCGCCCCGGGAGCCGCCCGCGGCCGGGCACGCGAGGGAGCCTCGAGACGAGAGGAGCTCGAGGACGACCATGACCAAGAGCATTAGCAGGAGCCAGATGAGGCTCATCGCATCGACCAACGCGATATTCGGCGCCGACGAGGCGTGCGCGATGCTGCGCATCAGCCGCGACGCCATGTACCGGCTCACCAATATGCCTCAAACATGCTGGAACTGCCACAAGGCCATCAAGCCACAACACAAAGGAAGTGCGCTTCTCGTTGCTCCACACTGTTCTTTAATAGGGGAGAACGAAAAGCAATCAACAGCAAAGCGCCGGGGCCACCGATGGCTATATGGAAGGAAAATGCCTATTTTCGATTCCAAAGGTCGGCATCACTGGTAGGCATATCATCATCCTCGAATTCGCCAAGGTAGGTGTAATGGTGATAGCGTTCCCCATCATACTCGTACCCAGTGTAGTCATAACCTCTCTGAGTAACCCCTTGATAAGGCTTGAACTCCGCCTCAGCCTCTTCTTTGGTGTAGTGGTCAGCATCGAACCAAACGCCCTCGGTCTTATCATCGCCCCAGCCGAGCTTTTTGCCCTTGAATACGTGTCTCATGGTATCCACACTTTCACTAATGACTCCCGTTTAGGCTATTGTAGCACTCTCCCATTCAGCTCGTTCGTCTTTTCGGCATATCCAACCAACTGTCTTGTCTTCAGATGCCCCGACGTCCCCACGGCGTCCATCCCCGTCGTCGCGAAGCTGATGCCCGAGCTTCATTTGGCCCCATTTCCGCTCATAAGTACCTTGAGGCTACGGAACGTGCCCGAAGCGATAACACCGCTCAACGACAACTCCCGCGAAGTGACGGCTGTGGCCTCCTTCAGCGCCGAACGCGAGTTGAACGCGTGTTACATTCGCGCCGTGCGCCACAACGCGCTCATGCCATCCACCGGCGCAAGCGCCAAGAACCCGTAAAACCAACAGCTCGTGCACGGCCACGAACCCGCGCCCACGTCGCCTCCGCTTACGACGAGCCTAGCTTGCTTGGCGGGCATCCACCCAAGACACGCATTGGACGGCGTTGCACCAACAGCAAGCAATAACCCAGAGGCGCTCCTCATTTGCATTATGCCTAATGAAGAGCGCCTCTATTTGGGTTAAATGCAATATGCGATAACGAAACCCCCGAAGTCAGTACTCATTTCCGACGTCTATGAACACCAGCCAATCGATACTCAAAACGTCGTGAGTACAATTTGAGTACCAACCTGAGCGATCCCTTGCGAGCAAAAGCAATCTGCCGGTCAGCATTAATTTGAAATGAATTGATGGCGTTGCTTCGGTAATTGAAAGCACTTTAAAACGTACCAGTAAACAATTATCCCAGCTAAACAGCTTGAGAGATTGCGTAGCTGGCTTGTATATACCATATACACCACAGTCCGCAGACACTGTCTCTTATACACATCTCCGAGC
>URBM01000123.1 GCA_900545995.1 uncultured Collinsella sp. | reverse complement strand
CTCGATGGGCATGCCATGCTTAAAGCCAAACGAGAACACGTGGACATCCATAAGCTGCTGGTCGGACAGCTCGGAAAAAGCCATGCGCAGCTTGTTGCGCAAGGCAGAAGTGCGCAAGCGGCTCGTGTCGATAATCATATCGGCTCGATCGCGAACGCCCTGCAGCTGCAGACGTTCACGCTGAATAGCGTCGGCCGTGGTCTCCCCCGGCTTTGCAATGGGATGGCGACGACGGTTTTCGCTATACCGGCGAATCAGCACCTCGTCAGACGCCTCGAGAAACACAATGTCGCAGCTCATCTCGCGCTCTTCCAGTGCGGCAACAGCATCGAGCAGTTCATCGAACAAGCCCTGGCTACGCAGGTCGCAGGTAACGGCAAGGTGCCTGCCCACGCCCGTATTGATGCCAACGAGCTCAGCAAGCTGGGCAATCAGGCGTGGGGGCAGGTTGTCGATACAAAAATAGCCCATGTCCTCAAACACATGCATGGCTTGCGTTCGGCCCGAGCCGGACATTCCAGTGATGATAACGATATCGGGGATACGCTCCGAGCGCTCCGCCGCATCCATGGCATCTCCCTTTTGCATGTGTGCCTCCTAAAATAAGCGCGGGACCCGGCCAGCGGATCCCGCGCGATCAATTGCCTTTATTGAGTATACCGCCCCAAGCGGATACAAGGCCCGTCTTACGCCTCAAGCGCAGCCTTGAACCAACTTGTAATACTCGTGGGGTGCGTGATAGCGGTGCCGACGACAACGCCCCACGCGCCGGCGTCGATTGCAGCGCGAGCCTCCTCGGGCGTATGCACGCGACCCTCGCAAATGATGGGAAGGCCGGGAAATTCCTCGGTCGCCTGACGCAGGAGCGGCAGGTCGGGGCCATCGGCCATGGTGCAGTCGATGGCGGCGACACCGTGAGAGAGTGTGGTGGATACCAGGTCGAAGCCCATATCAACCGCACGGCGAATGTCCTCGATGGTGGCACAATCCGCCATCAGGAGCACACCCTCCTCGTGCAGCGGGCGGAAGGTATCCTCGACCGACTTGCCATCGGGACGCGGACGATCGGTGGCGTCGATCGCCACGATATCGGCACCCGCAGCAACGCAGGCACGAGCGTGACGCAGCGTCGGCGTGATGTAAACGCCCTCGTGCCCGTCCTTCCACAGACCGATGACGGGAACCTCACAGCGACCCTTAATGGCGGCAATGTCGGCAAGGCCCTGGCAGCGAATGGCGGCGGCGCCGCCAAGCTCGCAAGCGCGAGACATTTGAGCCATGGTCTCGGGCGTACGAAGCGGCTCGCCCATATACGCCTGAACGCTCACGACGAGCTTGCCCTTCAGGGACTGGATCAAAGGATCAACGGTCATGTTCGACTCAACCTTTCTCAAAACAGCCTTCTGAGACACCGCACCTTGACGTTCAAACCGTCGCTCGCGTACCGAAGTACGCTTCGCTCCTCTTTCACGTCAATCTGCGACACCTCAGAAGGCGCACTTGGTAGTTATGTTTACTTCAACGATGCAAGAAGGTGTTCGGCGGCACCGATAAGCGGCGCGTCGCCCTCCAGAGAGCCGATGAGAATCGGCGTGTCCTGAAGCGGGTCGAGCGCCTGGCTGGCATAGCCCTCGTGCACCGAGTCCTTCCACGTCTGTGAACGCCAATCGGGACCTTGGTGAATCACGCCGCCCGAAAGCACGATGACCTCAGGGTCCAGGATGTTAGCAAGCGAGCCCAGGCTGGCGCCCAGCGCAAAGCCGGCGTCATGAATGACCTCGGTCGCCTTTGCGTCGCCTGCGCGGCACAGGTCGTTCACGTCACGGCCGACCGAAGGACGGCTGGGGTCGACGCGGCCAAAACGCTCATCGTACATGCGCCCGATTGATGTTCCGGAAGCAACCGACTCCAGATGGCCGGAACGCCCGCAGGCGCAGGGAATGCCGGCGGCAGCCGAGCACTCGATGTGGCCCATATGGCCGGCAGCACCATGGAAGCCCTGCATCACGCGGCCGTTCTCGACATATGCGCCGCCGATGCCCGTACCGATGCCCAAACACAAGACGGAGAACTTGCCCTTGCCGACGCCCCAGTGGGCCTCGCCCAGAGCATGAGCCTGCACGTCGCCTACAACGGCAACGGGAAGGCCGAGGTCCTCGCGCAGACGCGGCCCCAACTGAACGCCGGACCAGCCGGGCATAATCTCATTGGCATACGCGATGGCGCCCGTCTTGGGGTCGACGACACCGGCAGCGCCGATGCCAACTCCGAGGACCTCGACATCGGGATTTGCCTCAAGAGCTGCCTTGATAGACGCCTCGATGCGCTGGAAGACCGCTTCGCCACCCTCCTGGGCCTCGGTGGGAACCTCAGCCTCAAAAACGGGATGGGGCACACCGCCGTCAGCCGGGTACTCCATGATGGCAGTCGCGATCTTAGTTCCGCCGATATCGACAGAGCAGACGTACTTGTTCTCCATGTCGTTCTCCTTCGGAGACAAAAACAACTACAGGAAATGCGCCGTCAGGCTAGCCGTCACAGCGCGGTAAAGGTTTTCCAGGTGCCCGAGATCGCCGAGAAACCGTGCGGCCATTGACCTAATGGGTCATGGCCGCACGGTTGAACGGCGAGGTCGGGTGCCTGGGAAAGCTTTAAAGGAGACCGTTGTCCTGGAGGACCTTGCGAATCGCCTCGACGTTCTCACCGGTCATGGCCTTCACCGGGCGCGGCATGGTCGGGCTGTCGAAGATGCCCATGAGGTTCATAGCGGTCTTGAAGGCGCCGACGCCACCGGCATAGCCCTGGACGCCCGAGGTGACATCCCAGATGTGCGAAATCTCATTGAGGCGATCCTGCTCGGCCTTGACGGTAGCCCAGTCACCAGCCTGAGCGGCCTTCCACTGACGAACGTAGCCCTCGGGCTCAACGTTGGCGAGGCCCGGAACGGAACCGTCGGCGCCACCGAGATAGGCACCGTCGACGACGACCTCATGGCCGGTAAGGATGCTCATCGGATGGCCGTTCTTCTCGTTCTCCTGAATGAGGTAGCGGAACGAGATGTCATCGCCCGAGGAATCCTTGACGCCAGCCAGGACGCCCTCGGCGCCGAGCTTAGCAAGGAGCTTCCAGGGGAGCTTGGTGTGGACGCACACGGGGATGTCGTAGGCGAAGATGGGCAGGTCGAGTTCCTCGTGAAGGATGCGGAAGTGCTCCTCGACCTCGGTCATGCCCTGCAGGGCATAGAACGGGCAGGTGGCGACGAGCGCATCGGCGCCCAGCTCCTGAGCGACCTTGCCGTGCTCGATCATGCGCTCGGTCTCGGTGTCGATGATGCCGACCAGAACGGGAACGCGGTGGTCGACGATACGGACGGCCTCTGCGACAATCTGGCGACGGCGCTCGTCGGTGGAGAAGACGACCTCGCCCGAGGAGCCCAGGAAGAACAGGCCATCGACGCCGGCATCGATCATGCGGTTGATGCTGCGCTCAAAGGAGGCAACGTCGAGCTGGTGGTCTTCGGTATCGGGAACAACGACGGGAGGGATAACGCCGGTGAATTTCTGAGTTGCCACAAGAATCTCCTTAGTTGTCTGGCGGGCAGCCCTATGCCGCCCACTCTTGTTGGCGGTGTCCAGGCCGTCTAGGCCAAAGAACACGAATAGAACGTTTGGTTAAAGAAGTCGACGACTTCGTTTTCGAACGCATTGATGCGCTCGTGAGCGTATTTGGCATAGATGATATGCCTCCGGTCACACTCAAGACCGTTGAATACGGCAAACTGGCCCTTGGGATCACTCACGGTATCCATGAGCGATGTGCCCATGAGCACCGAGCCACGAACCCGAGGCGACAGCGTCTCGAGACCGCTGGGAAGCGGATTGGCAAGCGCCGTGCAGGCAAGGCCCCGCTCGTCCAGAGCAGAAACCGCCAGCGCGACACCGCCGCCAAGGCCCTCGCCCCATGCAAAGATGCGGTCGGGATCCATGCCATCAAGGTTGCGCGCAACCTTCGCCAACGCGCAGCCCCAACGGACACGCTCGACAAAAGCAGGCGAGGTAATCCCCTGCTGCAGATCGCTGGATCCAATAGTCTCATCGTCCAGCGCAAGCACGGCATATCCCATGGCGGCAAACCGCGTCATGTGATGCCATCCCCGCACGGGTCGGTCGATGTCATGGAACATCAGACACAGCGGAACAAGCTCGGATCTTCGGGCGCAACCAGAGGGCTCAATCAAACGGCCGTGCACGACATACCCGCCGAGCTCAAAGGAAACCTCGGAGTAGCGCGCGCACGGATTTGCGAAATCAATCGCCGTAACGGTCAGCCCGCAAATCTCAAGATCCGAAGCGGCTGTCTCCAACTCGGAAACATCCACAGAAGCATCGCCGCGCCAATCCCGGAAATCAGAGAGCCTTGACGAAACCGTCCCAGGAATCCCCGCAAGCTCGGGGACAATCAACTCATCGATATTGCTCTCGCACTTAGACATGAGCCTCCCCTCCCTCGCAGAAAAACGGAATGATCAGATCATCAAAGTCCTGAATCTCCTCGTGGCCAAAACCTTCAAAGAACTCATGACGCTTTTCACAGGTCAGGTTGTTGTAGACCGCAAACTGCGTCGCCGGCGGGCAGACGATATCGACTGTGCCCGTGCCAAACAGCACGGGGCATTTGACCATGGGGGCAAAGTTCTTGGAATCGAAGTACGCCAGCTTGGCATAGGCTTCCTCGATACGAGTCGAGTCCTCGTCAAACCAGCGAGACCAGTAGCGCAGACCCTCGTAGGCAATGTCGTCGGCATCCAAATCCCAGACCAGGCGGAAATCCGATAAGAAGGGATAGAGGATGGCGGCGCGATTGATGAGCTCGCTGTTAAGCGCGCAGGTCGCAATGCCCAAACCGCCGCCCTGCGACGCGCCGTTCACAAACACACGGGCAAGATCGATGCCCTCGAGCTCGCGAACGATACGGCACAGAATGCGGATATCCTGATGTAGGCGGACATAGTAGAGGTTGGCTGGGTCGCCGTCGATACCGGCGACGATATGGCCCGCGACCGTCGTGCCCTCAAATCCACCAATGTCCTCGGAGGGGCCTCCTTGGCCAGGACAATCGAGAGCAATGAGCGCCATGCCCATGCCCGCAAACGACGCTTGCTCAAACCAGCTGCGGCTCGCACCCGGATATCCATGGAACTGAAGTACCAATGGCACGTGCTCGTCCGAGACAGGTTTAAGGTACTTGGCATGCAGGCGTGCACCACACATGCCGGTATACCTGTCTCTTATACACATCTCCGAGCC
>URBM01000122.1 GCA_900545995.1 uncultured Collinsella sp. | reverse complement strand
CTCGTGGGCTCGGAGATGTGTATAAGAGACAGGCCTTACACGGCAACGGGGGCCTCTTTGGGGCGTCCCACCCTTGGTGCATCGGCGAGTCGTGCCTCGATGGAGGCTTTGGACATCATGCGCTTGGTGCCATCCTTCCATGAATCCAGCAGTCCTGCATTTAGCAGTTGTGACACCCGTGCTGAGCTAACACCGAGCATACGCGCGGCATCCACTGCGGTGACGGCGGGAATGTCGCCGAGTTCGCGGTTGACGGCTACAGCGATAATCTTGCCGCCGTGTCGCGGCTCATGTCCGAAGTCTGGCACGGGAAGTTCAATGCCGTCCGAATCAAAGAACTCGAATTCCTATACGTAAACCAGGTAAGACCTCCTCTAATGGCGAATAATACGAGGCGTGCTCCTAGAATATTCCGGTCGCATCGATGCAGCTGAGCATACCTATCTTAAAGCCTCGCGCGGACACGAATTGCTGTGCTGTCTGACATCATCGCATGGGGCCTTGCGGTGACTAAAATGTGGCCATAGAGGCAGTTTTAGCGAACCCCGCGGGAGTGACACGCATGGATAACAACACTTTGCTGTTCCAGGACAAAGGTTCGGGTAGGTTTAAAGACGTTAAGATCTACCCCAACCGTATTGAGGTGCTCAAGAAGGGCACTTTCGGCGGCAAGCACACCGAGATTGTCTATCTTAAGGACATCACGGGGGTCAACAGGATCAAGGGCCGCGATGTTTTCCTACGTAACAGGCTGTTGACTGCTTGTGTCTTTAGCCTGAGCAGCCGTGCGAAGGCCCAGGAATTTGTGAACGCGCTGAACATGGTGATGTAGCCGATAGCGGCGTTAGGGCCAAGGTAAAAATCGGGGGCACAGAACGGTGTTCTGCGCCCCCGATTGAGTCGATGTGTCTAAAAGGCGGGCTTGCCTATTCGCTGTCGTCCCCAACGTTTTCGCGGTCATTGGCAAGCATTGCCGCGCCGGCGACCGTTGTCGCCACGGCGGCAGCGGCGAGCCCGGCGGCGATGCCAGAGCCGTCGCCCGTGTCGGCGAGTTTTCCGGTCGAGCCCTTGCTCTTGTTGCCGCCGCCGTTCTTGTCGGCGCCGTCTGCGTTGGAACCCGTGCCGGTGCCGGCGCCGCCTGCACTGTCCGAGGCCGCTACGGTAAAGCTTGCGGCTCCGTCGCTGGCGAGCGTGTAGTTCTGCGCCGCGTCGCCCAAGAGACCGTTCACGCGCACCCAGTACGTTCCTGCGGCAAATGTTTCGCCCTCGGCCATTGCCGTGCCCGGAGCGCCGTTCGCGTCGTGCACAAACTCGAGCTGGGCCGTGCAGGCATCGGTTTCGAGCTTGCCCTCGAGTGATGCCGCAATCTTGGCGCGCACGTCTTCGCCGGCCTTAAGGCCTTCGAGTCCCTCAAAATGGGGCGTCAGCGCGAGTGGATCGATATCGATGGGCACGAAGCCCTGCAGTCCTGTAGCGGTCTCGTTGCCCAGGGCGTCGACATCCACGTATTCGATGGCAAACGCGCTGCCAGAAGCGGCCACGTTGAGTGCGTTGCTGCTGTTAACGAGGCGGAAACGGCCCTCGCCAACGGTCTTGCCATCCTGGAATGAGGCATCGCTCAGCGAGTCGCCGTACGTCATGCGCATGCGGGTCGGGAGATAGTACGGGAGATAGTACGAAGCCGTCTGCTTGTGCTCCGTATCGTAATTGCGCTGATAGATGCTCCGGGCCAGCGCCGCATCAACAAAGTCGGATGCGATGATGCCAATGTGCTTGAGGTAATCTGACTTTGTATCCTCAATGCCGCTGGGATTGATGTACGGGCTCTTATACAGATGCTCGTTGACTACTCGTGCCGAGGTAAAAGGATTGCCTCCGTGCGACAAGCCCGTGCAGCTGGTGTAGTTGATAGACCAGCAACGCTCCAGGACTTTCTCCTTGGCCCCGTTATCGTCCTCGACATCTACCTCGTTGCGCGTGCGCCCGGTCGTTTCCTTCAGCGCATTATCGACCCAGCTGAGCTTGTCGGTTCCCGTGAGTTTGTACTTGTCCTGGGCATATACCTTGGTGCAATAGGGCTCTTCATTGCCCGTTTCCCCTATGGCTTCAAATCCCCGCGCGTCTTGGACGAGACACATCGACTGCCCGGAATGCGCCTTGATCTTGTCATCCCATTGGGTGAGGTCGAGGCCCCACGTGTGGCCGCTTACGCTGTTGCCGGCGAGCCCAAATCGACGCAGCAGGACGATCTTTCCGCGCACCTCGCCCAGCGTGGGGACGTGGCTCGACGTGTAGAACAGGTTGGGGTTATCGGCCATAACCTTGGCGAAGGCCGTCGTTATGCTTTCGTCGGTAGCCTCATCGTTGCCGCGCGATGCGAGCATGATGAGCGCTTCTGACGGGTTTTCGTTCAAAAACGTTTTGAAGTACCCGATGACATCGGAGAGATGCAGATAGTTCCCGTCTTTTTTGAGTAGGTAGAAAATCCCGTGGTCGATGCCGGGGTCATCGCCCTTTCCGAGCCGGATATCGAAATAGCGAATGCCTTCGAGCAACTGCGTGGGAATGTAATCCTGCTGGCATTTTACTTGCGAGGATTGGGGCTCAGTGTCGTTGTCCACGCTGCAGGTGCCCGAATCGTGCGTACCCGGGATGCTCAGCTCGTCGAGGAACTTGTTGTCGTCGACGTATTTCATCCAACATGGTCCGTCGACGTAGCTGCTGTACGTGATCCAGTCGAGGCTGCTAACCGTGGCATCGTTCTTTTTCATGTCGTAACCGATAAGTTCGAGCTCCCACGGAATGCTCTTACTCTTATGGCAGATCTTATTGTTGTCCTGGTCTTTGCCGTTCGATTCTATTGCCAGGTACTTAATGTCTTTTTTCTCGGTTTCTTTCTCGACCGTGCGGTCTCGGATGATGTAGGTTCCGTTTGATTGACGCTCGAACGCAAAAGCGCGGCTGGGCTTGTTGTCATACTCGCCGCCCCATACGTGGATGACCTTTCCATCTTTGTCCGAGTCGTCGTCGACCGACCAAATGCTGTAGCCCGTCTTTTTATGCTCTTCGAAATTGAGCAAGGTGCGGATGGCGTACCAGTTTGTATCGTCATTCTTGGTCGTTACGTTCTCAAGGATGAGCTTGCTGGACGTGCCGTCGTTAAACAGGTGACAGACGTTGCCGCGAACGTTGCCGTCTTGGTTGACGCTCGCGGTGCGAAAATAGCCCGTGGGGCGAAGGCGAATGACGAAATTGTGGAGGCTGTCCGACGGTGCGGGTGTGTTGTCTGCAAATGCCGCTCGCAGGGGAATGCCCGGCGCTGCGGTTTCGGGCAGGCTTGCAAGTGGTGACAACGCCGCAAGCCCTAGGCCCAGCGTAAACGCTCGGCGGCTGATGGCATGGTGTTCGGTCATAACTTCTCCATTCGCAGAGTGCGGTTATGCGATAGTTTTGGTCACTATACTGCCCAGATGTTTAAAGATGCTGGTTTAATTGTCTGCGCGGCGCAATAAATCGGTGGGCGGACGTGTTGGGGTGTTTGTCGTTTTCGTACTGTTGCCACATTTGGGGCGGTTCCGGCGTCCGGCATCCTCGCGTTCGTCGGCTACAGGCATAAGAAAGGGAGGGTCGGTTTACCGGCCCTCCCTGGGTACGAAGCGCTGGGGTACCGTCGCTTGTTTGCACTGCGACCGTGTTTCCCGTTGCGCTCGCCAGTCGCTTAGCGCTTGATCTCGATATCGTCGAGCTTGACGTCCATGGCCTCGGTCTTGGCCTCGGCGATGTCGTCGGCAAATTCCAGAGACTTCATCATGGTCTCGACGGCGTCCTTGTGCTCCTCGACGTTGTCGATACGCACATACACACTGCCGCCGTCAACGTCGGTGAAGTATTCGGTCGTTACGCCGCCCGAGTGTGTATAGGAAGCGTTGCGCCAAGTCTTGCCGTTGTACTTGACGGGGTCATTCTCGGTCCACTCAAAGCTGGCATTCCACTTTGCCTCGTAGTCGAACAGCTCGTCGGCGTTCTTATCAGGATCGAAGACGGGGATGAAGCGATCGCTGGCGTGCTCGCTCTCGGTGAACTTAAACTGGGCCCTGTCGGCAGTGTCGCCTGCGACGTCGGTGATCTCGACGCCCTCGGGGACCTCGACCTTAAACCAAATGAAGTCGGTCCTCATATCCACGGCTGGCTTTTCTGCGCCGCCGCCACCGCCACTTCCGGTAGCGTCGCCGCTGCCACCGCAGCCCACCAGGGCAACTGCGGCAAAGAGACTGATGCAGAGGGTGAGAATCGCAAAGGCCTTCTTTTTCATGGTCGTGTCCTCCTCGATCTGTAACCGCCCATGGATTACCTGTCTTTACTGTACGCGTGGACGGCTCGCTAGGGTGGGCCATGTGTCCCATTCTGAGGGCCGGATTTGCGCCGTTAAGTGGCAATATGTTCGGGCGCAAAAGAGGGGAGGGCTGGTGCTGTCGGCCCTCCCCGGGTTGGGCGCCCGTTGTTTTAATGGGGCGCATGTGCGCGGGTGCGCGTAGGCGCGTGCGGGTGTCCCGTTACTTGATCTCGATGCTCGAAATCTCGACTTCGCGTGCCTCGGAAACTGCCTCTTCCATGTCATCGGGGAACTCGATGGAGTTGAGGAGTGCCTCGGCTTCTTTCTTGTGCTGGTCGAAGTTCGAGATGAGGACGTAGACGCTTCCCGGCTCAACATCGGTAAAAAGCATGGTTGAGATGCCGCTGTTGTCCTCGTATGTTCCGACGAGCCACGTCCTGCCGTTATACTCGACGGACCCGCCATCCTTCCACTGGAACGTATCCCCCTTCTTTTCCGCCTGGTCGGCGTGGGATTCCTCGGCCGTCAGCGCTTTTTTCCAAACGGGGATAAAGCGATCGGCCGAGGCGTTCTCGTCTTCGGGGAAGGTGAGCTGGACCCTGTCGGCATTCTTGCCGGCAGAGTCGCTCACGCCAACGCTCTCGGGCATCTCGACCTTAAACCAGATAAAGTCGGTCTTCTTGGCGACGGGGACCTTTTCCTTGCTCTCGCTCTTGGGGGCGCTGCCGCCGCCCGATGCGCTCCCGCCGCAGCCGACAAGGGCAAACGCGGCAAAGAGGGCGATGCAAAGGGAAAGGATCGATAGGGTCTTTTTCTTCATGGTGGCGTCCTCCTTGTCTGCCAGGGACATCGTGTGCCGCGGATCGCTGGGGCGGCGGTTACGCATGCGCATGATGTCTTTGTTTACTGTGCGGTTATTCTTCCATTCGTCGTCCGGTGCCGTGATGAGCTTGCCCCAACATAGGGCTCCTTACCTATATGTATGCCCCAGTTGCCGCTGCCCGGAAGGGTAGCGCGCAGAGATGTGGTGTAAGAGGCGGGGCATGCCCCGCCTCTTCTCTT
>URBM01000121.1 GCA_900545995.1 uncultured Collinsella sp. | reverse complement strand
TATCGTCGGCAGCGTCAGATGTGTATAAGAGACAGACCTCAAGACGCCGCTCACCGTGCTGCGCGCCAACGCCGACTTCGTGGCGGAGGAGTTGGAAGACGAGAATGACAGCGACCTCTCGGCCGCCGCGCGCGACATAGCCGGCGCTGTCGAAAGGCTCGACGGCTACGTGCGCCTGCTCATTGAGGCCTCGCGCGGGTCCGGCGGGGCGGAGAGGGCCCCCAAGCGGCCGGCCGAGCTCTGCGAGCAGGTTCTCGCCGAGGCCGCCCAGATCGCCCGGGCGCGAGGCGTGACGCTCGACGCGGCCATGGGCCCCGCTGTCGCGGGCGCGCCCGAGGCCCCGCTCGACCGAACCAGCTTGGCGCGAGCCGCCGCGAACCTCGTGGCCAACGCCGCCGAGCACGCGCGCTCGCGCGTGGCGGTCTCCTGCGACGTCGCGGGCGGGCGCCTCGTCATCGAGGTGGCCGACGACGGACCGGGCTTTTCTCCCGCCGCCCTCGAACGCGGCTGCGAGCGCCTCTTCACAGACGACTCGTCCCGCTCCACGCGCGACGGAGGCCGCCACTACGGGCTCGGCCTCCACGTCGCCTCCGAGGCCGCGAGCGCCCACGGGGGCTCCGTCTCGCTCGCCAACAGCCCCTCGGGCGGCGCGGTGGCCACCATCGCGGTCCCCCTGTGCGGGATCTGACGACTTCCTCGATGTCTGCCTCGACTGCGATATGTCGCTCGCCGAGGCCGCGACGAGATGGTGTTGCGTCTGCCCCGTTTGGTGCTTCTAGCTCAAATTTGATCTGATGTAAGGCCCGTGCAATCCTGCATGGGCTTTTCTTTTGGCAATTGCTCGACCGATTCGTGGCTTGAAACACAAAATTATCGAGTTAAGGAGACATGGGGCCATACAACGGCTCTCAGAGCGCCCGCCGCACTCCCCCGCCATTACCCCTGCGGCGTCCTCGTATAGAGCCCATCCTGCTAGGCATTTCGTTGCAACCGCTCACTTGTCCACCGATCAAGTGAACTACTGGAATAAATACAGTGACACGCTTGTTCGTTACAGTCGCTATATCGGTGTAAATCGCCGCGATAAATACAGCCTGTACTCGGCTGTATACCAGCTACGCGTATGTAGATTCATATCGCGTTAATAAATCGGCTCAAGCGTGTGCAAAACGCGCAAGTAACCGCAAAAAGCGACTTTCGCGTAGGTAGATTTTTGGCACCCTGTTGCTTAATCAAAATTAAGCAATTGCTTAAAACAAAAAAGGTCAGGCACTAGGTGCCTGACCTGCAAACTTCTGGTCGGGACGACTGGATTCGAACCAGCGACCCCTTGACCCCCAGTCAAGTGCGCTACCAAGCTGCGCCACGTCCCGAAGCTTTTGTTTGTTGCTCTGCTCTCGCTCGCAACAGGTAGTATATTAACCCGAAACTTTGCCCTTGTGCAAGAACTTTTTTACAAATTTTGAAGCAAGTTCAAAATTGTATCTGCGAGCTGGGGTTTTGTTAGCACGGGGAGTTCTTGCGTGCCCGCCGTGCTCACGATCCAAGCCTTGTTGGTATCGGTTCCAAAGCCCGAATCGGCGCGCGAGACATCGTTGGCGATAATGGCATCGCAACCCTTGCGGGCGAGCTTTCGCTGCGCGTACTCCACGACGTTATCGGTCTCGGCCGCAAAGCCGATCACGCACCGCTCTCCCTTTTGGCGCGAAAGCTCGGCCAAGATATCGAGTGTCTCGACCAGTTCGATTCGATCCAGGCGCTCGTTGGCCTTTTTGAGCTTATGGTCGGCAGGGGCCGCGGGGGTGTAGTCGGCGACGGCGGCGGCGCAAATGGCCGCGTCGGCCGTCTGGAAGGCGCTCAGCGCTGCCTTGAACATTTCTGAGGCGGTCTGTACGTGCACGCACTCCACACCGCGGGGAACGTCGAGCGATGTCGGTCCCAGCACGAGCGTGACGGCGGCACCGCGACGTGCGGCCTCCCCCGCCAGGGCGATACCCATCTTGCCCGAAGAACGGTTACCAATGAATCGCACCGGGTCGATCGGCTCGTGCGTGGGGCCGGCGGTGATGACGATGCGCTTGCCCGTCAGGTCTTGCGGCACGGGGTTGAGCACCTCACAGACAGCCTCGACGATGTCCTCGGGCTCGCTCATGCGGCCCGTGTCCACGTCGCCGCACGCAAGGTAGCCGCTGCCGGGTCCCACCACGTGAACGCCGCGGTCGCGCAACGTGGCCATGTTGGCCTGCGTCGCCGGGGCCTTCCACATGCCATTGTTCATGGCCGGCGCGATCACGACGGGCCGCGGCGTCGCAAGCAGCGTGGTGGAGATGAGGTCGTCGGCGATGCCGTTGGCCATCTTGGCGATGATATTGGCCGTCGCGGGCGCCACGACCACCAGATCGGGCTCCTGCGCAAGCGAGATATGGTGGATGGGGTCAGACGGGTCGTCGAATAGCCCAACCGCGACCGGCTCATTGGTGAGCGCGCGGAAGGTGAGCGGGCCCACAAACTCGGTAGCATGCTCGCTCATAACGACTTTGACACGTGCGCCGCGCTTTTGCAGCAGGCGCACGATATTGCACGACTTATAGGCGGCGATCCCGCCGGTAATGCCCAGCAGGATTGTTTTTCCCTCAAGTTGCATTGAATTGTTGGATGCCGCCGTCATCGCTAGGCTTCCTTGCTCGGGAGCACCAGGAGGCGGTGGCAGTACGGACAGTGCGTAATCTCGCTACCGTCGTGGTTGAGGTCGCTCATGGACGATGCCTGCAGCGCGGTGTGGCAGACCGTGGGGATGTTGCCCTGGATGGTCTCGACGGCCAAGCCGCGGAACTGCTTGAGCAGACGCTCGTAGTCGGTGAGCACGTCGGCCGGCAGCGTGGCGGCAAGAGCGGTGCGCTCCTTAGTGGCGGCTTCGATCTGAGCCTGCAGGTCGGCAGCCTTGGCGCGGGCGGCCTTGGTATCGGCCTTCACGCCCTCCTCGAACTTGGCGATGATGGCCTGCGCGCGGGTCTCGCGGTCGAGCGCCTCTTTGTGGGCGACAACGACATCCTTGCGGGTGTGCTCAATCTTGTCCAGGCGCTTGGCCAGGGTGGCGAGCTCGTTTTCCAGGTCCTGTACCTCGCGGTAGTCGGAGCCGTCAACGTGGCGCTTCTTAGCGGCCTCGATGGCGTTATTGGTCTGGATCTCGGTGGTGTTGAGATCGTCGAGCTCAATATCCAGGTCCTTGCGTTGGGCGTAGAGCTTGGTCATTTCGGCCTTGAGCTTAACGTAGGTCTTGCGCTTGGAAGCGAGCTCCTTGAGCTCCGGCATATTGGCAAGTTCGCTCTTGTTGCGGGCGAGCTCCAAATCGATCTGTTGCAGCTTGAGTAGCGTAGCGCCGGCGCTCATAAGTTCTCTCCTTTTGTCACAGTCCACCATTGGCAAGGGTTCAGTATTTTAATCGCATGACGGGGGTCGGCCCCGGCGTCAACTGCAGAGTTCATCAATATATCAACGAACGGCTCCTCGGAGCGGTCGTGGCCGAGCAAGATCACCGGCAGCCCGCGCAAGGCAAGGTCTTGCGCCACGTGGTAGCCCGCCTCGCCCGTCACGACAACATCTGCGCCCGCGGCGATGGCGAGCTCTCCGAAGTCGCCCAGGGAGCCGCCCAAAATGGCGACGGTGCGGCACGGGCGATCAGCTTTGCCCCACACACGCGGGTCGCTGCCAAAGGCCGTGGCAGCACGGGTGGCAAGATCGCGCAGCGTGCACGGGTCGTTGAGCGTTGCAAGTGCGCCCAGGCCGGTGGCCTCGGGGTCGTCCACGTGCTCCAGTGAGCTCACGGGTGCGGCACCCAGCAGCTTGCTCAGGCAGACACGGGCTTCGTGCGAGCGGTCCAGGTTGGTGTGAAGCGAGATGATGCTCACGCCGCAACGAGCTGCCTCGTACAGCGCGGCGCTGCATTGGGGGCGTGTGGAATCCGACGGACAAAACGCCTCGGGCGCCTTGATATAGATGGGATGATGCGTTAGCAGCACGTTGGCGCCGGCCTCCTGGGCGCGGTGCACATTGGCTTCGGTCGCATCGAGTGCGCAGGCAACACCGGTAATCTCCGCGGCAGGGTCGCCGACGGAGAATCCTACATGGTCCCAACTCTCGGCATCGGTCTTGGGATAGCGTGCCAGCAGCGCGCGCTCAAGCTCGGCGACGATCATGCGGCGCCTACGATCGAGAGCAGCGTCTGGGCAAACTCGTCCAGATCGTCCGGATTCACGCGGTCGTCAAAGGAAATGCGTAGTGCGCCCAATGCCTGCTCGCGACCGATGCCCATCGCGCTTAAAACATGGCTCGGGTCCATGCTGCCACTCGAGCATGCCGAGCCTGCCGACACCTCAAAGCCGGCGGCGTCGAGCTTGATGATGAGTTCCTCGGAGTCCATGCCGTCAATGTAGATCGATACCATGCCGGGCAGACGGTCGGCTTGTGCGTAGTCACCCATGGTGGCGTGAATGCGCTGGTGGGCCGTAAGCGTGGCGTAGAGCTTGTCGGAAAGGGCTTGCAGCTTCGCGCGCTCCTGAGCCACATGGGGCGTCAGAGACGAGGCGGCAGCGGCAAAGGCGAGCTGCGTGCGCAGGTCTTGCGTGCCGGCACGACGTCCGGCTTCCTGTCCGCCGCCAAAGATGCGCGGGCGCAGCGGCGTGCGGTTCTTAAGGTAGAGCGCGCCGGATGCCACGGGGCCACCGATCTTGTGCGCGGCAACGGTCATGGCGTCAACTCCCAGCTCGGTGACATCGAGCGGAATATGCAGATACCCCTGGATTGCATCGGTGTGGAACAGGGCGCCAACGGTATGCGTGGCCGCGGCAAGCTCGCGGATGGGCTGCACCACGCCGGTCTCGTTGTTGGCAACCATGATGCTCACGAGCGCCACGTCGTCGCCTAGTAGCTCGACAAGCGCGGCAGGCTCAACGTAGCCCGCGCGGCAGGGCTGCACCAGGTCGACGGTAAAGCCGGCGGCACGCAGCAGCGGCAGGTTGTCCAGAATCGAATCGTGCTCGATGGCCGAAACGATTACACGACCGCGCTTGCGATCGCGCTGACGAGCGCCCTCGGCAAGACCGAGCAGCGCCAGCTGGTTGGCTTCGGTGCCGCCGTTGGTCAGTACAATCTCGGACGGGCGGACGCGCGCGCCAAAGCTGCGGGCGATCTCGCGACGTGCAACCTCCAGACGCGCGGCAGCCTTGCGGCCGAGCGAATGCAGCGAGTTGGGGTTGACGCCGGCAAGCTCGCTGTCGTCGTACTCGCGCTGCGCAAGGAGCGCCTCGGCGCGCATGGGCGTCGAGGCGGCATAGTCAAGATTCACGGGTATGCGGTTTTGACCTGCGGTCATAAGGGCTGTCTCTTATACACATCTGACGCTGCCGACGATAAGGCTCGTGTA
>URBM01000120.1 GCA_900545995.1 uncultured Collinsella sp. | reverse complement strand
TACACGAGCCTTATCGTCGGCAGCGTCAGATGTGTATAAGAGACAGAATCTATGCAGCTTTCTCAACTCGAATACCTTCAAGCTGTAGCGAACTATGGCGGCGTGCGCAAAGCAGCTCGCGCCGTTCACGTGAGTCCGCAGGCCGTTTCGTCGGCAATAAAAAAGTTGGAATCTGAGTATCAGATTGTTTTGCTCGACCGATCGGCGGGGGAGGCTGTTTTGTCTCCGGCGGGCAGAGAATTTGCGCGTCGTGCACGCGTGATCCTGGCGCAAGTCGACGATCTCAAAAAGTACGCTCAATCGGGGAACGGCGGCGTTTCGCCCGACGGCCATTTCCGTCTTTACGCCCCCTGTCTTCACGGGCGGGGGCTCCTTTTTTCCGAAAACTGGTACGACTCGTTTGAAAGCTCGCACCCTCAGATTCATCTTGATGTGTGGCATCAGCCAACGGCAACATGCTTTGAATCACTTATACTTGGAATTTCGGACGCGGCTATCTCGTTTGAGGAACCACGGGACAGCGTCCTTTCTTCAAAATATATGGGTGAAAAGGAGCTCAGGGTTCTTTCATGCCCAGCTGGTCATCAATCTGTTGACGCTATGACCATTCGTGAGTTACTGGGCGGCAGGCTCGCTGTTCCCATCAATTTGTCACCCTGTCTCAATGCAATCAATCAATGTCCCGAAGCTCAGCTGGTTAATTTCCGCTTTCGCGATGTCGAATACGGAAGCAGGGCGCAGGCCGAGTTTCTTCAAGCCGGGGGATTGATATTGAGTTTTTCTGGCTCTTCTCTCGCATCAGATGGATTGGAAGTGAGCGAGTGCTCTATTGAAGGCTCGCATGACGTAGCCTTGCCCATCTACTTTTGCTATCGACAAAATGCCTGGACCGATCGACACCAGACGGTATTTCTTCACCTATTGCGTCATCTTGCTTCGTGAGGCCATTTGGCCTCGTGTCGTCAAGTGAATGTTGACGCCTTGCAACACATAGCTGACAGCTTTGCCCTCATGCTTTTCCAAGATTCCGATTTAGATTGCTGACTCTTGGAGGGCGGAGCATGAAAAACCGTACGGTTTTGCTTTATATGACGTTCGTTTTTCTGTCGAACTTCAGCACCATTTTGTATTTTCTGACGGTTTACCTTGAATTCGTCGGATTCTCGATGGTGGCGATTTCTAGCATGATGATTGCATATCAAGTGAGCAAGTTCATCCTTGAAGTTCCCACTGGCTATATTGCTGATAGGCTTGGACGAAAGACGAGTGGTCTCGTTGGCGTCGTGGGAATGCTTGGATACTACGCCGCCCTACTCCTTGTCCGTTCTCCTCTGCTTTTAATCGGTGCGTTCGCTCTCAAGGGTTTTGCCGTTGCATGTGTGAGCGGATCCATAGAAGCGATTTACATTGACAGCGTCTCTCAGGACCAGCTCGTAAGACTTAATGTCGTTGAGCGATTTGTTTTCTATGCGTCTTATGCCCTCTCCGCTTGTGTGGGCGGTTTCATTTCGTCTGTCGGTGCATATCTCATTGGTCTTTCGGCAGATATCATCGCAATGGTGTTGACGTTGGTTGTCGTTGTCTGCATTCCTGAGATGCGAAGAGAGGGCGCTGCGGCGACACCTGAACGTGGAATTAGCCCGAAGATGATCGGTGCCGCTATTGCGTGTAATGGTATTCTTCGTTCGGCGTACATCATGGACTGTTCTCAGGCATTTGCTTTTGTCGCCCTGGAAGACTTTTTCTCACTGCTGCTTGCGGGTCGCGGAATGAATGCTGTCGCTTCGGGCGTGACCATTGCGGTTCAGCTCCTTGCCTCCGCCTCCATAGGGTTTATTGTGCCTAGTGTGATTGCTCGTGTCGACAAGGGCCGTTTTGCGTGTATTTGCGGCATTGTGCGCCTTTCCCTGACTGCTCTGTTTTTGATTCCCTTTACTCCGGTCTGTTTGCTGCCCGTGTTCTATGTGTTGCAGACGGTCGCTTACTCTTTATTTGCTCCAATTAAATACTCAATTTTTCAAAATGCTGCTGATTCTTCGATGCGCTGTTCATTGATTTCGGTTCAAAGCCAGATGGCGGCGGTGGGTGCTGTTCTTTTCTATCTGCTCAACGCTGTGTTGAGCAGCGCTGCGGGCATTCGAGTCGTATTGCTTGTCGCGCTCGGGATTTCTTCTTTGGTGTATATTCCCGCGCTATTTCGTCTTACAAGCCAAAGGACATGAGTATTTAGGCACCGATAACTTATATATCAACGCCAATAAACCCGAGCGCGAGGGCGTTTGGGTTTATTATTGAAGCGTATGTAAGCTGGCGGCGCCACACCGCCTGTTAGTAGGGAGACACATGAACGTTCTGGTCGTCAACGCAGGATCTTCGACCCTTAAGTATCAGGTCATCGATACCAAGTCCCACAAGGTGTCCGCAAAGGGCTCCTGCGAGCGCGTTTGCTTTACCGGCGGTACCTTCACCCACGCTGCCAACGGTTCCAAGAAGGTGACCGAGAACATCGAGTTCCCCGACCACAAGGTCGCCATCGAGGTCGTTCTGAAGGACCTCGAGGCCAACGGCGTCAAGATCGAGGGCATTGGCCACCGTATCGTTCAGGGCGGTTGGTACTTTGGCGACTCCTCCCTCGTCGACGAGGACGTTCTCGCCAAGATCCGAGAGGTCGCCCCGCTCGCGCCGCTGCACAACAACCCCGAGGCCAACGTTATCGAGTACTGCCTGGAGCAGTATCCCGACCTGCCCAACGTTACGGTCTACGACACCGCTTTCCACTTCAACATGCCCGAGGTCGCTAAGACCTACGCCCTGCCCAAGGACGTCTGCGACAAGCTGCACATCCGTAAGTACGGCGCCCACGGCACCAGCTACCGCTACATCTCCAAGAAGGTTGCCGAGATGACCAACGGCGAGGCTCGCAAAGTCGTCGTGTGCCACATCGGTTCCGGCGCTTCCCTGTGCGCCATCGAGGACGGCAAGTGCATGGACACCACCATGGGCTTGACGCCGCTCGACGGTGTCATGATGGGCACCCGCTGCGGCTCCATCGACCCGGCTACCGTGTGCTACCTGCAGCGCGAGGGCGGCTACACCTTCGACGAGGTCGACGAGATGATGAACAAGAAGTCCGGCCTTTTGGCTGTGACCGGCGGCAAGACCAACGACTGCCGCAACGTCGAGGAGCTCGCCGCCGCTGGTGACCCTGAGGCTCAGCTCGCCTTCGACATGTTTGTCTACAAGATTGCCGCCAAGGCTGCCGAGATGGCTACTTCCATGTGCGGCATGGACACGCTCGTCTTCACTGCTGGCATCGGTGAGCACGCTCCGGCCGTTCGTGCCGGCGTTGCCGACCGTCTGGCCTTTATGGGCGTCAAGATGGATCATGCCCGCAACGCCCTGCGTGGCGACGGCGCTTGGTGCCTGTCCGCCAAGGATTCCAAGGTCAAGATTTTCGTCATCCCCACGGACGAGGAGTTCATGATCGCTTCCGACGTCGAGCGCATCGTCAACGGCAAGTAATTGCAAGAGGGGAGGGGCTGGACGACCGAGCGCCGTTCGGCCCCTCTTTTGTGCTCGTTGGGCGATATGCTTGATAGCTATTTATCAAGTTGTGATAACTTCTTATTAAAATGCGGCCGCCTTAAGGGGTCTGCGTCGACCGTATTGCACTGCAAAGGAGTCTCATGAACGTACTTGTTGTCAACGCCGGCAGCTCAAGCCTTAAATATCAGCTTTTGGATACCGATACCCGCGAGGTTTTCGCCAAGGGCAACTGCGAACGTATCGGTTCGGACATGGGCATCTTTGGCCACTCCGAGAACGGTGGCGCCAAGCAGACCGAGGAGGTCCCTTTCCCCGATCATCGCTCTGCTATCGCTCGTGTGCTCGAGGAGCTCGAGAAGACCGACTTTACGATTGATGGCATTGGTCATCGTATCGTTCAGGGCGGCTGGCACTTCGATGATTCCGCAGTTGTCGACGACGAGGTTATGGCCAAGATTCTCGAGGTGGCCCCGCTCGCCCCGCTGCACAACTACGGCGAGGCCGCGGCGATTGAGTATTGCCGTGAGAAGTATCCGGAGCTGCCCAACGTGGCGGTCTTCGACACCTCGTTCCACATGACCATGCCCGAGGTCGCCTATACCTACGCG
This sequence comes from uncultured Collinsella sp., assembly GCA_900545995.1. GTDB lineage: Bacteria > Actinomycetota > Coriobacteriia > Coriobacteriales > Coriobacteriaceae > Collinsella. The sequence goes on along the minus strand of URBM01000120.1, from coordinate 1,408 downwards.
CTGCCCAAGGACGTGTGCGACAAGTACCACGTGCGCAAGTACGGCGCTCACGGCACGAGCCACCGCTATGAGTGGATGATGGCCAAGGAGATCCTGGGTTCGCGCTGCCACCGTCTGCTTTCGTGCCATTTGGGTAACGGTGCTTCGCTTGCTGCTATCGAGGACGGCGTGTGCCGCGACACCACGATGGGCCTCACGCCGCTTGACGGTCTGATGATGGGTACCCGTTGCGGTTCCATCGACCCGGCCACCGTGTGCTATCTTCAGCGCGAGGGCGGATACAGCTATCAGGAAGTCGATGACATGATGAACAAGCAGTCTGGTCTGCTTGCCATCTCGGGCATCTCCAACGACGCCCGCGACATCCGTACACGCGCCTCTGAGGGCGACGAGCGCTGCCTGCTCGCCTTCGATATGTTCGCCTACAAGGCCATGCAGCAGGCCGGCTCCATGATCGCTTCCATGGCGGGCGTGGACACCATCACCTTTACCGCCGGCATCGGCGAGAACGACTGGTCGATCCGCAAGGCCTTCTGCGACTGCTTTGAGTGGCTGGGCGTACGCATCGACAACAACAAGAACCGCGAGGCCGTGGGCAACGGCCCGCAGGTCATCAGCGCCGCCGGTTCCGCCGTCACGGTCATGGTCATCCCCACCGACGAGGAATACATGATCGCCCACGACGTCGAGCGTCTGACCAAGAACAACTAACGCACGCATTTGCAAGTAAACGAAAGGCCTCCAGAGCAACAGCTCCGGAGGCCTTTTTTACTAGCAGGCGGACGGCGGAAACCCCATCCCATTTCGAGCGCAAATACTGGGACACGCTTTCCGGTTGAGGCACGTTGCGGAAAGTGCGACCCACAATAAAGCATAATTCCGTCCCACGGTTTCCCAAACAGGCCCCAAGCGGAAGCTGCATCCCACAATCCGCCTTCAAACCGGGACACACTTTCCGGTGGGCCAGACATCAGACCGCAGCCAACATTTCGGTCCCAAAGTGACCATATCTGCATCGTTTGACCCTCCAGCAACGGCACTCATCCATTCAGTTTTTCAGCGCCAGCTCGTAGCCAAGCCGCCGTCCACCCCAGATACCCTGATTGCTACGTGGCGGTAGAAGGCCGTACGGGCTAACCCCTGAAAACACTCCGCAGACCAGAAACGCCCCCGTTCGTAGCTCCGAAGGAGCAGAACGGGGGCGTTTCATTGGTCGAGGACGTTTTCAGGGGTTAGCCCGTACGGCCTTCGGGCGATGCGTACGCTACTCAGCCATCTGAGCCTGGACGGCGGTGATGGCTACGACACCCACGATGTCGTCGGCAGAGCAGCCGCGCGAAAGGTCGTTGACCGGCTTGGCGCTGTCTCTTATACACATCTGACGCTGCCGACGATAAGGCTCGTGTAG
>URBM01000119.1 GCA_900545995.1 uncultured Collinsella sp. | reverse complement strand
CTACACGAGCCTTATCGTCGGCAGCGTCAGATGTGTATAAGAGACAGCCCCTGCATCCGTCTGCGCAAAGGAGGGATGCTAAATGAATCCGTACACTTCCTCCGGTTCGGTCGCCACGATGACGGCCAACGTGTCCGGTAACGATAGCCTCAACGACCTGGGCGACGGTCCGCGCCAGCCCGGCGACCCCGAGCGCTATCCCGTGGGTGCGGTGACTCGCCGTCTGATGGGCTACGTTCGTCCGCATCGCATTTCGTTTGTTGCGTCGTTTGTGAGTGCCGCCATCTCCGTGATTCTGCAGCTCTACACGCCGATTCTCATCGGCGAGGGCATCGACCTTATCGTCGCTGCCGGTCAGGTGGACTTCGACGCGCTGCTGCCGCTCGTTACCAAACTTGCGCTCGTCGTGGTAGGTGCCGCGGCCTTCCAGTGGCTGCAGGGCTACTGCGTCAACCGCCTGTCCTACGAAACGGTGCGCGACATGCGCGTGGAGGCGAGCGATAAGCTCAGTCGCATGCCGCTCAGCTTTATCGACAGCCATGCCCACGGCGACCTTATGAGCCGCGTGGTCAACGACGTCGACCAGGTGGGCGACGGCCTGCTGCAGGGCTTCACCCAGCTCTTTACCGGCGTCATCACTATCGTGGGCACGCTCGCGTTTATGCTCTCCATCAACCTGACCATGACGCTCGTGGTGGTGCTCGTCACGCCGCTCTCCATCTTTGCGGCCGGCGCCATCGCCAAACTCTCCAACAAGAGCTTTACGGCTCAGCAGCGCATTCAGGGCCAGCTTGGCGGCCATATCGAGGAGTATGTGGGCGAGCAAAAACTCGTGGACGCGTTTGCCTACGGCTCGCGCGCTCAGCAGCGCTTCGATGCCTTCAACGCCGAGCTCTACACGGCGGGCGAGCGCGCGCAGTTTATGGGTTCGCTCTCCAATCCCGGCACGCGCTTTATCAACAACATCATCTATGCCGTGGTAGCCGTGATCGGCTGCGTGGGCGTGATCACGGGGGTGCCCGCGTCACTCACGGTGGGCGGCGTGCAGATCTTCCTGTCCTACGCCAACCAGTACACCAAGCCGTTCAACGAAGTCACCAACGTCATCACGCAGATCCAGACCGCGTACGCCTCGGCGCGCCGCATGTTTGCGCTGCTCGATGCGCGCGAGCAGGAGCCCGACGCCGCAGATGCCGTTGAGCTCACTGCCCCGAAGGGCGAGGTCGTCTTTGAGCATGTGGACTTTAGCTACGTGCCCGACCGCAAACTGCTGCGGGACATCTGCATCGACGCCAAGCCCGGCATGCGCTTTGCCCTCGTCGGCCCCACGGGCTGCGGCAAGACGACGCTTATCAACCTGCTGCTGCGCTTTTACGATATCGATGCCGGGCGCATCGTGGTCGACGGGCATTCCTCGCGCGACTACACGCGTGAGAGCCTGCGCCGCGCCTTTGGAATGGTGCTGCAGGACACCTGGCTGTTTGAGGGCACGGTGGCCCAGAATATCGCCTACGGTTGCCCCGACGCCACGCGCGAGCAGATCATCGAGGCCGCCAAGCGCGCGCATGCGCACAAGTTTATCGTGCAGCTTCCCGACGGCTACGACACGGTGATCGGTGAGGACGGCGGCACGTTTAGCCAGGGTCAAAAGCAGCTGCTGTGCATCGCGCGCGTCATGCTCACCGACCCGGCTATTCTGCTGCTGGACGAGGCCACCTCGAGCATCGATACCCGCACCGAGCTGCAGGTACAAGCGGCGTTCGACGAACTCATGGCCGACCGCACGAGCTTTGTCGTCGCGCATCGCCTGTCGACGATCCGTAACGCCGATTGCATCCTGGTCATGCGCGACGGCGAGATTATCGAGCGCGGCACGCACGACGAGCTGCTAGTGGCAGGCGGCTTCTACGCCGAACTCTACCGCAGCCAATTCGCCCAGTGAGCAAGACGCGGGACATGTAACGCAGCGCTAGGGCGCGAGCGTGTCAACGGGGGCAACGATGATGCCCTCGGGCGTTGTGTGGACCGGCATGCCGAACCCGATGACGATGAGTTTGGCCGCGGGAGGCCTCTCGCCGCGTTCGACCAGCTTGCGCTCGAGTCGAAGCAGGTTTGCAGACGCCTCGGGGATCTGCGGGCTTCCGAGTTTTACTTCCACGGCAATCCAAGTTCCATCGCGCCTGTGTATAACGGCATCGACCTCGAGATCGTCGGCGTCGTGGTAGTGGGACACCGATGAGTCATTTGCGGCGGCATAGACCTTAAGGTCGTGCAGGACGAGGGATTCGAAGAGCAGCCCCAGTGTCTTCGGGTCGGATGCCAATGACTCCGGATTTGCTCCGAGCAGCGCAACGGCAAGCGAAGGGTCGGCGAGGTGCCTTTTCGCACTTTGCCGCAGCTTTACCGGCGACCTGAGCGCCGGATGCCAAGCCGGGATATCGTCGATGATGTGTATCCTGCGCAAGGCATCCGTATAGCGCCTCAGCGTACTTCTCGATACATCACCGCCGAGGTCTTTCTCAAGAGACTTTTCGCCGGCAAGAGTGGATTCGTTGCGCGCGAGCGAAGACAGAAGAGCCCTGACTTTCTCCGGGTCACGCTTCACGCCGTCAACCTTCGAAACGTCCGATTCGCAGACGCCATCGATGTAGGCAGCGGATATTCGCATTGCATCGGCAGTCGTCTTGCCAACCGCCTGAGGCCAACCTCCACGACATAGTAAATCGGCGATGCCGGCGATGCCGTTAATGGATCCAAGTGCCGCTTTGATGGCGCATCCGTTAAGCAGTGATTCGAGCGAGACCGCCCTTGTGGAAACTCCGAGTTCGGCCAGAGTCATTGTTTCCATGCGCAAGCGTGATATGCGCCCGATGCCGCTGTGCATCGGTTGGTCGGCATCATTTGGCGTTGCTGACCCCGTAAGCAAAAACTGCCCTGGCTCACCAGCCCTACGATCGCATTCAAAACGTATTGCGTCCCACAATTTCGGCTCTTCCTGCCACTCATCGATGAGTCTCGGTGTTGCGCCGACTATCGCTTGAGCCGGGTCGATCTTGGCAAGCTGCAACGCGGCAAAGTCTCCGGCTGGGTCGGAGAGAGACAGCGATGATTCGGCGAATTGCTGGGCCGTAGTCGTCTTTCCGCACCACTTCGGTCCCTGAATGAGCACGGCGCCAAAAATGCCAAGATCGCGTTCGATTGAGCGATCGATGCATCTACTCATATACCTAGTCATCGTACTTCCCGCCATTCAGAGAAACATTTTGTTTTATAGCATCTTACCAGCGCGTAAAACATTTTGACGAAAAACCATGACACAATTTGACGGTATTTCGTGAATCAATTTGACGGCGTTTTGTGAAACATTTTTTCGGCCATTCGTGAAACGTTCTGCGGCGGTTTCAATCCGAAGTACATACTGTTCGAAATCTGTCCAAAGATGTCGTCTGCGTCGCCAATCGACAGAAGGTGGTTTACATCTGTCACGTTAGTACTAAGATATTCATCTAATAAATTGCATTAGTGGCTTTAGTTTTGGGGGAAACGAGGCAACGTGACTATGACGTGCTCTTTGGTGGTTAACAGCAAGAGCGGTAATACCAGGATGGTTTCGGGCGCGATCAAGCGCGCTCTGCAGGCTGCGGGCGTTGAGTTTGTCCATGCCGCGGCGTTGAGCGACGATGCGGACGCAGATCAGGTTGCGCTCGAGGCGCAGGGCGCCTGCGCGGCCGACACGGTGCTCGTCGGTTTTTGGTGCGACAAGGGCGCGTGCACGCCTTCGGTCGCGGCGTTGCTCTCCGCCTTGCACGGCAAGCGCGTCTTCCTGTTTGGCACCTGCGGTTTTGGGGCCGACCAGAGCTATTACCAGCAGATTATTGATCGCGTGACTTCCAATTTGGCTGGGGATGCCGAGCTTGCGGGCTGGGCGATGTGCCAGGGCAAGATGGGTCCCGCGGTTAAGCAGCGCTACGAGGCCATGCTCGAGCAAGATCCCGACAATGCCCGCTTTAAGATGCTGCTCGACAACTGGGTCGCCGCAAAGGATCATCCCACCAAGGAGGATCTGGACAACATGGCGATGGCCGCCAAGAAGGCCGTGCTGGGGGAGTAGCTCCTATCGCTGACGGCGGTCGGTTCATCTTTCTAAATGTAACGTTCTCCCGGGCGTCGGGGTACGAAGTTCCACGCTCTACAGTCCTGCGCAAGACGAAGGCCACATTACGTGGCCTTCTTTGCGTGCGGAACTCGCGATGAACTTCGTGCCCCGTCGTCCGGGAGGGCGCCTCTTTATTGATGGAAGGCCTGATAGGTCGATGGTTCCGTGCCCGGATGCGTCCAAAGTGGGACGGGCTTTCCGGATGGGCAGGCTTTCGGAAAATGCGTCCGCAGTCCCACGCTTGAAATGGGATGCAGTTTCCCGATGAGGCACTCGATGGAAAATACATCCCAGAAATGGCCTTTGAGCTGGGATAAGATTTCCGCGGCATCTCGGATTCTCAAAAATGAGACACGCCGTTGGCGAAAATGAGACACGTGATATCGGGCGTCGGACGTATCATTTGCAAAAATGAGCCGACTCCACTCGAGTAAAGCGAGGTCCCCCATGCACGTTCCACACCCCCACATTCGCCGGTTGTCGAAAATCCCGCTTGCCGGGACGGCGGCGCTTGCTGCGCTGATCGCCACGAGCGTCGCCTGTTTCACGGCGGCTCCCAACGTCGCCCAGGCGGCCGACACGCCTGAGATCACCGATATGACCGAGCAGGATTATCAAGCCCTGGGTCTGGGCACGAGCGAGGACATTCCGGCCGATACCGTTGGCCCCTATTCCACTGATACCCCCACGACGTTTGCCACGCGCAGCGAGGTCTATATGGCAGCTAACGGTAGCCATGGCAATCGCTACACTCTGCGCGACAAGCTCGAGAACGTCGAGCGCGGTGACATTGGCGGCAGCAGCAAACTCACCGATGGCTATGGAAGTGTGTGGGGCGCCGCAAAGTTCTGGCAAAACGTCAACAACTTCGATACGAACAGCGATCTCTACAAGCATAGCGACTACGGTGGCGGCACCTGGTCGTACCTAAGCAACAATGAGTCCTCAACAGTACTCGCCAACGACAACAACGGTTTCTCGGGCATTCACGCCACGAGTGTTGAGTTCTGCAGCGACGCCAGCACGGGCAAAAAGAGCCGCGTTGCCGAGCTCCGTGCCTACGGCGACAGTTCCTCCACGACGATTGACGGCAAGTCATACGCCGGAAAGGTTGAGCTGGTCCTCTACTCGTTTAGCAACGGGCGTACGCGCACTCTCGACACACACCTGCCGGTGACGGTCAACACCAATATGATGTACGAAGGCCGTTTTAAGTATCTGGATGCCGGTTATCTGCAAGAGCACGATGCCGTCTTTGATGCCGAGGCGGGCGATGTCGATGGCGACGGTGTGGACGAGCTTTTTGTCTACGCGGGTTGCTATGTCGACGAGAACGGCGTGCGCAAGGCCGTAGTCGACATGTACGACCTGGAGGGCGGCAACTGGAAGCAGAGCGTCGTCAAGATCGATGCCGGTAACGCCGCTGACTACACCACGCACAACAAGGGCGGGAACGATTCCTGGACTGTCTCTTATACACATCTCCGAGCCC
>URBM01000118.1 GCA_900545995.1 uncultured Collinsella sp. | reverse complement strand
ACGAGCCTTATCGTCGGCAGCGTCAGATGTGTATAAGAGACAGGCGTCGGCGCCGGCGAAGCGCTGGACCAGCTTGTAGCCGATGTTGCCGGCCTCGAGATCGGGGAACACAAGCACGTTGGCCTTGCCGGCAACGGAGGAGCCGGGGGCCTTGAGCTGGGCGACGGTGGGAACGATGGCGGCGTCGAGCTGCAGGTCGCCATCGATGGCGAGCTCGGGAGCCTTCTCCTTGCAGAACTTAACGGCCTCCTGGACCTTCTTGGCGACCTCGCCGCCGGCGGAGCCCATGGTGGAGTAGGAGAGCATGGCCACGTGCGGCTCGACGCTGCCCATAAAGGTGGACCAGGAGTGAGCGGAGGCGATGGCGATCTCGGAGAGCTCGTCGGAGGACGGGTTGATGTTGAGGCCACAGTCGGCGAAGATCAGCGTACCGTCGGTGCCGAACTGCGGGGTGTCGGTGCACATCACGAAGAAGGCCGAGACCAGCTTGGTACCCGGGGCGGTCTTAAGGATCTGCAGCGCGGGGCGCAGGGTGTCGGCGGTGGAGTGGCAGGCGCCGGAGACCAGGCCGTCGGCGTCACCCATCTTGACCATCATGGTGCCAAAGTAGGTGGCGTCCATCACCTGGGCGCGAGCCTGCTCGATGGTGACGCCCTTCTTGGCGCGGAGCTCGGCAAACTTCTGCGCGTACTCCTCGTGCTTCTCGGCATTGCGCGGATCGATGACGGTGGCGCCGGGAACGTTGATCTCGTCGGGGTTGCCCAGGATGACGATCTTTGCCAGGCCCTCCTCGATGATCTTGGTGGCCGCGACGATGGTGCGCGGATCCTCGCCCTCGGGCAGGACGATCGTCTTAAGGTCGGCCTTGGCGGCAGACTTCATACGGTTAAGGAAATCGCTCATGTTACTCCTTACAAGCGTTTCACTAAGCTCCAGGCGCCCGGCTGTTCACGAATAAACCCGCTGCTAGCGGGTTTACCTTTCAAATTTGTACGCCGCGGTGCTTGAGCTTTCCTTGTGTGGCAAGCTCATTATAGGACGCATTAGCGCTATAATCGCTCTGATAAATATGTCTCGAAGAATGTTCGAGAAAAGCCCAGCTAACGAGCCCGTGGCTTTTGACAAGGAGTATCGATGCAGATTACCTCAGGCCTGCCTGAAGGCTTTAACGCCGGCGCGTACGACATGATTGTCGTCGGTGCTGGATATGCCGGTGCCGTTTGCGCCCGCCGTCTTGCCGAGACCATCGGCTATCGTGTTGCCGTTTTGGAGCGCCGTAGCCACATTGCGGGCAATGCCTATGACTGCACTGACGAGGCCGGAATCCTGATCCACGAGTACGGTCCGCATATCTATCACACCTTTAACGAGCGCGTGCACAATTTCCTGTCGCGCTTTACCAGGTGGACGGATTATCAGCACAAGGTGCTCGCCAACATCAACGGCACCCTTATGCCCGTGCCCTTCAACCACGCGAGTCTCAAGCTCGCCTTTGGTGACGAGCGCGGCGAGGAGCTGTATCAGAAGCTCGTGGAGACCTTTGGCAAGGATGTCAAGGTGCCCATTATGGAGCTGCGTAAGAAGAACGACCCCGACTTGGCCGAGGTCGCTGATTACGTCTACGAGAACGTCTTTTTGCATTACACCATGAAGCAGTGGGGCCAGACGCCCGACCAGATTGATCCCTCGATCACCGGCCGTGTTCCCGTCTTTGTGGGCGATGATGACCGCTACTTCCCGCAGGCTCCCTTCCAGGGCATGCCGCAGGACGGCTATACCGCGCTGTTTGAGCATATGCTCGACCACGATCTGATTGATGTGTTCTGCGACGTGGACGCCCGCGACCTCTTCGAGATCGACGAGACCACCGTCAAGATCGACGGTAAGGTCTATGGCGGCGAGATCGTCTACACCGGTCCGCTCGACGAGCTGTTCAATCTCGACCTGGGCGCCCTGCCGTACCGTACGCTCGACATGAAGTTCGAGACGCTCGATATGGATCAGTTCCAGCCCGTGGGCACCGTCAACTACACCACGAGCGAGGATTACACGCGCATCACTGAGTTCAAGAATATGACTGGCCAGGTCCTGCCCGGCAAGACCACCATCATGAAGGAATACTCCAAGGCCTATACGCCCGGCTCGGGTGAGACGCCGTACTACGCCATTCTTGAGCCCGAGAACCGTGAGCTCTATGAGCGCTATCTTGAGCGCGTCCAGAACCTGACGAACTTCCACCCGGTGGGTCGTCTGGCCGAGTATCGTTACTACGATATGGACGCTGTGACCAATTCCGCCCTCGATCTTTCGGATGAGATTATCGCCTGCCATGCATAAAGTCATAACATTCGGTATTCCCTCGTATAACGCCGCCAAGGACATGGACCATTGCATCACCTCTATCTTGGAGGGGAGCAATTACGCCACCGATATCGAGATTATCGTGGTGGACGACGGCTCCAAGGACGAGACGGCCGCCAAGGCCGACGAGTGGGAGGCCCGTTACCCTGGAATCATCCGCGCGGTGCACCAGGAGAACGGCGGTCACGGTATTGCCGTCCTTTCGGGTCTGCGCGAGGCGCAGGGCACCTACTACAAGGTTGTTGATTCGGACGACTGGCTTGACGGTGCTGCCCTTTCGACCATGCTGTCGATTCTGCGTGGCTTTGAAGAGCGCGACCAGCGCGTTGACCTGTTTATCTCGAACTACGTGTACGAGAAGGTTTACGAGGGCACGCATACCGCTATTGGCTACAAATTTGCCCTGCCGCGCAAAAAGATCTTTTCTTGGGATCAGATCGGTCATTTCCGCCTGGACCAGAACCTACTCATGCACAGCCTGTGCTATCGCACGGATGTGCTGCGCGAGTCCAACCTTCCCATGCCGCCGCACACGTTCTATGTGGACAACATCTACGCCTACGTGCCGCTGCCGCGTTGCAAGACCATGTACTACGCCGACATCGACCTCTACCGCTACTTTATCGGTCGCGAGGGCCAGAGTGTCAACGAGGCCACGATGGTCAAGCGTCTGGACCAGCAGTTCCGTGTTACGCGTATCATGATGGAGTCGTACCACCTGTACAGCGATGTCGAGTCGTCACGCCTACGTTCGTACATGATGGGCTACTTCACCATGATGATGGCGATCTGCTCGGTGCTCACCAAGCTTTCCGAGGAAGATTGCGCCGACGAGCGCCTAAAGACGCTGTGGAATGATTTGAAGGCCTACGACGAGCGCATGTATCGTCGTGCCCGCTACGGCGTGGTCGGGTTCTTCACCAATCTGCGCGGACGGGCGGGAGACAAAACCACACTCGGCCTATACCGTCTTGCCTCAAAGATCTTCAAATTCAACTAGCTGCTGAGTAATCGCTGCTGATAGGTTGACTGGGCCCCTTGGCCCTTAGTTTGCTACTGCGAACAGTCCTGCTCGCAGTAGCAAACTAAGGGCCAAGGGGCCTCTGCTATAAGAATCGATTGTCAGGTTATTTGAATTTGAAGATCTTCGACGCGCGGTACACAGGGGCCTGGGCTGAAAAGACTTGGTTGGTAGGTTGCCCGGTGGGGCTTGGTTATGTTTGTCGCGAGTTCCGCACGAGCCGAAGAGCACTTAATGTGTTCTTCGTGCGAGCCAGGACTGTAGAGCAGCAAACATAACCAAGCCCCACCGGGCAACCGGTCAGGTTAGGCTACTTCGCGGCGCCGGGGATGCCGTGGGAGGTTTTGGCGGTTTTGGCTCCGTTTACGATGGCGGTCTGTAGGGCCCTTACGGCGAGCATGCCCAGCAGGTCTAGGGGAACGGCGGCGCTTGCCTGGGCGCCCAGTTTGCCGCTGGCGAGGGTGTAGATAGTGTCGCCGTCGTTGGTGGTGTGCGTGGGACGGATGGCGTGTGCGTAGGCGTCTGCGGCCATCTGGGAGACCTTGGTGGTTTGTGCCTTAGTGAGTTCCACGTTGGTGACGATGCAGCTGATGGTGGTGTTGGTGCGGTCGAGCGGCATCTGCATGGATCCGGCGGCGGCAAAGGCTGCGAGTTCCATGTCGACGATCTGGTCGCTATCGGCGGCGGCGCGCATGCCGGCGACCCACTCGCCGGTGAAGGGGTCGACCACGTTGCCGCAGGCGTTGACCGAGACCACGGCGCCTACCTTAACGGGACCGAGCGCCACGGCGGCAGCGCCAAGGCCGGCCTTCATGCAGGTAGCGGGGCCCATGAGCTTACCCACGGTAGCGCCCGTGCCGGCGCCTACGTTGCCCTGTTCGAGCTTGGTGGGGGTGTTGTCGAGTGCTTCGCGCACGGCGGCGATGCCGGCCTCAATGTCGGGGCGAACGGTGGGGTTACCAAAGGCGAGGTCGAAGATACAGCTCGAGCACACGATAGGCACCTGCGTGGGGCCGACGGGAAGGCCGATGCCGCGGCTCTCAAGCTCGCGAGCGACGCCGCTTGCAGCCTCGAGGCCAAAGGCCGATCCACCCGAAAGGCAGACGGCGTGGACCTTGTCGACAGTGTTCTCGGGTCGCAGCAGGTCGGTTTCGCGCGATGCGGGAGCACCGCCGCGAACGTCAACGCCGCCGGTGGCGCCCTCGGGTGCCACGATTACGGTGCAACCGGTGCCGGCCTCCTCGTCCGTATAGTTGCCATAGCAAAAGCCATCGACATCGCAGACGTCAATGGCCTCGAGCAGTGTATCCATGTTTAACTCCTATCGGTTTTCCGCCGCGCCTTGTGCCCGGTCGGGATCCGTACGGTACGCCAAAATTGTAGGCGCCGGGGGATACCCAGCGCCAGATGCAATTACGAGAGTTTTTGAATCGCGCGCGCGACGCGGGCGATGGGTAGGCCCACCACGTTATAGAAGTCGCCCGAAATATCGTGCACGAGCATGCGTCCTCCTGTGCCCTGAATGCCGTAGGCGCCGGCCTTGTCCATGGGCTCACCCGAGGCGACGTAGTGCTCGATCTGCTCGTCGGTGAGCTCGTAGAACGTCACGTCGGTCACATCGACAAAGGACAGGCTCTCGGCGGCATGCGGGGCGGCCGTGTCGCCTGCCTTAACGATGCAGACGCCGGTTGCGACCTGGTGCGTGCGGCCCGAAAGCTCACGGAGCATGGTGCGCGCCTCGTCCTCGGTTGCCGGCTTGCCCAGAATCTTGCCGTCAAAGGTGACGATGGTGTCGGCCGCGACCGTCAGCTCATTGGGCTCGGCATGTTCGGCGGCAACGGCGGCGGCTTTGGCGCGTGCTAAGCGTTCAACGAGCGTAAGCGGGGCCTCGCCATCAAACGGCGTTTCGTCGATATCGGCAGGAATGATGCGAATGTCATAGCCCGCCTCGCGCATCAACTCGATGCGGCGCGGTGATTGCGAAGCCAAAATCATAGCTGAATGCCCTCGGCGACCTTATCGACGGCCTTGTCGCCGGCGAGCGTGCGCAGCAGCTCAAGCGCAAAGGGGAGCGACTGGGCCATGCCGCTGGCGGTGATGATGTTGCCGTCTTGCGTGACCTTCTCGCCGGTATAGGCGCCTTCGGGGAAGCTTTTCTCAAAGCCAGGGAAGCACGTGGCGTGGCGCCCCTCGAGCAGGTCGAGCTCGCCCAGGATAAACGGGGCGGCGCAGATGGCGGCGACGTGCTTGGTTGCGGCGAAATCGCAGACTAAGTCGCAGACGCGCTGGTCGGCGCGCAGGTTGGTGGCACCGGGCAGGCCGCCGGGCAGCACGACGCAGTCGTACTCGTCAAAGTTAATCTCGTCAAAGAGTGCGTCGCAAGTTACGGGAATCTGCAGCGAGCTTACGACCTCGCGCGTGGGCATGATCGAGACGAGCGCTGTCTCTTATACACATCTGACGCTGCCGACGA